>JABDGR010000015.1:0-23883 GCA_013285985.1 Verrucomicrobiota bacterium
GTCATCCATAACGGAGGACGGCTTGTGGCTGTCCAAAAACCCGACGATCAGCATCCGCGTCTTGTTCGCATCCCCAAAGCGGCCCAACAGGCCGGCCTGGGCCGGCTGGTTCGTGATTTCCGACCAGCCGTCCGGCGGCGTGAACGCGAAGTTTTGCTCCGCATACACTTTTTCCTGCCCGAACAAATTGTTCGGTGCGGCGAAAATGAAAATCATCAGCCCAGCCAGGAACCAGGCAGACTTTGGATTGAGGAATTTCATCTGCCTCACACCTCCAAATTATCTATCAAGCGCACGTCGTTGACCCAGACGGCGACGGCAATCAGGCATTTGCCGGGGACAATTTCGCGCGTGGGCGCGAAAGAGTCGCGATCCACCATTGTGACATAGATGACGCGGATGCGCCGGCTTTGCGAAAGCACGTGGGTGACTTCGGCCAGCACGCGGTCGGGTGAGCGGATGCCCTCGTCCACCAGGCGCTTGCCTTCGCGCAAAGCGCGGTAGATGCGCGCGGCGTCCTGGCGCTGCTCTTCGCTTAAATATTGGTTGCGCGAGGACATCGCCAGGCCGTCCGCCTCGCGCACCGTGGGCGCGACGACGATTTGCACCGGCAGCCACAGGTCGGCGGCCATTTTCTTGATGATGGCGGCCTGCTGGGCGTCCTTCTGGCCGAAGATGGCGAGGTCGGGTCGCGTGATGTTGAAAAGCAGGTTTACCACCGTGCACACGCCGCGGAAATGTCCCGGACGCGAAATGCCGCAGAGCCCCTTGCTGATGCGCTCCTCCGTCACATAAGTCGAGTAGCCCGGGGGGTAAATGTCGTCCTTCTTCGGCGCAAAAATAATGTCGGCCCCGCGCTTTTCGCACGCGGCGGCGTCGGCCTCCAGCGCGCGCGGGTATTTGGCGAAATCCTCGTTCGGGCCAAACTGGGTGGGGTTGACAAAGATGGAGACGATGACGACATCCGCGCGCTGGCGGGCGGTGTCAATGAGCCGCAGGTGGCCCTCGTGCAGCGCACCCATCGTCGGCACCAGGCCGATGAGCTTGCCCTGCGTGCGCAGCGAAATCGCCAGGGCCTGCATTTCGGTGATGGACGGGATGATTTGCATGGGGTCGCCGCGGGGGGTTGCCTGAAATTGAAATCACACTCGGGAGAGCGCGTAAAGCCCGAAGGCAAGGAGCGCGACCCCGGAAAGGCGATTGATGGCCTGCATCCAAGCGGAATTTACCCGCGAGCGCAACAGGCCGATTCCATTGCTCAGGATGAGCCACCAGAGCGCCGAGCCGGTGAATACTCCGAAGACCAGGCTCGCGGCGGCCAGGTAGCTGGCGTTGGCGCCCAAACCCAGGCCGGCAAAAACCGCGACGAAAGACAGGATGGTCGCCGGATTCGTCAACGTGAGCACAACGGTGGACGTGTACGCCGAAAGCAGGCTCCGGCTGGACGATTGGGTGGTTTCGCTCGCGGGCTTGCTCAGAAACGTGCGCACCCCCAGGTAGCAGAGGAAAACGCCGCCGATGAGTGCGAGCCATGTTTGTCGTTGCACCAGAAAACTTGAAACGGCCGTGAGGCCAAACCCCGCCACGCAACCGTACGCGGCATCGGCCGTAGCCGCGCCCAGCCCCGTCGCCAGCCCCATCGCGACGCCCCCGGCCAGGGAGCGGCGAATGCACAACACCCCGATGGGCCCGACCGGCGCGGCGATGGAAAATCCCACCACCAGGCCTTTGACAAAAAAACCCGATTCCATGGGGTGCGACAATTGGGGAAAAACACCTTTCTCACAAGTTTCGAGTCCGCCGTCTTTTCTGTTACCCAAAATTTTGCCGACAAAAAAGCCGCCCCACTTTGGCAGGGCGGCTTTTTGATTTTAACCGGCGAACGGCTTAGGATCCTGCCGGAGGCACGGTGGTGCTGGTCCCACGGGGACCTTCACCACGACCGCGCGGAAATTCCTCCGGATGCTCGCGGGCGTATTTGATGCCTTCTTCGACATCGTGGATCGCCACGTCCGTGCTGGCAATGGCCTTGTCGCGGAAACCACCCTTGTCGTGTTCAGCGGCCTCGAGGTGGGCCCGCGCATCCCGCAACAAAGCGAGGGCGAGTTCCATCCGCGGCTGCCCGCTATGTTCGCCCCGCATGCCGCCGGGGTAGGTGCCGCCCATCATGCCGCGGCGCGGACTGGTCGAAGAGCCGGTGGGTGGAGAGGTAACGGTGGGAGTGGAGGACTGGGCGAGGACGAAGCTGCCGCCCGTGCTGAGGGCCAGCGCGCAGGCGAGTGCAACGAGTTTATAATGCGTTTTCATGGGATGATCCTGATGATGAGGGTGAGATAATATGCGCCGTCGGCTGGCAGATAAGCCGGCCTTTCACGGTGCATTAGGTTGACAAGTTAAACCCCGATTTGCGACGAGGATTGCGTCAAAAAAGCGTAAATTATGCGGGACCGTGATTGCGGCGCGGGCAAATCCTTGGGGGCATTCACTCAGGCCGTCTAGGACTGTGTCCTAATTTTTCGGGTGACAAAGTTGCTTATCCAATCGTCGTCTTGGTGGGCGCAACTTCCACCGCGCCTTCCTTGGCGAGTTGCGCGGGCGTCATGGTGTAGGTCCAAACCTCGCCCAACGGCGTCGGCTCAGCAGCGCCATTATCGACAAAGCAAGTCGTTCGCACGCGCAGGTAAACATTTTTTTCCGGCGGACCCGCGGGGTCAAATTCCTCGAGGCGGTCAATATTGCGCAGGGCCGCCTCGCTGCGCAGCACCAGCCTCCAGCCGCACACCCAGGGAAGAGTTTCGGGTTTCGGGTTTTGAGTTTCGAGTTCCCCCAGCGCGAGGTAGCCGTCGCTCAATCTATATAAACGTCCGCGGATGCACGCGCGTTGCCGCTCAGCGACGTGCCCTTCGCAATAGCGCGGCCAGTTGGACTCGCCCGGCTGGAGCGAGCCGTACACGAAAATCGCGAGATCACTCTTCGAACTCATGCCCGAATTGTGCCAGATGACACCCACCCGCCAAGCTGGATTTTGCCTTGGTTACGCTCCCCGCGAAGGGTAAACTCCTTGATTGCTGTTTTCACCTTGAACCGCGTCCACATCAAGACTTACGGGTGCCAGATGAACGAGCGCGACTCGGAAGCCGTCGCGTCGCTCCTGCGCGCGCGCGGTTATGCCATGGTCGAGGACGAGGCGCAGGCGGACATCGTCCTGCTCAACACCTGCGCCGTGCGCGATTTGGCGGAGCAGAAAGCCATCGGCAAGGCCGCGTACTTGAACAAGCGCAAGCGGCACAACCCGCGCTTCCTCGTCGGCGTACTCGGCTGCATGGCGCAAAACCGCGGCGTGGATTTGCTCGACCGGCTGCCCGACCTTGACTTGCTCGTCGGCACGCAAAAATTCCATCGCGTGCCGGATTATCTCGATAATTTGCTCGCGACCCAAAACGGCCAGGGTCCCCGCCCGAAAACCCTTGTGGACCTCGACGCCGAGGAAGGCTCGCAAAATGAAATCCGCGGGCACGACAGCGTGGACAACGCCCCGCAGATTTCCGCCTACGTATCCATCATGCAAGGCTGCAACATGCACTGCACGTTTTGCATCGTGCCCAAAACACGCGGCGAGGAACGCTCGCGGCCCATGGAGGAAATCGTGCGCGAAGCGGAGGAACTCGTCGCCCACGGCACGCGCGAAATCACCCTCCTCGGCCAGATCGTGACGAGCTACGGCCGGCGGGAATTTCCGATGGCCGGCGGCAAATCCCCCTTCGTGCAATTGCTCGAACGCCTGCACGCACTGCCCGGTTTGCTGCGCCTCCGCTTCACCTCTCCCCACCCGGGCGGTTTTAAAACCGACCTCATCGACGCCCACCGCGATTTGCCCAAGCTCGGCGAATATGTCCATTTGCCCGTACAAAGCGGCTCGGACAAAATTTTGCGCGCGATGAACCGGCCCTACACACGCGACTCCTACCGCCGCCTCGTCGAAAAATTGCGCGCGGCCCAGCCCAAACTGTGGTTCTCGACCGACATCATCGTCGGCTTCCCCGGCGAAACAGACGAAGACTTTGCCGCGACGCGCGAATTGTTCGAGGAAGTCGGCTTCGAGATGGCGTATCTCTTCAAATACTCCACGCGCACCGGCACGCCCGCGGCGGAAATGCCCGACCAAATCCCCGCGGACGTGGCCGAGGCGCGGCACAAGGAATTGATGATGATTCTCGAAAAACGATCGCTGGCGCGCCACCGCGAACTCATCGGCACCACCCAGGAAGTGCTCGCGCAAGAGCCGGCCAAACGCCCCGCGGGCCGCCTACTCGGGCGCACGCGCGGTTACCGCAAAGTCTTTTTCGACGCTCCCGCCCGCCTGCTCGGCGAACTGGTGGATGTGCGCATCACCGGCGCCACCGTTGCCGCCCTGGCGGGGGAAGTGGTGGGAAAAGACGACGCCTGAACGGTGATTGAAATTTCAACCGCTATCCGCCATCCTCCAGCCCTTCATGTCTCTTTTCGCCATCACCCTGTCCGCCGCCATTTTGCTGCTCGCGCTGGGCGCGGCGTTGCTCTGGAGCGGAACGCCGGTCGAGCGCACGGCGAAGGCCTTTCCCCGCTCGACGGTCGCGGCGGTGGTATTTTTCGGCGCCGGGGCGCTGTGGTTCCTGCGGTTGCTGAGCCAGCTTGGCCCGGCGGACTTTGGCGACTACCGGCAGATTCTGGTGCTCGTCTTCGCCGCGGTGGGGCTGGGTGCGTTTTTTGTGAGCCGGGATTTTCTCGCCGTGCGCGGCGTGGCCGTGCTCACGCTGCTCGTGGCGCATCCGGCGCTGGCCTCCTCGATGGCGTACACGCCGCCGCCGCCCTCGCGCGTGTGGCTGAATGGCTTTGTTTATGTGGCGATTGCCCTCGCGATCTGGCTGGGCGCCGCCCCGTATCACGCCCGCGACCTCATCGCCTGGCTCTTTACCCGGCGCACTCGCGCGCGAACGTTAGGCGCCGCGTGCGTCGCGTATGGCATAGTGCTTGCAGTGCTCGCCTCGAACTACCATACTCTCCAATAAATATGCCGGCGCTCCCGACATTACCCGACGGTCCCGGGCTCATTTTCGTTTTTTCCGGGCCATCCGGCAGCGGTAAGACGACGCTGTGCGCGGCGCTCCTCGCGAACGTGCCGCGCGCAAAACGCCTGGTCACCTGCACCAGCCGCGCCCCGCGCCCCGGCGAAAAAGACGGCGTGGACTATCGTTTTCTCGACCCGCCGCAGTTTGAGGCCGCGCTCGCCGCCGGGGAGTTTTTTGAACACGCGCTCGTCCACGGCAACCATTATGGCTCGCGCCGCCGCGACGTCATCATGCTCCTCGACCAGCGCCAGGACGTCGTCTTCAACGTCGACGTGCAGGGCGCCGCCACCATTCGCAAGACCGCCGCGGGGGAGCCCATGCTCGCCGGGCGCCTCGTGACCATTTTCGTGATTCCGCCCCCGGTGGATGAATTGCGCAAGCGCCTTCAAGGCCGCTCGCACGACCACCCGGAAGAAATTGAGAAACGCCTCAAAGCCGCCGCCGAGGAAATTACGCATTGGAACGAATTCGACTACGTCCTCCCCAGCTCTTCGCGCGAGGCGGACCTGGAACGCCTGCTGACCATCTACCACGCCGAACGCCTCCGCGTGCGCCACGGCTCAAAGCCCCCGGCCGGATGGGAATACAAGCCGGCGTGAGAAACGGCGCGGTTGGTGAGGCACGTCTGTTTTGGAGTGCGGCGGCTTGACGCCGCTTTTTCGGTTTCAATCGGGGCCAGGTTCCAAAGCGGTGTCAAGCCACCGCACTCCAAAATCGTCGAAGACTATTTGCACAAAAGGCAAAACACCGCTGCTTGATGCTTTTTTCGCACTAAAGCTACGCTTAAAAAGGCGATTCCAAGAATCATCCCGTACATTCCCGGTTCTGGGATGGCAGCTATCCCTGTCACTCCACCTGGAACACCTGGACCCCCACCATCCAAACCGGAAATCAGCGGGTCATTTACGACTGCACCAGTGCTGGAATCGTAGGCGCTCACCGTCCCCAAATTATCGTGAGACACATACAAATTTCCTGCCAATACCGCTAAGCTAAATGATTGTTCTGAAACAGAAATTAGCGATGCGTTTATTGCTACCCCCGTGTTAATGTTGTAAACGCCGATGGGGCCTAAATTAGTCCCGCCAACAAGTGGATCATTGGCGACGAACAGACTTGTTCCTGCAATTGTAATGGCGAAGGGATTATCTAATCCAGTAACTAGCGAAGCGTTGATTGCCGTGCCGGTAGTTGCATCGTATTCACCGATCGTGCCATTGCCCCGATTGGCCACGAATAGGCTCGTTCCTGAAATAGCGATCCCAACAGGGTTATTCAGACCCGTAATAAATGCGGCGTTGATTGTTGCACCGGTGGTCGCGTCGTATTCGCCTATGTTGTTGTTATTGGTGCTTCCAACGAATAAATCATTACCGGAGACTGCAATACCAACCGGCTGAGATACACCGCCAACCAAGGCAGTATTTACTGTTGCGCCGGAAGTGGTGTATTCCCCAATTGTGTTGTTGTTGTAATTGGCAACATACAAATCACCACCTGAGATCGTAATCATTTGCGGGAAGCTTAACCCCGTAATGAGGTTGGCGTTAATTGTCGCCCCGGTATTCGCGTTATATGCGCCAATATTTCCAGTGTCTGAATTGGCGACAAAAATTTGCTGCGCATTGACCGGCTGAGCCAAAACCAAAACGGTCATGCAAGTAGCCAAGCTGAATTTCATTCCATGATACGATACGGTATATTTCTACCATGTCAACAGTTTGCCGGTGAGTCTAGCATGACGTGTGAATGCACTGAGCAACTTGCGCCACAATCTCAAGCACTTGCGGAAGCTGCATAAGCTTACGCAAGAACGAGTTGCTGAAAAAGCCGGACTGGATTTCAGACATTATCAGAGGATTGAAGGCGGCAAATGGCCTGGCCTGCAATTGCACACCGTCGAGTCTCTGGCGAAAGCGCTAAAGGTGGAAGTCTACGAGCTGTTTATGCCTCCGCCAAAATCGTGATTGCGGCACGACCGTTTTGGAGTGCGGCGGCTTGACGCCGCTTTCTGAATTAAGCATTAAGGCTGAACCCCAAAGAAAAGCGGTGTCGAGCCACGGCACTCCAAAGCTCGCATAAGCGAGCGCTTCCACCCTGCATCTTCGAGTCCGCCATGAATTGGCCGCACGCACCCGTTCATTGGCTGTTTGAACCCGGCGCCTACATGGTTACTGCCGGAACACACGAAAAGGCGTTTTATCTCAACACCCCGGCGCGCCTTGATTTTTTCACTGAAAGCTTGCTGACGACCGCCAAGGAGTTTGGCTGGGATTTGCGGGCTTGGGCGGTGCTGGCCAACCATTATCACTTTATCGCCAGTTCCCCGGAACAACCCAGCAGTTTGCGGAAATTCATCGGCAAACTTCACATGTTGACGGCTCGCCAACTCAACCAATGGGACAATCAACTCGGCGCAAAGTTTGGTTCCAATACTGGGACAGCCGCATCACGTTTGAGCGGTCCTATCTGGCCAGGTTAAATTACGTGCATTACAATCCAGTCAAACATGGTGTTACCGCCAACGCGACGAATTACCCCTGGTGCTCGGCGGCGTGGTTCGACCAAAATGCGCCGACGTCGTTTGTGAAAACCGTCAAATCATTCAAGACCGACAAGCTTAAGGTGCCGGATGATTTTTAACTCAATGGCAAACTTCTTGTTTTTTGGAGTGCGGCGGCTCGACGCCGCTTTTTCATTCCTAACGCGTTCAGAGCAAAATCTCAAAGCGGCGGCTCGACGCCGCACTCCAAAGTCGTCGAAAGCAATTTGCGCCAGAAGAAGAGTTTTATCCACTAATAAACACGAATTTTTATTCGTGGATAAATTATTTGGGCTGAATCTACTACCCCACGCTTAACGCCGCGCGGACGACGCGCTGGGGGTCGGGCAGCTGGATTTTTTCCAGCGGCATCGAGTAAATCGCCGGGGCGTCTATCGCCGACACGCGCTTGATGGGGGCGTCGAGCTCGTCAAACGCCTCCGACTGGATAAGGTGCGAGATTTGCGCGCCGACGCCGCAGAAGGGTTTGTTTTCCTCGACGAGCAGCACCCGGTGTGTCTTGCGCACGGAATTCAGAATCGTCTCCACGTCGAGCGGGCGAATGGAACGCAGGTCCACCACTTCGGCGGAGACATCGTGCTCCGCCTGCAAAATTTCCGCGGCCTTCAGCGCCGTCAGCACCGCGCGGCCGTGCGCGATAATCGAGAGGTCCGTGCCCTCGCGCTTCACGTCCGCCAAACCGAGCGGCACCAGGTAATCCTCCGCGGGCACTTCGCCCTTGTCGTTGTAGAGGATGGTGTTTTCCATCACGTAAACCGGATCGTTGTCGCGAATGGCGGACTTGAGCAGCCCTTTTGCATCATACGGCGTCGCCGGGCAGACCACCTTGAGGCCGGGCGTATTGGCGATGAAATTTTCCGGCGTGTGCGAGTGCGTCGCGCCGACGGACGTGCCGCCGTTGGCCGGGCCGCGAATGACGATGGGCAAATTAATCAACCCGCCGGACATATAGCGGATGCTCGCGGCATTATTAAAGACCTGGTCGAACGCCACATAGCTGAACGACCAAAACATGAATTCCATCACCGGGCGGATGCCCAGCATCGAAGCGCCGATGCCCAGGCCCATGAAGCCGGCCTCGCTGATGGGCGTGTCCACAATGCGCTTCGGCCCGTATTTTTCGAGCAGGCCCTCGGTGACCTTGTACGCGCCGTTGAATTGGGCAACTTCCTCGCCCATGATAATGACGTTCTCGTCGCGGTCGAGTTCCTCGGCCATCGCCTGGCGCAAAGCTTCGCGGTATGAAATGACGGGCATGGAAAAAATAATTTAGACTGAATCCCCGAAAAACATCCGGCCCTTGACGTTCGACTGGTCGGTGCGGTTGTCTTCCTCGAAATAAATGTCCTGCAAAATCGCCTCGGGCTGGGGGAACGGCGAATCATCGGCGAACTTGGCGGAGGCCTCGGCTTCGGCGCGGGCTTCCTCGTCAATTTTGGCGAGGGTGGCGTCGTCAAGCACGCCCTCGGCCTGGAGACATTTTTGGAAAAGCGTGATGGGATCCTTGTTTTCGCGGTAATCGGCGATTTCCTGCTTGTCGCGGTAAGTCTGGTCGGGGTCGGACATCGAATGTCCGCGGTAACGGTAGGTGAAAATTTCCAGCAGGGTCGGCTTGGATTCCTCGTGCGCGCGCTTCATCGCGGCGGCGATTTTCTCGCGGACTTCATAAAGAATGTTGCCGTTGCCCATGTCCCAGGCCATGTCGTAGCCGTCGGCGCGCTTGGCCAGCGGCTCGCCCGCACTGGAGCGTTCCTGGCTCGTGCCCATCGAGTACTTGTTGTTCTCGATTACGAAAATAACCGGCAAATTCCACAGCGCCGCCAGATTGTACGCCTCATGCACTGCTCCCTGATTCACCGCGCCATCACCCATGAAGGCGATGCAGCAGCCTTTAAGCCCCTTGTATTTCAGCGCGTAGGCCAGGCCCGCGCCAAGCGGAATCTGCCCGCCGACGATGCCGTGGCCGCCCCAGTATTTTTTATCCGGTGCGAAAAAGTGCATCGAGCCACCTTTGCCCTTCGAGCAACCCGTAACCTTGCCGGCCAACTCGGCCATGCATTCATTCATGGACATGCCGACGGCGAGGGCGTGCCCGTGGTCGCGGTAGGCGGTGATGATATGGTCGTGCTCGCCCAGGAGCGAAACCGCGCCGACGGCCACGGCTTCCTGGCCGATGTAAAGGTGCAGAAAGCCGCCAATCTTCCCTTTTTGATAAACCTGGACACTGCGTTCCTCAAAACGGCGGATGCGCACCATGTCGCGGTACAGGCGCAGTTTGTCGGCGGCGGTGAGGCCCGCATTGGCCGGGTGTTTGGCCAGGGCGGCCATGGCGCGCGGCTCCAGCTCGGGCTTGGGCGCGGCGGCGCGGGTGGCGGTTTTGGTGCTCACAAGTCGGTAAAGGGTTGGCCTTTTGGCAGAGCAAAAACCATGCACGGTTGCCCCCGAACCGGCAATGTTAAAAAAGTCCCGGGGTCCCAACGCACCCACGGGCCTCCGGTTGTTCCGGAGGCCCGTGGGCAAACTAATGAGTCTACGGTGACCGCCTT
The DNA here is from genome assembly GCA_013285985.1 of Verrucomicrobiota bacterium. Taxonomy (GTDB): domain Bacteria; phylum Verrucomicrobiota; class Verrucomicrobiia; order Opitutales; family JABDGR01; genus JABDGR01. The sequence continues at coordinate 10,218 of JABDGR010000015.1, forward strand.
ATAGCGAAGCCTGGGTCGGCGACGAGACGACGATATCGTTTTCGACATTGCCCGGGTTGGCTGCCGCACCGGCGATGTTGCCAATACTGTCCTTCGTTTCCTGTTTGACGACCGGCCCGCGCAGGGTGACCCGGCCTTTCAGCGTGGCAACTTCCACCATCCCGTTAACGTCCAGATTGCCTTCTTGGATCGATTTATAGATCTGCGCGGTCAGGTTGATGTCGTGCGAACTGGTGCCCTGCACGAGGACCACGGCGACCTTCTCGTTGGGGTCGGCCTGCGAGCGGTAGGAGATCGGCTGCCCGCCGGCGCCACTTTGAAAAATGACGTGCGGCTCCTCCGCGTAAGTCACTTTGGACACGTCCAGCACCAGCCCGTCGTGCTTGGCGTTGAAGCTGAGGAGCGTGGGCGCAATGATCGTTGAGTATTTAATCGCCGCGTTGAAGTGATCCGCCTCAATAAAGGTGTTGAGGATGAGCCCGCTCGGCACGTCCACCACGATGGTTTGGATGACTCCGAGATGCGTCCCGTGCGCATCGTCGACCGGCATGTTAATGAGTTTGCTCATTTTCTGCACATAGTCGAGGTTCACATAAGCCGCGCCAGGCACGGTGGTCTGGCCGGCCACACCCGGGGCCGAAAAGTACGGTTGTTGCCCAAAATAATGGTAGGCGGCCGCCATCTGCTCGGGCTGGGTGGATTCCTTCCACTTCGCCATGTCAAACGCGGGCGCAGCCTTAAACGCGTCCGTGCTGATGTTAATCATGTAGGCCTTCGTTTCCGGATTGGCAATCAATGCCCCCGGCGGCACGGCGACCGTCTTGCCCTCCAGGCGCAGAGTTTGGTCGGAAACCACCAGGACCTCGACGATGCGCCCGCCGGGCAGGTCGAGGGTGAGGTCCTGAATGCGGCCGAGCGGCTCGCCTTGCATGGTCGTGATTTTTACCTCGCTGAGGGAATTGAATTTCACTTTCGCGCCAAAATCGCCCTGGGCGGCCATTTGCGGGGGCGTCTCCACGGGTGGATTCTGGAGGGCTGGCGGAGCATCCGCAGCCTGGCTCCAAAGCGGCAGGCAAGCGACAAGCAGTCCGCCGGTGAAGAGAGATAGTTTCTGTTTCATGGGATTTTTATTTCTATATAGTGTGTTTGTTAATAAATGCGTGGCAGCCGACTTCGGCATGGGCGGACTATACGCCATGCCGGGCGTCAGGGATATGGGGCCTTACCCCACCCAAGAGGCAGTGCTAAAAGTAGGGTATTACCCCATCGCTATTTGGCGCAGATAAGTGTTTAATAGGAAGCAAGGGGAATCCCAGCCAGGGCCTGCTCGACAAAACACACGAAAAATGAAGACTGACCGCAGGGAATTAACCGCCCGCTACCTGGTCGCGCTTCGCGCCCATCTTGACAAGAAAAGCCCGGGCAATGGCGACAGTGCGCAAGGCCTCGGCCGTGCCGTCCTGGCGGGAGGCCTGGTCACGCTCGACCTCGCCCGCATGCACGAACACGCCATGGTCGTCCTCGCGTCGTCGTTCGGTGATCCCCAGACGCGCACCGATATGATTAAGCGCAAAGGCTTTTTTTTCACCCAGGCGCTCATCCCCCTCGAAGTCGCCCAGCGCGCCACCCAGGAGGCCAATTGGCATTTGCAGCAGCGCAATCAGACGCTGCGGGTGCACACCGCCGCCCTGGCCCGCGGCAACCGCCGCCTGGAACGCGAAGTCATCCGGCGCAAGACCGGCGAAGCCACCATCATCAAGGGCAAGGAACAGTACCGGGAGCTCTTTTTAAATTCGCAGATCATGCAGAAAAAGCTCCACCAGCTTACGCGGCAGATTATTTTCGCCCAGGAGGAGGAGCGGAAGGAAATCAGCCGCGAGCTGCATGATGAAGTCGTGCAAACCCTCGTCGGCATCAATGTTGAACTGGCCGCCCTTGGCAAGGGCACCTCGGTGAGCCTCTACGCCTTGAAGGCGAAAATTGCCCGCACCCAGCGCCTCGTGGAAAATTCTGTGAACGAGGTGCACCGCTTTGCCCGCGAATTGCGGCCGGCGGTGCTCGACGACCTTGGGCTTATCCCGGCGCTCCACGCCTATAGCAAAAGCCTGGCGGCGCGGAAAAAAATAAAAATTCAAATGACGGCCTTTGGCGGGGTCGAGGCGCTCGGCGCCACCAAACGCACCGTGCTCTTCCGCGTTGCGCAGGAGGCCCTGACCAATGTCGCCCGCCATGCGCAAGCCACCCAGATTAAAATGAGCATCAGCGAAATCTCGGGCGCCATCCGGATGGAAATTAACGACAACGGCAAGTCGTTCGAAGTCAAAAAGGCCCTCCTGGCCAAAAATCCCAAGCGGTTGGGCTTGCTGGGCATGAAAGAGCGCGTCGAAATGGTTGGCGGCAGCCTGACGATCGAATCCAGCCCCGGCCACGGCACCACCGTGTGCGCGGAAATTCCCTTTACTCACGAGAAAACAAAAAAATGACTCCCACAAAACCCATCACTGTTTTATTGGCCGAAGACCACGCCATCGTGCGCCAAGGGGTGTGCGCGCTGCTAAACGCGGATGGCGGCTTTAAAATCGTGGGCGAAGCGCGGACGGGCCGCCAGGCCGTCGATTTGGCCCAGTCCCTCCGGCCGAATGTCATCCTGATGGACATCGCCATGCCGGTGCTCAACGGCCTCGAAGCCACGCGGCAAATCCTCGCCGCCGACCCCGCCGCGAAGGTGATCGTGCTCTCCGCGCACAGCGACGACGAATACATCGAGCGCATGAACGCAGCCGGCGTGGCCGGTTTCCTCGAAAAACAAACCTCCGCCGAAGTTCTGACCAAGGCCATCCGCGAAGTCGCCGCCGGCAAAACATTTTTTAGCCCCGCCATCGCCAAGCGCCTGCAGGATGACTTCAGCCAGCCGCATGACCGGGCCGGTTTGCCCAAGGCCAACGGCCGCCGCCTGACTTCCCGCGAATCCGAAGTGTTGCAACTCGTGGCCGAAGGCGCGGCCAACAAACAGGTCGCCGTGGAACTTGGCATCAGCATCAAGACGGTCGAAAAGCACCGGCAACAACTCATGGACAAGCTCAATATCCATGACACCGCCGGGCTGACGCGCTATGCAATCTCCAGCGGCGTCATCGAAAACAGCGTCCAGTTAATTATCGTTTAGGCCGGGCGGGTGGGTTTCGCGCCCTTGCGGCGCTGGCGGTTTTACCCGGTAGGGTTATACCTCATGGCGAAGCATTCGCCGATGCTGTAATGTCCCGCTACCCGGATAACGCGGATACATTTTACCGTCATCATCGCGGCAATAAACCAACACCCAACCAACATTCTGCTATGAACAAACTCGAAATCAAAGGCGACTGGAACATCACCAAAGGCAAACTCAGGCAAAAATGGGCGGCCCTGACCGATAACGATCTGGATTTCATCGAAGGCCAGCATGAAGAACTCTTTGGCCGGATTCAAAAACGCACCGGCGAAACTCTCGCCGCGGTCGAAAAAGCCGTGCAGGAAGCCTGCGCCAGCTGCGGTGTGTAAACCCGCCCCGCCCAACCATCCTTAACCAATCTCCCATGCGAACCCTGAAAAATTTATTCCTCGACGAGCTGGCCGACCGTTACGATTCCGAAAAACGGCTCGTTATCGCCATGCCCGCCATGATCAAGACGGCCACCTGCGTCCGCTTGCGCAAATCCATCGAGTCGCACTTGATGGAGACCGAAGGCCACGTCCGAAAGGTGGAAAAAGTCTTCAAATTATTCGGGGAAAAACCCCGCTTGAATAAATGCAGCGCCATTCTCGGGCTGCTGGCCGAGGGCGCGGAAATTGCCGGCGATAACAAGGGCCTGCCGGTCATCAACGCCGCGCTTGTCGCCATTTTGCAAAAGATTGAACATTACGAAATCGCCTCCTACGGCTGCCTGCGCGAGTGGGCCGAAATGCTGGGCAACCCGCCGGCCACCGTGCTGCTCAAGGGAATTCTCGACGAGGAAAAAGCCTCCAACCAGGCGCTGCATAAATTGGCGCGTGCTTACTGCAACGACGAGGCGCTCAACGCCGCCGGCCATGGCTCCGGCAGCAAGCGCAAAAAAACCAAATCGTTCAAGCGCGCGGCCTGAAGTTCCTCCGCTCCACCCCGGTAGGGTTACGCCCCATAGCGGGCGGGACCGCGTTCGCGTATTCTATTCTCCACTCACCTGAAAACACTCTTTATGAACAAATCCAAATACCTTCTGCGCAGTCTGGCCGCCATCTTGCTTGGCGCCAATCTGCTTTTTAATTCCGGCTGCTTCCTTTTTGCGGTGGCCGCGGTGGGCGCGGCTGCGGCCGGCACCGTCGCCTATGTTGACGGCAAACTCGAAGCCACGTTGAACAATGGTTACGATTCCGTCGTCAGCGCCTCCAACAAGGCGATCGCCCAGCTGGAGTTCGCCAAGCCCGAGGAGCGCAAGGACGAGTTGTCCGACACCCTCGTCACCCACACCGCCAAAGGCGACCGCATCGAAATCGTCGTGACCAAGGCCGGCGATAAACTCACCAAGGTGAGCATCCGCGTGGGCACCTTCGGCGACCAGCAGATGTCCCAGACCATCCTCGACAAAATCAACTCCAACCTCTGAGGCCGTCACGGCTTCGCGTCCGAAGCCTCTTTGCCACCATTCATTCCTTAAAAATATGACCAGACTCATTTCCCTCGCCCTTCTCATCGGCGGCATCGTGCTCATCGTCTACGGGGTCCGGGCCACCGACTCGCTCGGCTCCGACTTCTCCCGGTTCTTCACCGGCTCGCCCACGGAAAAATCCATCTGGCTGCTCATCGGCGGCTTCGTCATGGCCGCCATCGGCGCGGGTGGCGTGCTGCGCGGCTCAAAGTCCTCCTAGCCCCAACTCTCCGCTCACCCTTACTCCTCCCCTCCCATGTTAAACTACGCCCTCGCCTTCCTCCTCATCGCCATCATCGCCGGCGTCCTCGGTTTCGGGGTCGTGGCGGGCACCGCCGCCCTCTTCGCCCGGGTGCTCTTCCTCATCTTCCTCGTTTTGTTTGTGGTCTCGCTCCTCCGCGGCAAGAAACCGTCGGCCTGAGCCGGAAAGTGCGCCGCCATTAATCTTGGCGCAAATCAAGAGTGATGCCCCATCGCCCCGGGATAGGGTTACATCCTTATGGCAAAACCGCGCAAGTGGCGTATGTTTTGTTCTAACTCCATGGCTTGATCACGAAGCCCATTCAGGATGAAAAGATCTGCCCATTTTATCCGCGCGCAGGCCGCCGGCTTGTTGGCCGCCAGCCTGCTTTTTATGACGGGTTGCCGCGTCTTGTGGCTCGGCGCGGCGGGTGCCACCGGCGCCGGCATCGTCGCATATGTTGACGGCAAGCTCGAGGACACGCTCGGTAACAATTACGACACCGTCGTCGCCGCCACCGCAAAGGCGATTACCCAATTGGAATTTGCCCAGCCGGAAGAGCGTAAGGACGGCTTGTCCGACACCTTCATTACGCACAACGCCAAAGGCGACCGGGTGGAAATAACCGTCAGCAACGTCGGCGAAAACGCCACCAAGGTCAGCATTCGCGTCAACACCTTTGGCGACCAGCAGATGTCCATGAGCATCCTCGATAAAATCAAAGCCAACCTGTGAGCCGCCGGCTGGCTGGGGCCAAACTTTATCCCAACCTATCCAACGCAGCCAACGGTGTGGTTCACGGATGGGCGAGAGTGCGGTAGGATGCGCGCCCATTGCGCATGAACCCACCCTGCCTTGCCGCCGCCGGCGACCCCGGCGCCACGGAGTATTACCAGTATTTCGTCATCACCGCCGCCGTGTTGGTGGCGCTTAAGCACGCCCTCGACTTGTGGAAGGCCCACCTGCGCCCGCCCGAGCCTGTGCCCCCGCTGCACAAGGAATACGCCTCGCGCGAAAACCTCGCTGTGCTCGACGCCCGGCTCAATGAACTCGGCGCGGACTTCGAGCGCCGCGCCGAGGACACGCACCGCACCTCGGCCGCCTCGCGGGAAAAAATTTACGAGAGCATCCGCGCGCTCGAACGCGGCGTCGCCGCCCTGCAGAAGGAGGCCGAGCTGCTGACCCAGCGCCTCCACCACCTCGACGCGAAACTCGACCGGCTCATCGAGCGCTTCACCTTCCACTCCGAGGAATGACCATGAACGCCGAACAACGCCTCCTGTTGCGCCAGGCCCTGCTCCTCCAGCTCGCTGCCGCCGCGCCGGCCTCGCTGCCTCCGGCCACCTTGCGCCACGGCGCCGCCCTCGCGGGCTTCCGTCTCGACGAGGCGCAACTGCCAGCCGAGCTGGATTACCTCGCCGGGAAAAACCTTCTCGAAATCACCCCCGCCGCGTTGTCCCGCGGCCTCCCGCGCGCCCGCCTCACCGCCACCGGTCGGGACTACCTCGAGGCGGAAAATTTGCTCTGAATTTCAAACTATGAAATCAGGCCATCCCGCGGCCAAGCCCGCGTTCACCCGCCATTTGCAAACTGTCCGCCACGCGCGCGAGCAGGTTGACCAGGCCATCTCCGCGCTCGACCAGGCCCGCGGCCACGCCAACCACGCGGTTAAACTCATCGGGGAATATATGTTCGACCATCTCTGCGAGGAAAAACGGGCGGAACTCACTCTCCCTAAACTCAACCACGCCAGCGGCATCACTCGCCGGCTCGCTGAAAGCATTCAAAAACTCAGCTCGCTGGAAACCGCCGCCCGCGCCGAAGCCAAAGAATATGCCCGCACCGTCCTCATCAAATCCGGCCTTCCGCCCGACCTCCGTGAAGAACTCGAAAAAGAACTGCAACTGATGGAATGAAGAACTGATGCGACCAAAGCGACTGAGGGGAATGCCGCCAGTCATCGTCAGGTGAAAAATCCAACCCGAGCCAATTTGCCTGCAACCTCCTGCCTCTCAGCGTTCACTCGCATCCTTGGTCGCTTCAGCCGCCTCAGTGCCCTCAGTCGCTTGCTTCAATGCTCTTCCTCCCCTACCAACTCCGCTGGATTCAGGACGACTCCCGCCTCAAGTTGCTTGAAAAATCCCGGCAGATCGGGATGTCCTGGGCCACCGCCTACGCCCTCGTGCGCCGCCAGGCCGCCACCGACGCCCGGCTCGACGCCTGGGTCGCCTCGCGCGACGAAAACCAGGCCCGCCTCTTTCTCAACGACTGCCGCAAATTCGCCAAAGTGCTCGACCGCGCCGCCCGTTCTTCCGGCGCGCAAGTGCTCCCCCAGCCCGACCGCGCCAACACGCAATCTCTCCTTTTCGCCAACGGCACGCGCCTGCATTCGTTATCCTCCAACCCCGATGCCCAGGCTGGCAAGCGCGGCGCGCGTGTGCTCGACGAATTCGCGCTGCACCCCGACCCCCGCCGCCTCTACGCCATCGCCTACCCCGGCATCACCTGGGGCGGTCAGCTCGAAATTCTCTCCACGCACCGCGGCGCGCAGAATTTCTTCAACCAGCTCGTCCTCGAGGCCCGCCATGGCGGCAACCCGAAAAATTTCTCCCTCCATCGCGTCACGCTGCAAGACGCCCTCGACCAGGGCTTCCTGCCCAAGTTGCAGGCCAAGCTGCCCGCGGACGACCCGCGCTGCGCAATGGACACCGCCGCCTATTTCGATTTCATCCGCGCGTCGTGCGCCGACCCCGAGACATTTCTGCAGGAGTACATGTGCGTCCCCGCGGACGAAACCACCGCCTTCCTGCCCTGGGAACTCATCGCCGCCTGCGAATACGCCGAGGGCGAGGCCACGCCGTTCGACATTTCCGCGAAAGACCCCAAGCCCGGCCGCGAATTATTTCTCGGCGTGGACATCGGCCGCGTGCACGACCTGACCGTCTGCTGGCTGCTCGAGCGCGTCGGCGGCGTGCATTTCACGCGCGAAATCCTCGCACTCCAGAATCAGCCCTTCGCGCGCCAGGAGGAATTATTGTGGGAGCGACTCGCGCTGCCCGGCCTGCGGCGCGCATGCCTCGACAGCACCGGCCTGGGCCGGCAACTCGCCGAACGCGCCCAGGAGCGTTTTGGCTCGGCCCGCATCGAGGCGGTGAATTTCACGGCGCCAGTAAAAGAAGACCTCGCCTACGGCCTGCGCCAGTTGTTTGAAAAGCGCGCACTCCGCCTTCCCGCGCAAAAGGAGGTTCGCGCCGATTTGCGCGCCATAAAAAAGACCGCGACCAGCACGGGCCACCTGCGCTTCGCCGCGGACCGCGGCCCCGGCGGCCACGCCGACCGCTTTTGGGCCCTCGCCCTCGCCGCGCACGCCGCGCGCAATTTCACCGGCCACGCGCGCTATGAAAATTCCGCCCGCCTCGGCGTCGAGCGCCCGCCGCGGCCATTGGCTTTGTGACGTTTGTGGCGAATGCTTGGCCCGCGCTGCTCCGCCACCACCAAAGCGCGGAGCCTGGGCTAAAACACCCGGTTTCCTCCGCTGCCTGCTTCATAAAAAAATCGACCGAGCCTTCAGCCGGCCCGCCTTCGCGTCCGCCTGGCCGGAAGAAACCAGAACTTAACGGCGGCGTCATGCTGTCGTCATGTTCGCAGTGCATTGTGGCCCCACTTCGGAATTTAAAAATCAGAACCATCCGCTCTCGGAGAATTTTACTTCCCTTGCGAAACCCAACCAACCATGAACACCACGCTTAAAAACGGCCTCACCTTTCTCGCCACCGCCTTCGCGCTGCTCGGCGCGCCCGCGCTGCACGCGCAGCTGCTCACCTTCGATGTCGACCTCAACACCGCGGCCTTGAACAGCCAGAACAGCGCCAATGCGCCGTTTTACCTGGACCTCCAATTGAACTACGGCAGCACCCCGCAACCCTCGAGCACGGTGACGCTCTCCGACTTCCAGTTCACGGGCGGAAATGCGTTGGGCTCCGCCACGACGAGCGGCTCGGCCTCCGGCAGCTTGGGCTCCACCGTCTCGCTCACCGCCAGTTCCTCCAGCCAGTTCAACGAGCTTTTCCAGCAATTTTCTTCCAGCACCACCGACATCAATTTCCACGCCCTGGTCTCGGAGAGCGGCGCGGGCACCGTCCCGACTGAATTTGCCACCGCCATTTTTGACAACTCCCTGGGCTCCCCGGCGCCGCTCTTCACCTCCGCGCCGGACACGCAGAGCCTGGTGCTGCTCAACCTCAATCCCACGAACACCATGGCCAATGTCGGCGCCTTCACGAGCATCTCCTCGGCGGATGGCAATACGCCCGTCACCGGGATTTCGGCCACGATTACCCCCGTCCCGGAGCCCTCGACCACCGCGGCGATATTGGGCGGCGCGGTGTTGCTGTTCGCCTTTTGCGCCCGACGCTTTCGCAGACTGCCGCTGGCCGGCACCCCGCCCTCCCCGACTTTCGACTAGTATTCCCGCTCGCGACCACCACCGACCAACCAACCTAAAAATAATTGCCTCATGAACATCTCCTCTAAATTCCTGAAGAAATTCGCCGTGGCCTGCGCCTGCGCCACCAGCCTGCTGCCAGCCACTGTCCACGCCCAGCAGCAGATTGGCCACATCTTCTACATCCTGCTTGAAAATCGCAACTTCACCGCGGGCACCGACACCTCGGGCGGCTCCGTCGTCCTTGGCAACGCCGCGGCTCCGTATATCAACAGCCTCATCACGCCCGGCAACCCCAACGCCGCGCAAGTGTCCTATTGCACCGCCTATCACAATGTTCTGGCCCTGCCCGGCGGCACCATCCTGGCCAATTCCATCCATCCCTCCGAGCCAAACTACGTCTGGTTCGAAGCCGGCTCGAATTTGAGCAAGCTGGACGACAACGACCCGTACGGCACTGGCAGAAGCGTGCAACAAATTGCCAACTTCCTGGCCAATAATACGCTCGTCTCCGGCCAAAATATTTCTGGATTGCTGAACAGCGCCGGCTTCACTTGGAAGGCCTACGGCGAGGGCACCAACCTCATCACCGCCAACGGCACCAATTCCAACGCGGCCATCGCCGGCCAGCACTTGACGGCGACCCTGGAGTTGGAAGCGAATTGGACGGTTCCCCTGGTCAGCTTCAGCGGCAGCAATGTGACCTACCTCAATCCCTACAACAACAGCACCCAATGGAACTTTGCGTGCAAACACACCGGCTCCTTGTTCTTCCCGGATACCAACGGCAGCAATGTCACCACCGCCAACGTCTCCACCTCCAATCCCTTCTCGCAGAACTATCCCCCGCTCGCGCAGCTGGCCACCGACCTCGCCAACAACACGACCGCCCAGTTTAACGTCATCACCCCGGACCAGTTCAATGACATGCATACCGCGCTGACCGGCGGCTTCACCTACCAGGGCACGCATTACACCGGCGACCTCGCCCAAGTGGCCCAGGGCGACAATTTCCTCTCCATCCTCGTCCCGCAAATCATGGCTTCGCATGACTACCAGAACAACGGCATCATTGTCATCTGGACGGATGAGACCGAGGGCACAAACCAGAACGACTTCAACCACACGCTGACGGAAATCGTCATCTCCCCGCTGGCCAAGGGCAATGCGTACGCCAGCAACCTCAACTACACGCACTCTTCGGACCTCAACACGCTGCAAAAAATCTTCCAGGTGACCGCGTTCACACCGACCGGATTCCTCAACGACGCGGCGAACGCCTCCAACAGCTCCAATGGCGCAACGGGCGCCGGGTTCGGTACGGGCACCGCCTTCGACCTGTCGGACCTGTTTCAATCCAACATTATCCCCACGACCATCCCGTCCATGAAAATCGTTCCGAGCGGGTACGTTCTCAACCGTCGCACCAACAAGGTTACGCAGACGGTCACCGTCACCAACCTCTTGAACGCAGCCATCACCGGCCCCATCTACCTCGCCGCCGGCAACCTCTCCGCCAACACCGCGATGGCCAATAGTGCCGGCGTTACCCAAAACAACACCCCCGGCAGCCCCTACGTCCTGGTCACCGGGTCGCAGCTCGCCGCGGGCGCTTCCACCACCGTCACCCTGCAATTCACGCCGCCGGCGACCGGCAGCATTACCGATTCCCTCTTCCTCATCACCGGCGGCACGCCCTGATTCGTCGAATTTAAAACATCCCGGCGGGGCCATTCTTTGGGGTGGCCCCGCCTGATTATTTAGCCCTCCGCCAGCATGTGTAAATTGCCCCTGCTTTTAGCCGGCGCCCTGCTGGCCCCCGTCGCTCTTTTCGCGCGCAACAGTGAGGGCGGTTACGTGCAAACCAACCTCGTCGCCAACAAAGCGGAGTATCATCCGCAAATCGTTGATGAAAACATGATCAACGCCTGGGGCATCGCGCTGCGGCCGCCCGGCGCCGGCGGTCATATCTGGGTCTCCAATGCCCGCACCGGCACTTCCTCCGAATACATCGGCGATGTGCCGGGCAACCCGCTCCATCAAGACGGCCTGAAGCTCGTCGGGCTCGACCAGCCCGGCTTCACCGACCACGGCTACGCCTTCCTCACCGGCCAGGCCTACAATTCCGCCAGCGATATCCCCAACCAGCCGGTGGAATTCCCCGTCTCCGGCCCGGCCGACAACCATACAACCTCGCCGCCGCAGCCCATCAAGGACGGCTTTTCCGGCTCGGCGAAATTCGTGTTCGCTACGGAGGACGGCTGCATCAACGCCTGGAGCGCCAACACCGCGGTCGCCATGTGCACCGCGCCCGTCATCATCAATTATTCCAAGACGGCGCCCTCGCTCCCCACCCGGGTCAACAGCGTTTTTACCGGCGTCGCGCTTACCAACAACGCCTTCAACTCGGACGCCTACACGAAAGCCGGTGGCAATCATCTCTTCGCTGCCGACGTCCGCAACAACGTCATCCGGGTCTTCGACAATAAATGGAATGATGTCACCACCACTTTTCATTTTCAGACTCCGGACAGCGTCGGCCACCTGCACCCGTTCAACATCGTTGATTTGAACGGCCATCTCTTCGTGGCCTATGCGGACTTCGATGACGAAAGCGACGAAGGCCAGGAGCAAATCCTCGGCGCCGGCCTCGGCCACGTCGTCGAATACAATGAAGACGGCACGCTGGTGAAGGATTTCCGCACCAAGGGCGTGCTCAATGCTCCCTGGGGCATGGCCCTCGCCCCCGCCAGTTTTGGAACGTTTGCCAACGACCTGCTCGTCGCCAACTTTGGCGACGGCACCATCGCGGCCTTCGATCCCGCCTCCGGTGATTTCGCTGGCTACCTGCGCGACGCCGACACCAAGATTATCTCCATCGACGGCCTCTGGGGCCTGACCTTCGGCAACGGCCACAGCCTGGGCGACGCCAACGCCCTTTACTTCACCGCCGGCCCGAACGGTGAAGAAGACGGCCTCTTCGGCCGCCTCAATCCCCGCCCCGGCCAGGTTCCAAAAAATTAAATCGGCTCGCGCCGCCTATTTCGGCCCGATCGATCCCACCCCGCTGACATTCTTCCGCACGGTCGGCGGGTTGCCCTTGTACTGCACGCTGCCTGTGCCGGAGACCGTCGCATCGAGCGACTGCGAGGCGTAAACCTCCGCGCTCGCCGCCCCCGAAATCACCACTTGCACATTCTTCGCCACCAATTGCGACGCTTCCACGCTCCCCGCGCCGGAAAGCTGAATCGCCAACGCCTCGGCCTTGCCCGTCAGGTGCGCATCACCCGCTCCGGATATGTTCAGCTCAAAATTTTTGGAGTCCAGCCCCACGGCATGAATATTGCACGCCCCCGACACCGCCACCCCATCCAGCGTCGGCGTGGTGATCTTCACCTTCAGCCCGCGTGAGGTGTTATAGCTCTCCTTGGAATAAATATGCAGCGTATCGCCCTCGACCTTGGTCTGGATGAGCGGCAGCAGGTTGTCGTCGATGGTCACCACGACCGTGGTGTTTGCCCCGATTTCCGTGTCCAGCGTGGCCGACCCTTCCACCGAGATGCGCGAAAACGTGCCCACCGTCCGGTTCTCCGTCGCCTCCTTGCCGGAACCTTGAATGCCGCTGGACATCGGGCACCCCGCCATGCCCAACACCGCCAGGCCGACGACGCCAAACCGGAACAACCAGGACAAGGGAGTAATCGAAAATTTCATGAGAGAATGGGGGTTGGATGAATCGGGCAGATTGCCCTATCCCTTATTTAAGCCTTTGCGGCGGTTTGTTACCACCCAAGTTTGCATTTTTGAGACCCTTGTTCAATAAATCTATCGAATAGGCATCCGGACATTTCGTAGCACGTTGGCTACGCCCCCCTTATACCCACTTGCGTTTAGCAATTGATATACGGCCATTTGCGAAAAAATGGAGCTTTTTGCGGATACCGATGGGTTAAATGAGTGGAAAAAGGCCGTAGGCCACCCTTAAGCCCGTTGCCACCTGAGAAATACTGTTTCTCAGACGGTGCCTTCTGGCACAGCAAACTCGGAAAAAGGTCGGCTTGCATTGGGCGCCCTGTGTGATAGGGTAACCAAGGCGGCTCAATGTTGAGCCGTTTCACATACATAAGTTCGGCAAAGAAAGTTTCCCCATGACCACAGAAATTACCTCAACCCAAATGGGTGCCGGTGATCCCAAGGTGCCCTTCAATGCAGCGGCACCTTTTGTTTTTTTGTCAGGATTCGTAAACGTAGCCTTGGCAATCCTGCTCTTCAATCGCGGCGCCAACGTCGTCGGCGCCATCCTGGCAGTCGCGCTGC
>JABDGR010000015.1:23893-24219 GCA_013285985.1 Verrucomicrobiota bacterium
CCGCTGGGCGCCTTGACGCTGGTTTATCAGATGGTTCGCGATGGCGGTTTTCGCACGAGCCGGCGGTTCGTCTCTGCACAGGACACGCCAAAGCAATATTGGCTCACGGTCGGGACGCTCACGGGCCTCTATGTCGTCGCAACCCTAATGCTGTTCGTTTTGTTTGCCGCTCGCTATCGGTAAAAGCAGCGGGCGCGGACCAATGGCCGTGCCCCTCAGGTATGGCCAACCGAGCTCGGTTCGCTTCAGGGAATCTGATTTGCGAGCCGATTATGCCCTCGCCAGACGTTCGGGCAACGGCTCGACAACGCGATATGCCGGAATTT
>JABDGR010000016.1:0-4348 GCA_013285985.1 Verrucomicrobiota bacterium
GTGAGAGGATCGGCGCAGCGGGCATGGGAGAAAAAGGAGACAGGGGGGTCAGGAGACAGAAGAGGGAGATTGTCTCCTGTCGGCTGTGGCTGGCCTGATATCGAATCCCGGCGTTACCGATGGCCTCCCCCGAGGCCGCCGAGGTTACATATTCTCGTAGCGCTGGCGCAGCATGTTCGTGAAGGCGGAGACCTTCTCCTTGCGGCGGCGCACTTCACAGGGTTTTTCGAAATAGCGCTTGGCGCGCACATCACGAATGATACCCTCGCGGTCCAGCTTCTTTTTGAGCCGGCGCAGGGCCTTGTCCATCGGTTCGCCTTTGCGAATCTTGATTTCAACGGGCATACAGTGTAGGTCTAAGTTTTTGCGGGAAAGCCGCCTAGCAAACCGGATTGACCCCTCTGAGTCAACGGCGATTTTGAGCCGTCTGATACCGCTTATCTTCCCAGTCACCATGCCCTCCAATCCCACCACCCCGCCCGCCTGGCTGGCCGACCCGGCCCGCGCCGATGAATTGCTCGGGCGGCTGGCCGCGCAATTGACGGCCCACCGGCGCGAGCGTATCGAGACAGTGCTGGCCCGGCGCACCCGGCGACTGACCGTGGCGCTGGAAGACATCTACCAACCGCACAACGCCGCGGCGGTGCTGCGTTCCTGCGATGGGTTCGGGGTGCAGGATGTGCATGTCCTGGAAAATCTGAACACGTTGCGCCTGCGAGCACCGGGTTCGAACGTTTCCATGGGCACGGAGCGCTGGGTGACATTGCATAAATACCGCCCGGCAAAAGGCGTACCGACCGACCCGGCGGTGACTCATCCCGCCACCGTAGCAGCGGCCAAGGCGCTAAAGACGGGCGGCTACCGCATTGCGGCACTGACTTTGCGTGGCTCGCCGGTGGATTTGAGTGAAGTGCCGTTGGACAAGCCACTCGCGCTGTTTATCGGCACCGAATTGACCGGCTTGAGCGATGCTGCCCACGAGGCCGCCGACTTTGCCGTCAAACTCCCGATGGAAGGTTTTGCGCAAAGTTTCAATCTCTCCGTCTGCACGGCGGTGTGCCTGCATGAATTGACGCGGCGATTGCGCGACCCCAAGGCGAAAATCACCTGGCAACTGCCCGTCGAGGAAAAGCGCCGATTGCTCTTTGAATGGCTTCAGCGCGATGTGGCGGGGGCGGACGAACTACTCACACGCTGGACAAAATGAAACCTGACGGGTAACTTGGGGTTTCCCCACCCCTACCCCATGAATACCCCGCTTAAAATACTGGTCTTGGCGACCACAGGCTTGTTGGCCTCCTGCGCCACACCGGTTGCCGAAGTTGCCAAATCGACTGTCGCACCCTCCGAATGGCTGGACGCAAAGACCGGCCACGTCATCGTACGGCTGTCCAAGGAGGCGCCGACGGCGAGCATGTATTTCCACCAAAACGGCTACACCCCGGATGGGAAAAAACTGCTTATTTTCACTCCGCAAGGGATGTCCACGGTGAATTTGCAGACGCGTAAAATTGACCTGCTGGTGCCGGGTTTTCGGGTCATCTCCATGAGCATGAGCAATGGCATTGAGGTCAGCCGAAAGGAGCCGGTGGTGTATTACAGCGAGAACTTGAACGGGCAGCCCGTGGTCATTGCCATGAATATGGAGACCCACGGCTGGAAACAGGTGGCAATGCTGCCCATGGGCGCGTCGCTGGGGGGCATCTCGGCGGATGACAAAACGCTGATGGGCATCCGCAATATCAACGGCGGCAAACAAATCTACACCGTGGACCTCGCCACCGGCACAACAAAATCGTTTTTTCCCAGCGACGACGGTATGAGCCACGATAACTTGAACCATTTTGAATGCTCGCCCACCGACCCCAACCTAATGCTGTTCGCGCATGAGGGCAACTGGGCCCAGGTGGACCGCATCTGGACCATGCATCCCGACGGCACAGGACTCAAGCTCATGCACCAGCGAACCATGCCAAATGAAATCGCCGGGCACGAATTTTTCAGCCGCGACGGCCAATGGGTCTATTATGATTTGCAGACGCCGGAATCCGGCGTGTTCTGGATCGGGGGCGCCAATGTCAAAACGGGCGAACACATCCGCTACCCGATAGAGCGCTCGCAATGGTCGGTGCACTACTACGTGTCCTGGGATGGGAAAAAATTCCTCGGCGACGGCGGCGGGCCCAACAGCGTCGCCAACCGCGACCCGGTGACCAACGCCCACTTCGACCCGCCACAGAACGGCCAGTGGATCTATCTCTTCACGCCAACGGGCGAATACACGACGATGGACGTCAACGGCGAGAAAGTGAAAGTAGGCAAACTGACGGTGGAAAAACTCGCCGATCTCTCGAAGCACGACTACGGCAACGGGGAAGGCTCACGCGTCGAACCCAACAGCACCTTTACTCCCGATGACAAATGGATCACCTTCCGCTCCAACATGGAAGGCGCGCTGAATGTGTACGCCGTCGAGGTTGCCAAGGCTACGCCCGAAGAAATCAAGCGCATTGACGCCGAGTGGGCGGCATACAAGACCGCGACCACGTCTAAAACCCCTTAATCTTGAAGAGACTCGTCACGGACTCGTTGCCATGAATGCGCTGGATGCCCTGGCCGAGGAGTGGGGCGATGGACAGGACGGTGATGGGCAGGCCGCGGGTGTTGATGGGGGTGCTGTCAGTGGTGATGAGTTCGTCAAGTGCGCCAGCTTTGAGCCGCTCAAAGCCGTGCTCGTTCAGCACACCGTGGGTTACTGCCGCGCGGACGGTCGCCGCGCCGCGTTCCTTGAGGAGCTTGGCCGCGGCGGTGAGCGTTCCGGCCGTCTCCGTCATGTCGTCCACCATGAGCACGTCCCAACCATCTACGTCACCGACGAGGTTGATGGCCTCCACCTCGGTCGAGGACACGCGACGCTTGGCGACGAAACCCAGCGGCACGCCGAGCATGTCCGCGTAAGCCGCGGCCATCTTCATGCCGCCGACGTCGGGCGAAATGACGATGAGGTGCTCCATTTTTTTATACTGCTTGAGATAGTCAAAGAAAACGGGCGAGGCGTAGAGGTGGTCCACCGGGATGTCGAAGAAGCCCTGAATTTGCTGCGCGTGCAGGTCCATGGTCAGGATGCGGTTGGCGCCGGCGGCGACGAGGAGATTGGCCACGAGCTTGGCGGTGATGGGCACGCGGGGCTGGTCCTTGCGGTCCTGCCGGGCATAGCCGTAAAACGGCAGCACGGCGGTGATGCGGGCGGCGGAGGCGCGCCGGGCGGCGTCAATCATGATGCAGAGCTCCATGATGTGATGGTTGGCCGGGCTGCAGGTGGACTGGATGATGAAGACATCGGCCCCGCGGATGTTCTCGTTGATTTTGACGAACGTCTCGCCGTCGGGAAACGACGTGACGGTGGCCTGGCCGAGTTCGGCGCGAATACTTTTGCAAATCTCCTTGGCGAGGGCCGGGTTGGAGTTGCCGGAAAAGATTTTAAGAGGCGTATCGTTCATGCGGAAAGGTGAGCGCCTCCATTGCTGGCGCACCTCCGGCAAAAAGGCAACAATTGAGTGACAGCCTTTATTCGGCAGTCTCCGTACAATACTTATTTACTGCGCAGGCAGCCCATCGCCCTGCACGACCGTCCAGTGACTGTCGGGGTTGAAGACCGTCATGGCCGCGGCGAGTTCGGCGCTTTTCTCACCAAGGTTGCACTGGTAAACCTTGCCCTGCTGGTTGACGATGAAGGTCATGATGCCCGATTCGCCCCAATGCGCGGGATAGGCGACGAGCGCAAAACCGGCGACCATGTTGCCGTTGATAACGTAGCTGTATTTTCCGCCCGGGGCGTCGGGGCCTTGTTCCTTGAGAATTTTGAACAAATAGCCATGAAAGGCCGCGGTGCGGCCGACGGGTTTGCCGCCATCATAGCCTTCCTCATGCGCGTTGGCCACCAACGGGCCGAGCGGGCTTAAATCCTCCCCTTCGACTGGCGGCCAATACAAACCATCGTGCTGGTCGGGCGTGCTGTTCAAGCGTTGCGCGAATTTCAAAACCCCGCTGCCGTCCTGATCCTCACTGGCGTATTCATGCTGGGCATCGACATAAGAGCGGCAAACGCCGATGGCCGCCAGTTCATCCTTGCCGATGCGACGGTTGAGAACCTCCTCCTTGCCCGCCGTGGTGTCAAAAAACCATTTGCCGTCCACCCGGATGAGCGGAATGGGGAAAGGCCAGTTTTCCGTGCCGATGTAAAGCACGACCTTGTTTTCGCTCAAACTTACCGGATTGCACATCTGCTTCAGGGCCTTGGCGAAATTTTCAAATTCGATGGCATCCTGGGTCGCATCGCCGGAAAGGA
>JABDGR010000016.1:4358-20117 GCA_013285985.1 Verrucomicrobiota bacterium
GGAGTTGGTCCACCTCGGAACCGAATATGTCATGCAAAGCCGCGTGGTCCTTGTTTTGCGTTGCAGCGAGCAGGGCCTTGGTTGCTTCATCGGGAGAGCCGAAAGTGCGTTGCACTGTTCCCTCCATGGGGGACGCGGCCACCGGAGGATCACCCACGGGCATCGTCATTTGCGAGCATCCGGCCAGAATCATTCCAGCGAGAAGCGGGAAGGCATGTTGGCTGACTTTGCGGAAAATTTGCATGATGCGATTTATTTTAATGCCCATTGCGCTGATTGGGATTCCCCCCCATTGCCGGGCGGCGGCGATGACTCGGGGCGGGCGGCAGGCTCGGGACGCGAAGGAGGTTCCGAGCGCGGAGCGGGTTCTGGATGTGAAGCAGGCGGCGGGTTGGCGGCCGCACGGCTGGCCTCTCCCCGCTTGCTGTAATCCTGAGCCTCCGTGCCACGGGTATAGCCGCCAAACAATTGTCCACTCGGCGGGACGCTAACCGGAGGGGTTGAGATGCGAGGTGGTGTGGGCAACGGCGGCGGTGTCTTTATTGGTGGCGGTTCCGAAATGGGTCGTGCAGACACGGGCGCTGTTTTAATTGCCGGGGGTTGTTGCCCCGATCCGACCTGAATTGGTGCCGGTCGGGCGTTAGACGGAGATGAAACAGCCCGGCCTGCCACCACCGACGAAGAAAAATTAATCTGTGGCCCGCTGGGCCGGGACGGGGATGGCGGAGTCGCCAAACGCCCGCTGCCGTCCTCCCGCCAACCTCGGGGATCCGGGCGGGACGAAGGAGCAATTTCCGCAGGGCGAAAATTTTGCCGCGGACTTTGTTCCTCCGCAGGCACTCTCGCCATCGGATGTGGATGCGGCGGCGCCACCACAGGCCGATTGACGGTTCGAAGCAATTCACGCTGATGAACATCATCCGGCCGCCAAAATCCGCCGGTCACTGTGGCAGTCCTTGGCTGACGCCATTCACGGTCATACTTCCAACCGGGATGCCAGGTGCCGCGCCAGACGCCAAAATCATCCCAGTCGCATTCAAAACGCAGCCAGGGCCCAACGCGTCGAGGCGGGCCAAAGAAAATCACCGGTGTGGTATAAACCACGCCTGGACTCGTAAAAACAACATTGGGGTTGTATTCCGGTACGCAAATGGCGTCAGGGGTGGTCGGATTGATAAGGATATTGCTCCCGTCCATGGTAACCGTCTGCTGTGGGGTATCCACCAAAGTGCCATTGGCACGGGCATAGGCGCGCAATTGCTGGATGGACTGCATTACCTGCGTTGGCTGCTGCAGGAAGGCCCGACCGAGAGCCGTGGTCCAATCGAGGTTGTCACTCATCCATTCGATGACCTCGGGGTAATTGACCAACGCTTTCACACTGTCGTCCCAAGGCTGGCTGTCGACTTGGCTGGGATCACCGTTGGTCTGGAGATATTGGGCAGCGAGTACGACGTCCGACGGTGCCGTGGCTGCGGGTAGGATAAGCGCGACCAAGGCGTCCGGATAAAGCGCAATTGGCGCAACCAGTTCATCCAATTGCTCCGGGGTGTATTCCGTCGCGGAAGCAACCGGGGCCTGAGCTTGCAACGATGTCGCAATTCCCAAGGCCAGCAAAGCAAGGATGGTCGTTTTCACGTGCAGAGGGGTGTGAGCAAGGACCCAGGCCACAGGGCTAGGTACTGCCGTGTCTCATCACCTCCTAAAGACCGTTACTTTTCAAGCTAGTTCCGTCGTTTTCCGCCCCCGCCGAGTTGCGCGATGGTTTCCTCCAGGGTGGAGACCCGTTTGAATAACTCGGGCAGACGGGATTTGAGGACATGGACCTTCTGCGCAATCATGTAAGGCATCGCCGGGCTGTCGCGGACGTAGCTTTTCGCCTCGAGGTCGTGGGTCACTCCGGCTTGGGCACCAATCATGGCTTGCGACCCGATATGGATATGTCCAGTAAGGCCGGCCTGGCCGCCAATAACCACGTAATCCCCCAAAGTTGTACTGCCGGCAATACCCACTTGGGCGGTAATCAAGCAATGCTTGCCAATGACGACGTTGTGGGCGATTTGAACGAGATTGTCGATCTTGGTGCCTTCACCGATGCGGGTCTCATTGAAACGCGCGCGGTCTACCGTGGTATTGGCGCCAATTTCGACGTCGTCTTCGACCACGGCACGGCCGATTTGGGGAATCTTTTCGTGGACGCCCTTGTTGGTATCGTAACCAAAACCGTCCGAGCCGATGACCACGCCGGAATGCAGACGAACGCGCCGGCCGAGTACGCAGTAGTCCATCACAGCCGCTTGGGGCATCAGCCAGCAATCCGGCCCGACTCGGGCTTCACGTCCCACGTACGCCTGCGCCTCCAACACTGCGCCGGGGCCAATTTGGGCACCCGCTTCGATGACACACAACGGGCCGAGATGAGCGGTGGCGTCAATCTGCGCTCCGGGGACAACCACCGCGCTGGGATGAACCCCCGCCAGCGGCCTGGGCCAGAGCAAACGCTCAATCTCACGGCAAACGCGGGCCAGCGCCAGGGAAGGCTTGGGTAAACGGACAAAGGCCTGACCCGGGGCGGGTTGACCCTCATAATCCTCGGGAAGCAAGATGATGCTCGCGGCACAGCCGGCCACATCGGCCTTGTATTTCAAATTGCCGAGGAAAGCGAGGTCACCCGCTTTAGCCTGCTTGAGCGCAGCCACTCCGGAAACCGGCTGAGCGGCAGCGCCCTCAACCCGGCCTTCGCCGATGAGGCGTACAACATCGTCAACCGTGTAGGCAATGCGCACGGGGAAAAAGTGAAGGCAGGCCGTGGCGGGTGCAAATGAAAACGGCGCCGACGCAAAAAATCGCGCGGCGCCGTTTTCGGATTGGTTTAGAAAACCAAACGTTTACTTGGACGTGCCCGTGCCAGCAGCCGGACGCGAGGAACTCGCGGCTGGTGCCATGGCGGTCGGGGCGGCAGCCGGGGCAGTCGCGGTGGCTTCAGCCGCCTTGTTCAGCGCGTCTTGCACTTCGCTGGAAATGTCGAAGGACTTGTCGCTGTAAATCACCGAGCTGACCAAGCCGTTGTCGGATTTGTTCAACACGAGGCTGGCCTTCCTTTTTTCGGCAATGAGCGTGACCTGATCATGAATTTTTTGCAGTTCCGTCTGAACCAGCTGGGTCTGCTTCTGCTGGACGAGGGTCTGGCTCGTCTGCTGGTCGCGCAAGAATTGCTGCTTTTGATTGTCCAGGGCGGACGCCTGATCGGTAAACTGCTTCTTCAAGGCATCGCGACCCTCTTGGGTGAGCGCCGGGTTTTCCGCCTGCTGCTGCAGCAGGTTGACCTTGCCTTGCAAGTCCTGGAGCCCTTTGGCTTGTTCGGCCAGGAAATCATTGTATTGGCTTACAGCGATTTTCAGTTTTTCGATCTCGCTTTTGACTTCGGTCAGGTTGTTAAACACACCATTGACGTCAATCACGAGGATGGTTTGGCCGCGCAAAGGCAGAGCCAACGCGCAGGCAACGAGGATGGGGAGGAGGATTTTCTTCATGGTAAAACGGGAGATTAAACAGGGTTAGCAGGGGTTGCGCCAGCAAAAAATGAAGGGGGTAAGACCCTCCAGGAGAGCGGGCTGAGCTTTCCGCCACTCCTAAAATCCGCGTCCAAAGAGGGGTCTTTGGCTGGGCGGAAACGGCATACTAGCAGGAAGCTGGCGTTTGTCCGGCCTAAAATTGTCATAAATTCGTCAGGGCTGGAAATGCCTCCCCGTCTTTTTAGAATGCTGTTTACAGCCCGTGCATCTGCCTAGATGCCGAAACGAAGTATTTTGCGATCCTTGAGGACAGCCGGTGTGGCCAGGATTTTTTGCAGGAAGGCATGGCCGCGTTCAACCGATTCGACCAACCCGGCGCCCTGGGCGAGATGGGCCGTAATAGCGGCCGACAATACACACCCGCCTCCATGGGTATCCACTCCGTTCACGCGTGCCGCCTGCAAACGCGCCCGCACACCTTCGGGCCCGGCGAGCACGTCAATGACCGGGTCGAGCGCAAAATGCCCGCCCTTAAGCAGGACGGCCGTGCCGAATTGCCGGGCCAGGGCCAGCGCCGCGTGCTCCATCGCGATGGGCGTGGATTCAGGACGATGGCCGAGGAACACCGCCGCTTCATCAAAATTAGGGGTCACCAGCGTCACATTGGGCAACAAGCGCTGGGTCAAGGTTTGCAAGGCGGAGGGCTCAAGGAGCATGGCCCCCGAACTGGATATCATCACCGGATCCGCCACGACGGGAATTTTTAAAGCCGGCGATAAAAACGCCGCCACGGCTTCGATAATCCCCTCGTTATGCAACATGCCCAGCTTGATTGCACGCACCGGGTAATAGGCCATCACCTGGTCAATCTGCGCGCGCACCATCGCCGGGGGCGCCGCGTGCACTGCGGACACACCGACATGGTTCTGCGCGGTGAGCGCGGTGACGGCGGTCGTTCCATACACGCCACAGGCGGCAAAGGTGAGCAAATCGGCTTGAATGCCTGCGGCGCCGCCGGAGTCCGACCCGGCGATGCTCAACGCGGCAACCAAATTATTCGGGTACGGCGTGCTCATGATTCCGGCCAGTGGTAGGTGGTTTGAATGGCGACGTCGGGATGAAGGCTGCGGTGAACCGGGCAGGTTTCAGCGGCACGGCGCAGGCGCTCGCGCGTCGGTTCATCCGCCGGTCGGGGAAAATGAAAGAAAACGGCCAGGCTGGCAATACGGCGCGGAGGCGTGGGGGCCATCTCTTTGCGCACTTCCATTTTCAGCCCGGCGAGGTCATAGCCCAAAGTGCGCGCCTGGATGCCCATGATGGTCGCCATGCACGTCAGCAGAGAAGTGGCGCACAAGTCCGTTGGCGAAAACGCCTCGCCGCGGCCTTGGTTGTCCTTCGGCGCATCAGTTTCGATAACCGCGCCGGAAGGCTGGTGTATGGCGCGGCAATGCAAGTCGCCCAGATACTCCGCGGTGATGGTGACCATGCCGCAGACAATAAACACCCCGCGCCCGGCGCTCAATGCTTACTTGGTGGTGCTGGCCGGAGCTGCGGCGCTCGCAGCCGGCTTGGCGGGAGCGGCGGATTTAGCCCGGTCATCATCGAGGGCTTTTTTAACATCGTTGGCCTGCTCTTGGGTCGAAGCCTTCAATTCACGCCAGATGACCTTGCCGTCTTTCATCAGGAACGATTGGCGGGTGATGCCCGGCACGCCGAAAGCGGTGTAGATGTTGCTGTTTGGATCGGCGAGCAGGTCAAAGGGAAGTTTTTGGTCAGTGGCAAATTTCTTCTGCGCGTCCACTGAGTCATGGCTGACGCCGACCACCGTGAGGTTGAGTTTGGTGAGGTCGGCGAAAGCATCGCGCAGGCTGCAAGCTTCGGCGGTGCAGCCCGGGGTGCCGGCTTTCGGATAGAAATACACGAGCACGTAGCCCTTCTTATACTGCTCGCCCAAGTCCACGGTTTTGCCGTCCTGATTGGTACCTTTGATGGCCGGGGCGACGGAGCCAAGGGCCAGGGGCTCAGCGGCGCTGACGAGGCCCATCAGGCTCTGGTAAATGAGGGTGAACATGAGCAGGGTGCGGAGGCGGGGGAGTTTTTTCATGGTAAAGGAACGAGTTGGATAAAGCTTTGGCGGAGTTGCCGCAAGCTCAGGTTTTGGGCTTCTTGCCGCCTTCGACGGTCCACATCGGCGATTCCTTGGAGTAATCGGAAACCAATTGCGTGGTGCGTTCGAGGCGCGTGGCGAGAGTCTTGATGATTTTGGTGACGATTTCGGGCTGTTCGTGCATGAGCTGCTCCAGGGGCTGTGACTTGATCTTGGCCAGGCGTACGGCGCCCTTGGCCTTGACCGTGCAGGTGCGCGGCTTGCCGATAATGTCGGCCATTTCGCCAAAAATGGTGCCGGGGAACATCATTGTCGTCAGCAGCACCTCGTCTTTGTAAACTTCGACGGCGCCGCCGAGGAGGACGTAAAAATATCCGCCGGTGTCGCCCTGGCGGAGAATGGTTGCGGCATGTGAAAATTCAACTTCTTCGGTTGGCATAACTGAAAAGAAAGATACTCCTCTTTACGTTAGACGTCAATGACATCGTTGTCGCGACGCGTGGCGGGTGATTGCCGCGGGCGCCCGCCCAGCCCGCGGGTCGAGGCGACAAAGCGCCGGCGGCCGAGCCAGCGATTGGCGAGGAAAGACACCACGCTCACCACCAACGCCCCCCAAAACGCCGACCAAAAACCATCCACCGCAAACCCTGGCACGAGTTGCCCGGCCCAATAGAACAACAGAGCATTGATAAAGAGCAGCCCCACCCCGAGCGTCAACAGCACGAATGGCAGCGCGAACAAAATCAATAGCGGCTTGATGACGATGTTGAAAATGCTCAGCACGAATACCACCAATGCGAGCGTACCCAGCCCGTGCGGGCCGAGGCAGCCCTTCGCCTGATAACTGATGCCCGGCGAAGTGTGCGCCGCGACAACTACACCCAGTGCGATGAAAAACCACCGTGCCACCCCGCGCCAGGGGGTGTCGCGTTCGTGGCTGACCATGAAGCCGCCGAGTTGGGACATAAGGCCAGGATGAAGGAAGAAGTCGGAAGTTAGAAGTCAGAAATAGCACCAGGCAATGAGCGAAGCGTTTGTAACAATTCCGACCGTTTTACTTTTTATCCCCTCCCCTTTCCGCTTTCAACTTTCGCCACCGCTCTAATCGTTCGGCAATTGCGGCTTCGGCGCCGGCCGGGTGCGCGCCGGGGTCGTAGAGCTTCAAATACTTTTCCAAATAATTCTGGCCGGAAATGCCCTCGGGGAATTCATGACTGTAGAGATAGCCCTCGCCCTGCCCGAGTTTTTTGTTGGTGACGGTGTGGCTGTCGCGCAAGGACATGGGGATGGATTGCACCGGCTCGTTTTTCAGCGCATCCCGCGCCGAGCCAAGCGCGCGGGTGGCCGAATTACTCTTCGGCGAAGTGGCGAGAAACAAGGTGGCGTGCGCGAGGTTCAGGGCGCATTCCGGCAGGCCCACCAGCTCGCAGGCCTGGAACGCCGCCACGGCCACCGGCAGCCCACGCGAATCGGCGAGGCCAATGTCTTCGGATGCCAGAATCACCAACCGCCGTGCGATGAAGCGCGGGTCCTCGCCGCCTTCGAGCATCTTGGTCATCCAGTAAATCGCCGCGTCGGGGTCGCCACCGCGCACGCTTTTGATGAACGCCGAGGCGGTGTCATAGTGCTCGTCCTCATTGGCGTCGTAGCGGATGCGCCGCTCGCGCGCAAAAACGGTCAGCGCCTCCTCGGTGATTTCACCGCCGAGCGGTTGGCTCAGTGCGAGTGTTTCGAGGGCGTTGAGCGCGCGGCGTAAATCGCCATCACAGAATTTCGCCAGCGAAGCGAGGACGGCATCACTGGCCCGCACACGGAGATTGCCAAGGCCGCGCACGGAGTCATCGAGTGCACGGCGCAAAACTAGGGCGACGGCTTCGGGCGCGAGGGGCTCAAGCCGGAAGAGGTGGCTGCGGCTCAGCAGCGGCGGGATGACGTAGAAGCCGGGGTTGTGAGTCGTCGCGCCGATGAGGCGGATGTTGCCGGCCTCGACGTCGGGCAGCAGCAAATCCTGCTGGGCCTTGTTGAAGCGGTGAATTTCGTCAATGAATAGAATCGTGCGCTCGTTGGGACGAGCGCGGGCGAGGCGGAGTTCGTCGCGCAGTTCGGCGACGTTCGAGAGCACGGCATTGATGCGCACGAAGCGGCTGCGCGTCTCATGCGCAATGACCTCGGCAAGGGTCGTCTTGCCGCAGCCCGGCGGGCCGTAGAAAAGCAGACTGCCAAAGGTGTCCGTGCGCACGAGGCGCGGCAGGAGGGCGTCCGGCCCCAGCAAATGCTCATGACCGATGACCTCGGTCAGCGTGCGCGGGCGCATTCGCACCGCGAGGGGCCGGTGTGCGGCGGCGGAGTCCGACGCGACGCCGGACGCGCCTTCCCGCACGCGGGAAGATTCCTCGAAAAACGACGGTTGCAGCGGCTCGGCCATGCGCGGGTGGGAAAACCCTACTTTTCACCTTTGTGGCGCTGCGCTCAAGCTAAACTCAAGACAATCCCCCGCTCTACGGCGAAACCAGAATCCGATAAAACCCCAGGCCATTTGAAAGGCCACCCGAGTCGGTGAAGGTCAGGTTGCCGCCGGTGCCGGTTTGGGCCGCGCCGAGGTTTTGCCAGATCACGGCTGGATCCAGTGAGGATTTCCACTGCAACTGGAAATTGTGCCCGACATAGGACTGCACCACGAGTTGCACGGTGCCGCTACTGACGGTGATGCTCGGCACCTTGACGGAGCTGGCGGTGAGAACCACACCGTTGTTGACGAAATTCGACGGCAACGACTGCGAACCGGTGATAACGTCGAGCACGCCGTTGTTGGTGAAGGTGCCGCTTTGCGAAAGCAGCGTGCCGCCGGTGAGGCGCACCGTGCCGTTGTTCGTTAGACTGCCGTTGAGGGTAAACGTGCCACCAGAGGACAAACTTATCTGGCCATTGTTGACAATGTTCGCAGTGATGTTGCCGCCGGAGCCGCCGGTGAGCGTGCCGCCGCTGTTCACCGTCACCAACTCGCTGGTCAACTGGCCGGAGATCGATAGCGTGCCGCCGCTCTGCACCGTGAAGTTGGAGCTGTTACTGCCGAGCGCGCTGTTGATTTGCAACGTGCCGCCGTTGATGGTCGTCGTGCCCGTGAAGTTGTTCGTGCCGGTGTTATTGATAAAGAGCGTGCCGATGCCGGATTTCGTCAGGCCAGTTGCCCCCGTAATGGAACCATTGCCCGAAAAAGTATAATTCTGCGTGGCGTTGACGGTGACGCCGTTGGGCTGGAGCGCGCCGTTGAGCACGACGGCCGGACTGCTTGAGCCGGTGTCGTCGAAAGTGACAACGTCGCCTTGGTTGAAAGTCGCGTTGCCGCTGCCGTTGGCCCAATTGATAAACGTGCCCACATCCCAGGAGTTGGAGCCGTTGCCGCCGCTCCAGGTAAAGCTGCGGCCCACGGCGGGCTGGCTGGTCGGCGCGCTGCCGGGCATCTCCAAATCAATGTAGTCGTACATCAGGTGGTTGGCCTCGGCGGGCGTGCCGTTGATTTGCAGCAGCGTGATGGTGTTGTTGCCCGCTTGCAGCTTGGACGCCGCAAAGGGAATCGTGATGACGCCGTATTTGGCGTGGACGCCTTCACGGATGAGGGCGTCGCCACCGCCATTGGGAATGGAATTGTTGCCATTGGCGGAATCATAATACGCATTGCCGGACATCGTGGGGTTGTTGATGTAAACCCGCAGATGCCCACCGTTGGAGCCGGCGAGCGCGATGGTCAACGTCGCGTTGCCGGAAGATGGCACCGAAGACAGGTTGAAATTGATGTTCCACGGCCAGTTGCTCAGGGTGCCTACGGAAGAATCGTTGCCGCCGATTTGCCAGAAGTCGTGCGCGTAGTTCCAATCGCTCGCCCAGTTGCTGGAGTCGACATTGAAATTGAGTGCATTGGTAAACTCGCTGGAAAAATTGACCCAGGCGAAGGGGACGTAGTAGTCGGTCGTGCCGTGGCGAAATTCGGTGGCGTTGCGGTCGGGCACGCCGATTTCCCAGGCAATCCAGTTGCCGGGATGCGTGATGTTCCAGGCGATATTGCCCAGCGCGGTTGTCTGCCCGGCGGCAACGGTGACATTGGCCTGCGAATACTGCCCGACTGCGCCGTAGTTGAAGGCGTAAAGCGTGTAGTTGCCCGGCCGCACATTGGGGATGGTGAAGTTGCCATTGGCGTCAGCCTTGGCCCAGTATTCGTAATTCAGGCTGTCGAACTGCCAGTCGTAAGTGGTCGTGCCATCGGGCGTGGCCAGGCCAATCCAGGCGTTCGCACCGCTGACGGCCGGCTTGAGCGGGTCGCTGATGGTGAACGTGCCTGAGACCGCGCCACGGGCACTGGCGAGAGGATAAAGGGTTGGATTGGTCGTGAGCCAGGAATACGGCCAGGCGGCCTGCTCGGCGACGGCCTGCGCTTGCGCGTCTGCCCAGCAGGCGTCGGCGCTCGCCGCACTGTTGCAATAGAGCAGATAGGGGCCGAAAATTTTGCTCCAGGCGGTGCCGCTGGGGACACTGGTGCTGGAGCCGTCGTAATGGTCACGCCCAAAATGGATAAGGGAGTAGCTCTCCGCGAGGCTCAAGTCCTGCTTGGTCGGTCCGTCGTTGAAGAACTCGAAACTGCCCGGCACGACCCAGACGCCTTTTTTCAGCACGTCGCTGGCGTGGCCCCACGCGCCGAAGGTATTGTATTCCATGCTGAACTCGTACTTGCAGTTGTAAAGCCCGGCGCGCGTGCTCGTTTCATTGGCGGGGAGAGTTCCCGCAGGCGGCATCAAAGAAATCTCCGCGACGCGGGTGGATTGCGCGGTGGTGTTTCCTGAGGCTGGTACGTGGATGACCGGGTTCGAAAATTCCGCGTAGGTGGGCATATCATGGTGCCGGAAGTTATCGACGTATTCGCGCTCGAAATCGAAAGTAACATTATTCGTGTGCGGGTGCCACCAAACCATGCGCCACTCGCCCATGGAAAGCGCGGGATAAGACGCGGGATGGTTGAGGATGGCGTAAACATAAAGGCCCGTGTTGCCGCGACCCAGGACGTAGTGGATGTCGATGTCCTCGGCATGGATGTAGGAAGCATTGCCGCTGACATAGGTTTGCTTGAAGGATAGGTCCGCCAGATCGCTGGTATTGGCCACAACACTGAGCACGCAATTATGAGGGATTTCAAAACTGGAACCACCGTCCATGCTGAAATAAAGCACGTCGCTTTGGCCTTGGGCCACGGTCTGCGTGCCGTTGTAGGTCATCGAAGTAATGTTGGCGGAGGCAATATTAATGGTCGCCGTGATGATACCGTTTGAGAGCGTGGCCGTGGTGGAGTTACTGGAAATGGTTACATTGGCGCCAGTGGAACCGCCCCCGGGCGCATTGGCGAAAGCCGGAGTCCACACGGTCATCGCCGCAAGCAGACCCGCGCCCAGCCGGAACACTCCGGACTGGCAACATGGATGCCGAAGCCGATTAGGGTGATTCACTTGAAAAATAAAAATCAGTGGCGTCCGAGTCAGACGCCAAAATCACGAGCCCCATTACCATGGTGTGGCCCGACTCAAATATAGCGAATTTCGCCCCTTTTTGCACGGCCATTCTTCAGCACAATTCGTCACTGATATACGGGTCACAAGGACCTCTGGTCGCCCTATTTTGCGGCGCTTGGAGCCGGCACAAAACGCTCGCAATACACCGAGGCGGGCAGCGTCGCGAGCGGGCCGGTTTGCGTAAGCAGGCCGGTCTTGGGATCTACTTTGAAAACAATGGCGGTCTTGGAATCCTGATTGGAAGCCACAATCCACTGGCCGGTGGGGTCGAAGGTGAAATTGCGCGGGGTGTTGCCCTGCGTAGAAATATGCTGGAGCAGGGCGAGTTTGCCGCTGGCGGGGTCAATCGAGAACACCGCGATGCTGTTGTGCCCGCGGTTCGAGGCGTAGAGGAATTTGCCGTTCGGGTGAACCTGGACCTCCGCCGCGGTGTTCTTGTTTTTGAAATCAGCGGGGATGGTGGAAATGGTCTGTATTTCAGTGAGCACGCCTTTGGCGCTGTCCCAGGCATAGACGCCGACGAAATTGCCGATTTCGTGCACGACGTAAGCAAATTTCCCATCGGGCGAAAAAGTGGCGTGGCGCGGGCCGGAGCCGGGCTGGTCCGTGAACCAAGCCGGGTCGTTGGCCGTGAGCTGGCCGGTCTTTTCATCGAACTTGTAGACATAAACCCGGTCGAGGCCGAGGTCTTGGCAGAGCGCAAAATGGTTCGTCGGATCGACGATGATGGAGTGTGCGTAGGGCTGTTGGGCGCGGTCGGGTGTGACGCTTTTGCCTGTGTGCTGGTCAAACGCGGTGCGCGCACCGAGTGAGCCATCCGGCTTGATGGGAAACACCGCGACGTTGCCGCCGTTGTAATTAGCAATGAACACAAAACGCCCGGTGTGGTCGAAACTGAGATACGCCGGGTTCTGGCCGCCGCTGGGCTGGCTATTGATCAAGGTGAGCTTGCCCATTTTGGGGTCGAGTTCATACGCGCTGACCATCCCCTCGAGGGGCGCGTCTGTCCCCCCATGGCTATTGACGGTGTAGAGATGCCGGCCATCGGGATGCACCATGAAGAACCCCGGCCCAATGGCGGGCTGGATGAGCTCAGGTTGCGTGAGCGCGCCGGTTTCCGTATTGAAATGCGCGAGTGAAAAACCCTTGTCGGGCCCCTGGTCGCGCGTGCCGAAATAAATCAGCAAATCGGCGGCGGACGTTGAGGCGGGAACGAACGTTAACGCCAACAAAATTACAGCGGGGAAACAAAAGCGGGGATGGGGCATGGCCCGACGATAAATCTGCGCAGCAATGAAGCAAATCAAAACCCATTCCTCACGCACGTTTTTTAACACATTTTTCATAGCGAAATGGGGGAGGCAATTTGACGGGTGAAAAAATGCTCGTAGTTTGATGAATGAACCATCGAACAAGAATGACGCAGGCTGTGGCCGCCGGCGCGATGTTACTGCTCGTCGGTTGCCATGTCCCGAATGCCGATGTCACCACGACGCAGGATCCAAAATATCCCGTGGACCGGCAAAGTAAAATCGGCTTCCCGGCCGAGCCTGAAATTCCCGATGTCAACGCCCGGCTCGCGGGCGAATTTGCCCAAGAGCAAATGCGCAGGATGGGCTTCAATGTTGTTTCACCCGGGGAAGCGGATTACCTGATCAACATGAAGGAAGCACCGAGTGATCTCACGGTCGCGGAGAGCGATGGCGGGCCCGCCGTGGGCACGGGCGTTGGCGGAGGCAATGGCGGGCTTTTCACCGGCATCGGGGTTGGGATACCCATCGGCCCGCCGCAGGCCGTTACCATCCACCGCACCGAACTTGATGCCGCTCTGGAAACCACCCAAAGCCCTAAAATCGTCGTCTGGCAGGGCAAAATCATCGCGGAAACCGAAGATGCAACGAAATATCGCGGACCTTTCTTCCGCGTCTTGCTTTCCCGTTTGGGATCGACCTCCGCCGGAACAATCCGGCTCGACAAGCCGGACGATGCGGCCCCCAGGCCGTAGGGGTTTGCGCCGACTCATCAACCGGCTGAATTCGTCGTGCACTTTGGGCAATTACTTTATATTCTGCATGGGCGATGAAAATAAAGCTGATGCTTCTTTTGCTCGGAGTGGCCGCGGCCCTCGTTGGTTGCGAGCATCCTTACGCGCGCCTATCCACCTTGCAGGATCCAAAATATCCGATCAGCCGCGAGAGCAAGATTGCCCTGCCCGATTATGAAAGCCCGCAGGCGGCGGACCTCGCGAACCGGCTCGCGGGCGAAACCATCGCCGGACAAATGCGCGCGATGGGCTTTCACCTCACCTCGCCGGCCGAAGCGGAATTTCAGCTTTCCTTCACTGTCGCCGACAAGGATGTCTCGCAGTCTTATACGGTCAGCGTGCCGACAATTTCGAACATGGTGGGCAACGCGGGCGATCGCCCAGTCTCCGCCACCGTCTTTGGCAACCAGGAGGTGCCGCAGACTCGCACGGTCAATATGACTCAACTGGAAATCTGGCTGCAAAAGACCCAGGAGCCGAAGGTGGAGGTATGGCGCGGGCGCATTGCCGCGGAGGCCGGCGAGGTGCAGCAATACCAGGCACAGTTTATCCGCGCATTGCTCGAGCACGTTGGCGAAACCGTGCACGGCG
Organism: Verrucomicrobiota bacterium; assembly: GCA_013285985.1. Classification (GTDB taxonomy): domain Bacteria; phylum Verrucomicrobiota; class Verrucomicrobiia; order Opitutales; family JABDGR01; genus JABDGR01. Next base: position 18,171 of record JABDGR010000016.1, read on the forward strand.
AGGTGCAACTGGATGCGGATAAAACACCAGCAAAGTGAAATGCCGCCCAACCAAGCAAACGCTTGCCAGCGGGCTGCAGAATGTTTTAACCTAAATGTTTGGGCGCACTGGGAATGACCCGGCGCGCCCCTTAATCGGGCTGGTAGCTCAATGGTAGAGCAGTGGCCTTTTAAGCCATTGGTTCGGGGTTCGAGTCCCCGCCGGCCCACCAATTTTGGAAATCAGGCGCGAAGCCCAATCAGGGATAGGTGCCGAGGGGAAAGATGGCGATGGCCGGGTCGGTCTGGCCCGTGACGGAGACGTAATGCCCGTCCTTTTCCTTTTTCAAAAACATCAAGTAACGGATGTTTTTCTTGGGGTCAAAGCTGATGAGCTGCGGAGCGTTGGATGAGGGCGTGGCGGAGGGGCTGGCTTCGCGGAGATGGTGCAGGATAAACCGGTTCAGAGGCGTGGAGCCTTTGAGCGTGGTTTGAATTTCGAAATCGGTTTCCACGCCAACCGCCGCCACAGGCGCAGGTTGGTTGTCGGGGCCGGCAATCTCGATGCCAGGGAGCACCGTGCGTTCATTAGTTTCCTGCACAACAATCGGAGTGGCAATGACGACGAGGTCGGCGGCGCTTTTTAGTTTGTCATAAGTCCAGGTTTCACCCGAACTAGCGAAAAGCGGCAGCGCCGCGACCAGGGTGAAGAGGGCATAAAGCAGAGGGCGTGTTTTCATAGTAAATAAGGGAAATGTCTTGGGGTGATGCACCAGACTTAATCAACTGAGGAAACAAACGCGACCACGCAAAGTTCCGGCTTTTCTCCCGCATGAAAATAATCTATCCGAATTTTATGCATTACTTTGAACTGACGCGAACTGAGGCGCGCACGTTGGCGGCACTGATGCTGCTGGCCGCCACTGGCTTCCTGGCGCTCAACGCACTAACGTAATGATTAGTGCCCGCGTTTGGGAGCCTGCTTCTGCGCCGCCTGGACGATTTTGACGAAGGAGCGGGGTTCGAGGGAAGCACCGCCGACGAGTCCGCCGTCAATATCCGGCTGAGCCAGAAGGGCCTCGGCGTTGTCGGCTTTCATGGAGCCACCGTAAAGGATGCGGACTTTTGCGCCGGCGGCCGAACCGAGGTGGCCATTGAGCAAAAGGCGAATGGCTCCCTGGGCCTCCTGCGCCATGGCGGGGGTGGCCGTTTTGCCGGTGCCAATGGCCCAAACCGGCTCGTAAGCAATGACGAGTTTTTCGGCTTGCGCACCCGTGACCCCAACCAGCCCACGATCAATCTGGCGTTTCACGACTTCCAGCGTTTTGCCGGATTCGCGTTCGGCGAGCGTTTCGCCGACGCAGAGAATGGGGCTGAGGTTGCCGTCGAGGGCGGCGAGCACCTTTTTATTGATGAATTCGTCGGTCTCGGCGAAATACTGGCGGCGCTCGCTGTGGCCGAGGATGACGTAGCTGACAAAGAGCGTGCGTAGCATGTCAGCGGAAACTTCACCCGTGTAGGCGCCGAATTTTTCGTGGTGCATGTTTTGCGCGCCAAGTTTGACGGTCGAGCCTTCGAGCCCGCGGCCCACGCTTTCCAAACAGGTGAACGGCGGGCAGACGACGACATTGACGTCGGTCGTCTTGCCGACATCGAGGATGATCTGCTCGACCAAGTCCAAGGCTTCCGCCGCGGTCTTGTGCATCTTCCAATTGCCGGCGATGAGAAATTTGCGGACGTTTTTGGACATGACGGAAAGTGATTAAGTATGGACAAAAAGCCCTATTCGGCGAGCAGGAAATTAAATGGGTGCTCTCCGCCTTTCACGCAGCTACTTAGATCGATTCCAAACACGCCACCCCGGGCAAAACCTGGCCTTCAAGAAATTCGAGGCTCGCACCGCCGCCCGTGCTGATGAAGGCTGCCAGCCTGAATGGCCCGCTCAAGGGCATTCTTGCTTACACGGACG
>JABDGR010000016.1:20127-20980 GCA_013285985.1 Verrucomicrobiota bacterium
CTTGACCGAGTCGCCGCCGCCGATGATGGAAATGGCCCCGGAATTTTCGGCAATGGCTTTGGCAACCGCAAAGGTGCCTTGGGCACAGGCCTTGATTTCAAAAACCCCCATCGGGCCATTCCATAAAATTGTTTTGGAGCGGGCGATTTCAGCGTTAAAGAGCGCAATGGTCTTTGGGCCAATGTCCACGCCTTCCCAACCGTCGGGGATGTCGCCTTCAACCGTTTTAACTGCTCCGACTTGGGCATTGGCGAAGTCGAGCTTGTCGGTAATCAGATTGTCCACCGGCAACAACAGTTTGACGCCGTGGGTTTTGGCTTTCTGCTGGGCGGACTGTGCCAGGCCCACCTTGTCCGGCTCAGTCAGGCTCTTGCCGACTTTTTTTCCGGCGGCGAGCGCAAAGGTATAGGCCATCGCGCCACCGATGAGCATGGAGTCGGCCTTGTCGAGCAGTGTGTCAATGACCTTGATCTTGTCGGAGACTTTTGCGCCGCCCAGAATGACACAGAACGGGCGCTCAGGATTGGATGTTTTTTCACCAAGGAATTTGAGTTCCTTTTGCATCAGCAAGCCAGCAACACGGATGGGCAAAAAAGCCGCGATGCCGGCGGTCGAAGCGTGGGCGCGATGGGCCGAGCCAAAGGCGTCGTTGACGAACGCATCAGCGAGTTTCGCGAGTTGTTTGGCGAACGCAGGATCGTTCTTTTCCTCTTCGGCGTGAAAGCGCACATTTTCCAGGAGCAAAACCGAGCCGTTTTTCAACACCGCGGCCTTCTGCTCCGCCTCGGCGCCAATACAATCGTCTGCAAACTCGACCGAGCCGCCCAGATGCTTTTCGAGGACGGCCTTGACG
>JABDGR010000016.1:20990-24172 GCA_013285985.1 Verrucomicrobiota bacterium
GGCTTGAGCGATTGCTTCGGGTCGCGCTTGCCCTTCGGGCGGCCGAGATGGCTGGCGAGGATGAATTTTGCACCCTGCCCGATCAAGTGCTTGATGGTCGGCAGCGACTCCACAACCCGCGTGTCATCGGAAACGTTGCCTTTCTCATCGAAAGGCACGTTAAAATCCACCCGGACGAACACCCGCTTGCCGGCGAGGTTGACGTCGTTGATGGTCTTGGTGCGCGACATGGAGATTACCGGTTCGCGATTTACAGCAACTTCCCCAGCTTCACGATGAGTTCGGCGCAGCGGCAGGAGTAACCCCACTCGTTGTCATACCAGCTCACGAGCTTGAAGAACTTGTCGTTCAGCTCAATACCCGAGCTGGCGTCAAAGATGGACGAATGGGCGTCGTGGATGAAATCGGTCGAGGCGACTTCCTCGTCCGTGTAAGCAAGAATGCCCTTGAGCGGGCCATTCAGGCTGGCAGCCTTCATCGCTTCGCAGATGGCCTTGTAGGACGTGCTCTTGTCCGTCTTGACGGTGAGGTCCACGACCGAAACGGTCGGCGTCGGCACGCGGAAGGACATGCCGGTGAGCTTGCCCTTGACCTCGGGAAGCACAAGGCCGACGGCCTTGGCCGCGCCGGTGGTCGAGGGAATGATATTGATGGCGGCGCTGCGGCCACCCTTCCAGTCTTTGCGCGACGGGCCGTCCACGGTCTTTTGCGTGGCGGTGTAGCTGTGGATGGTGGTCATCAGGCCTTCAACAATGCCGAAGTTGTCCAAGACGACCTTGGTGATGGGCGCGAGGCAGTTGGTCGTGCACGAAGCGTTGGAGATGATTTTGTCGTCCTTGGTCAGCGTGTGGTCGTTGACGCCGATGACGACGGTCTTGCAATCGCCCTTGGCGGGCGCGGAAATGATGACCTTCTTGGCGCCGGCGGTGAGGTGCGCGGCGGCCTTGTCGGCGTCGGTAAACAAACCGGTGGACTCGACGACGATGTCCACGCCCAGGGCCTTCCAAGGCAGCGCGGCGGGGCCTTCCTTGATGGCGAGGCTGGCGATCTTGTGGCCGTCCACGATGAGCGTGTTCTCGCCCTCGTTGGTGACCGTGCCGTGGTAGCGGCCCTGCGTCGAATCGTACTTAAGCAGGTACGCCAGGTTATCGGCGGGCACGAGGTCGTTGATGGCGACGACTTCGACGTCTTTGCCGAGGAGTTTCTTTTCCGCGATGGCGCGGAAGACCAGCCGGCCGATACGGCCGAACCCGTTGATGCCTACTTTGAGTGCCATGGTGATGTGTGTGGTTGAGGAGAGTGGAGAGAAAACGAAAGATGCAGTGCTTGGACTGATAGAGTTAATTGCAGACGCAACCATCGAAAGAATAGGACGCCGGGCTTTTTGGCAAGCGACAAAAATGCGCCGGCGTCGCCACCGCCCAACAGATTGTTGCTATTCGCAGAATTATCAGTAACTTGGGAATTATGACGACTCCCGAAGAGCAGCCGAAGATCGAGGCCAAACCCGCGCCTGCGGCTCCGCCCAAAGTGCCGCCCGTGCCGATGAAAGGCTGGCGCAATTATGGCGGGCAGGACCAGCACAAGTTCAAACCGACGCGATCGGCCGCAGTGCGCTTCATCCAGGCCCGGCGTGCGCCGGGGAAGTGATTAAAAAAGGTTTGCCTGCTTTCCATGAAAACGGCCAAAGGCACCGAAGTCTGCCCCGCATTAGCCGCGGCCTTGAAAACCAAGCCGAATGCATTGAAAAATTTTGAGGCGATGCCACCTTCGCACCAGCAGGAGTATAACAAACATGTGGCCGAGGCGAAAAAGGAAGAAACACAGCAACGGCGGGCGGAGAGCGCATTGAAACGAATTGCGGTGTGGAAAAGATAATCGGTTCTAGTCGAGCAAACGCAGCTGGTGCATTTGGTTGCGGAGGGTTTTGATTTCAGATTCCGCAAGCGCCACCAGCGGTGGAAAAACATGGGTCGAGCAAAGACCCAGGCAGGAGAGCGCAGCCTTGAGCGCGGCGAGCGATTGGCCCAGATTGCGGCCGGTTTGATACAACGCGGCTACGGAGTTCATCCGGGAGATTTGTTTGGCGGCTTCGGTCAAATCAGCCGAGCCGGCAGCATCATAAAACTTATGGCAGGCATCGGGAACGAGATTGCCGACGCTGGGGACAATGCCGTCCGCGCCTAGCTTCAGCCCCTGCTCCATTAGTGCGCCCACGCCTACAAAGACGGAAAAATCCGGCCGGCCGCGAAAGCGCCGGAGCAGTTCTTCGTGGCGCTTGGGGTTGTTCTCGGAATCCTTGATGCCAGCGAGATTTGGATGGCCGAGCAATTGTTCCACGGCGTCCAACGGAATGGAGACGTTGGCGATGGCGGGCATGTTATAGAGAATGAGCGGGCCTTTTAAAGAATCGAGGAGCTGGCGAAACCAGCCGGCGAGTTCACCCGCAGGAACAGGATTGGAAACCGGCGGGTGCGCGACGAGGACGTCCGCCCCGGCGCGGAAATACTCATTGACGGCGGAAAAGTCTTTGACCGCGAGGTCGCCCAGCCCGGCGTAGATGAGGCCACGCTTTTTTGCCTGCTGTGCGGCGAGTTCGATGACGCGGCAGCGCAAGGGCTTCGGAGCCTGGATGCCCTCGCCGGTGGTGCCCAGAACGAAAACGCCCTCCACCCCACCCGCCAATAGCCAGTCCACCATGCGGCCAAGTGCGAGTTCGTCTAATCCATTCGCCGCTGTGGAGGGAGTGACGACCGGCACGACGACGCCTTTATACTTTTCGGGTTTTTTCATTGGGAAATTTCAGAGGCAGACGGGACACTAAGATGTTTTCGGCGCTCGAGCCAACCCCAGATGGTCCATTCCATCTTCATATTAGTGACGGGCGGGAACAGCCAGCTCGCGGCATAGCCGACGACGAGGACAATGACGTGCCCGATGACACCGATCATCACGCTCGGCCAGGTGAAGTTGTAATGGCCCAGGTCGAGCATCGGGTCCGTGCCACTGGTGAGCGTGGCCCACGCGGTAAAGAGCAAATTCGCAACAATGCCAATCCACAGCCCCTGCCCGTTGGCGCGGCGGCTGAGAAAGGCCAGCAGAAAAACCCCGGCGAGGCCGCCGGAGATGATCGAGGTCGCCGCGTAATAGAACGACAGCGCGCGGTCGCTCTTCCACGCGAT
>JABDGR010000017.1 GCA_013285985.1 Verrucomicrobiota bacterium
AGTTGGGGTCCTCGCCAAACCAGGAGGATTTGACGAGCAGTGAATTGCCAATGGCCCGCGCGACACGCTCGGCGGCAGTATGGTCAGGCGCGCCCCGCACGATAACTTCGACGACTTTCGTGATTTTTTCGCCGTCGCCGACGATTTTCTCCGCCAGATTCGCGCAGACTTGCTCGATGGCCTGGGCAAACAGCGCTTGGGCCGCGGGCACTTTGGACAAATCAACCCCGGACGCGCCATTGGCCAGCAACAGCACCGTGTCGTTGGTGCTCATGTCACCATCCACGGTGATGGCGTTGAAGGTGCGTTGCGTGGCCGTCTGCAGTATCTCGTGCAGCAAGCTCGCCGACGCAGCGATGTCAGTGCACAGGAAGGCCAGCATGGTGGCCATGTTGGGCTGAATCATGCCCGCGCCTTTGGCCATGGCGGCAATGGTGACCGTGCGGCCCTGCCAGGCAAAACGCGCCGTGCAAGTTTTGGGGCGCGTGTCGGAAGTAAGGATGGCTTCCGCAGCCTGCTGACCCGACTTGGGGGTCGTAGCAAGCAAAGCGGCCGCCTGGTCAATGCCGGCAAGGATGCGCGGCATGGGCAGGGCCCGGCCAATGCGGCCAGTCGAGCAGACAAGAAAGGAATTGTGCGGCAACCGCGCCGCGGTGGCGGCCCGTTGAGCCATCTCCCGGGCGTCATCCAACCCCTGCGGCCCGGTGCAGGCATTGGCATTGCCGCTATTGGCCACGAAGCCGTGCAGTGGTTTGCCGTCGTCGAGGATTTCCCGGCACACCCGCACGGGCGCGGCCTTCACGTCGTTGCGCGTGAAGACTCCGGCGGCGGTGCAAGGCGTGGCGGAGCGCACGAGCGCGAGATCCAGCCGTTCCGTGCCTTTTTCGCGAATGTCGCAGGCGACAGCGGCAACAGCGAAGCCGGCGGCATCGGTCAAACCTGCGGAATCTGCGGTGTGTTCAATGGCCATGGGAAAATGGGTTAAGTCACTTCGACGATTTTGCCGAAATCGGTTCCAGCCAATTGGCTGAGCGCCTTCTCGAAGGACGGCGCGATGAAACTGTAGGCGAAGCGTGCTTCGTTCCCCAGCTTGCCAAAATGGGCAATTTCGCCGCCGTGGATGATGCGTACATCTTCCTTCAATTCTGAAAGGATTTTCAAGAGCAAGAAGGTGAATGGCTGGGTTTCTTCAACGCCGCCCGCGGCTGGCAGCGTGCCGCGGGAAATGATGACCAAACCGGAGACCAGCGCGTCAGTCACGGCATCATTCTCCAGGGCAATCCTGGCTGCCACGCCCATCCGTGCGGAAACCTCCTCGGCGCTGTCGCCGTGGATCTGAACAATGGCAAAGGCAATATAGCCGCTCTGCAACATGCGATGGCGGATGGAAGTTAAAGCAAGCCGTCGGTCACGGGCCAGCCCGCAACCAGATTGAGAATTTGCACCGCCTGGCCGCTCGCGCCCTTAAGGAGATTGTCCTCGGCGGAAGTCAGGATGAAGTTGCCCGTCCGCGGGTCAAAAGCAGCAGCGAGGTCAATCCGGTTGGTACCGGTGACGAGCGCGGTGTCGGGCGTCTGGCCCGGCGGGAGGATTTGCACAAACGGCTGGTTCGCGTAGGCCTTGTGCCACGCGGCATAGACCGCCTCGACATCCTTGGCCTGAGCGCGGGCGACGATGGTCGTGGCGATGCCCCGCCGCATCGGGGCCAGATGCGGATTGAACTGGATGACCACCTTCGCGTTCGCGGCGGAGGAAAGCTGCTCTTCGATTTCGGAGAGATGCCGGTGTTTCGGGATGCCGTAAGCCTTGGCGCTTTCGGCCCGTTCGCAGAAGAGATAGTCCTCGTCCACCTTCTTACCGGCGCCAGAGACGCCGCTAAAGGAATTAACCACAACATTCGCGGACGCCACCACGCCGGCGCGCACGAGCGGCACGAGCGGTACAAGCACGCTGGTCGGATAACAGCCGGGACAAGCCAGCAGCCGCTTTTGCTTCCAGGAATCATCGGTCATGATTTCCGGCAGCGCATAGACGGCCTGGCCGAGCAAATCGGGCGCGGGATGCGGATGGCCGTAAAACTCCTGGTAAACCGCGGGTGAACGCAGCCGAAAATCGGCGCTCAGGTCGATGACCCGCTTGCCTGCGGCGAGCAACGGGCGCGCGTATTCGGCGGCGACGCCATGGGGCAGCGCGAGGAAATACGTCTCGATGCGCCCGTCGGCGGCCAGCGCGACGGGTTCGCTGGGGGTGAACTGCAAACCCGGCGCGACCAAGCCCCGCAACCGGGGCAAGGCCTGGGCAACGGGCTGGCCGGCAAGCGTGCGCGAAGTCACGCTGGCCAAATGCGCGCGCGGATGCCGGGCGAGGAGGCGCACAAGCTCCTCGCCGGAATAACCGGAAGCACCGACAATGCCAACATTCATGGGAGTCAAGAATTACGAATTATGAAACAGGAAGTAAAGACAGCATGAGCGCCATCTGGAAAAAGCAAAAGCCCTCCGGGGGCGGGGGGCCGCGCCGGAGGGCTTTCGCAAAGATTCGAGGGTTATTCGAATTAACGCTTCGAGAACTGGAAGCGTTTGCGCGCACCGGGCTGGCCCGATTTTTTGCGTTCCTTTTCGCGGCCATCGCGGGTCATGTGGCCGGCCTTCTTGAGGGCGGGACGCAATTCGGCGTTCGAGCGTTGGAGCGCGCGGGCGATGCCGAGGCAAATCGCCCCGGCCTGGCCGACGTTGCCGCCGCCGGAAACCTCGACCACGACGTCGAACGAGCCGGCCAGGTTGACCGTGGTCAACGGAGCCGTGGCCATTTTGACGAAGCGCTCGACTTTCAAATGCGTGGCGATGTCGCGGTCATTGACCGTGACTTTGCCGGAACCGGGGAACAAACGAACCCGGGCCGTGGCGGTTTTGCGCCGGCCGGTGCCGAGAAAAACTTGGTCGCTTTTCGAGATCATCGTAAAAAAGTGCGTGCGGAGAGATTAGGAGAAGACCAGCGGTTGCGGCTGCTGGGCTTCGTGCGGATGCTGCGTGCCGGGATAAACCTTGAGCTTCGTCAGCATCTTGTCGGCGAGGCGGTTTTCCGGCAGCATGCCTTTGACGGCATTCATGATGAGGAACTCCGGCCGATGCTGGCGGAAATGGGCGACGTTGCGGTACCGTTCCCGGCCAACCCAGCCGGTGAAGAACATATACTGCTTCTGCGTTTCCTTCTTGCCGGTCAGGCGCACCTTGGCCGCATTGACAACAATGACGAAGTCGCCCGTATCCACGTTGGGCGTGTAAATGGGCTTGTGGCGGCCACGCAGGATGTCCGCAATTTTGCAAGCGAGGCGGCCCAACACCTGGCCGTTGGCATCCACAATGTGCCAGTGCTGGGTGAAAGTCCCGGGTTTCGTTAAAGTCGTTCTCATGTTACGTGAAAAAGGAAGAAAATAGACTGTCCGGCGCGGGTGTCAAAGTTAAATTTAGCGGCTGGATGCCCTCTCCCGGGCCAAAACATTCGCGCCCGCCTCGTGGATACGGGGCGGGCGCAAAGGGGGGAAACCAGGGACGGCCCCGGTCAGCGCCAGCGACTAGCGGCGGAACTTCAGGCCGATGCCAAACCAGGCGCTGCTGTCGGTGCCGCCGAGTTGTGGGTTGGTGCCGGCGAAGCCCTTGGCTGTACCGTCGTTATTGCCCTCGTAGTCGAGCTCGCCGAAGAGATAGCAGTAGGGGCTGATATTGTAATCCAGCTCAACGCCGGCCTTCCAATATAGATACCCGTTGCGCCAGTTGGCGTGAGGGTTGCCCGCAATGCCACTGTTAAAACTGTCGCCATAGGAACGATTCGCGTGATACCAACCGCCGAGCACAGTCGGGGTCACGGACAAACCGCTGAAGCCGACGAGCGATGACAAGTCCTTCTGGACGGTGAGGGAAACCTCCAACGTGTTCGAGTCGAGCATCAAGTCGTGGTAATAATAAATGGATGGGTTGAGGTTGGCCCCGCCCAGGAGAGGCGTGCTGGACGTGTCGTACGTGAAGCCAATGTAAGGCTCATCGGTGCGCGTCACGCGGGTGCTGCCTGGCAGCCCAAAAATCGGTGTATTGCCGGCTTCCGGATACCAATAATAAATGTCGCCCACGTCCACTTTGACCGGAATAAAGGCCAGATTGTACACAAAGCCGCCGAAGACATCAATTTCGTTGGACTGGTCGGGCCCGCCGACATTCGTGCGGCGGCTGACCGGTTCATTGCTCCATCCACCGACGTAGGCGTTGCCATCGGCGCCAATTTGCATGCCGACCTCGGCCTTGGGCTGGATCGACGAATCGGCCAGTTTCTTGCCGCGGAAAACGTATTGGGACTCATAGGCCACCTGGCCGGAGCCGCTCAGTTCGCCGAGCGGAGTTTGGGTTTGTGCGCGAACGCTGGGGGCCAGCGAACCGGCCAAGGCCAGGGCGAGCAGGGTTTTGTTCAGCAATGAGTGACGCATGGTGGGTGCAGATTGGGATGGGGGTTCCAGTTCAGGTCAGTCCCGCTAACGGGACGCCGCGCTAAAGGAGAGAACATCGGCATTCGGGTGGTGCTAGGCAAGTTTTTTTTCCAAATCGTTACCTAACACCCCCACGGCTGGATCGCCCATCGCGCCTTTGGGTAAACCATCCAAAGGGCAATTGGTTGTGGAAATTTTTTATTCTTCCTCCAGCCACCAGCGATAATGCTTACCGGCCCAATATTTCCCGGCATAATCCACCCCGATGCGCGGCCCGCGCCGCCGCCGCCAGCCCTTGGGCGTTTCCGCCGGGCCTTCAATCCACAACCCCGTGCGCTTCGCGCAAGTTCTGCCGTCAAACGCCTTGGTAACCTTCAACCGGCGGGTCAATCGCCCCGGTCCATTGACTCCCTCCAACCCACGCAGCAATACCGCCGAGGGATAACCTTGCGGCCCGGTGACGAGGTTCAACATCCAATGCACGCCGTAGCAAAGATAAACATACCAAAATCCCGGTGGTCCGAACATGATGCGGTTGCGGGGCGTCACTCCCCGCGTCGCGTGGGAAGCCCGGTCGCGCGGCCCGCAATACGCTTCGACCTCGGTGATTCGCAGCCGCGTCACCACCCCACCCGGCCCGCGCCGACAAAGCCACCGCCCGAGCAATGCCGGTGCGACGACCTGCGCCGGCTTATGCCAGAGCATTTCAATTCTCTCCTCTTTCATTCTTAAAAGTCCTTGTTCTTGGTATCCACCACCAGCGTCACCGGCCCGTCATTCATGGCGCGGATTTCCATCATCGCGCCAAAGACGCCGGTGGGCACAGGCTTGCCCAATGCGGTTTCCAAAGCGCGATGCAGGCGCTCCAGCAATTCCTTTGCCTGCTCCGGAGGCGCCGCGCGGTTGAAGGACGGTCGCGAACCTTTTTTTAAACTGCCGTAAAGGGTGAATTGGCTGATGAGCAGAATACCACCGCCGGTTTCCATGAGGGACAAATTCATCCGCCCGGCTTCGTCCTCAAACACCCGCAACGCCGGCAGTTTATTCGCCAGCCAGGCAATGTCCTCGTCCGTATCCGCGCTTTCGACGCCGACGAACGCCACCAGGCCCGCGCCAATTGCACCCACCATCCGCCCCTCGACGGAGACGCTGGCTTCCTTGACGCGTTGGATGACGGCACGCATGGGCTATTCCCTATTTACTCTTCGCCGCCCACCAAAACAAGCCCGACCGCAACCGACAAGGAATTAGACACTCAATTCATGCCGCAGCGTCGCTTCCAGCGTCGCGTGCCGCCAGGAAAAACCCGCTTCTTCCAACCGTTTTGGCTTCACCGCCAAATCCGCCAGCATCGTTTCCGTCGCCATTTCGCCAAACATCAGTTTGAGCGCAAATGCTGGCGCCGGAGTTTTTGCCGGTTTGTTGATAATGCGGGCCATCATCTCCGTCAGTTCCCGGTTCGTGCAAACATGCGGTGAGACTACGTTGACCGGCCCACGCGCCTCCGCGCGTTCAATGAGGAGGAGCAGCGCCTCGACGGCATCATCCAGGCTAATCCAGCTCACACGCTGAGTGCCCGGCCCCGCCGGCCCGGCCATTCCCATGTTAAAAACTTTCAGCAATTGCTCCAGCGCGCCGCCGCTGCGCCCCAACACCACGCCAAACCGCGCAAATGCCGTCCGCAGGCCCGCCGCGCTGGCCGGCGTGGTCGCGGCCTCCCAAGCGCAACAGAGGTCCGCCAAAAACCCCGAACCCGGCGCGGCCGTTTCGTCCACGACTTCCTTGCGCTCGAAACCGTAATAGCCAATCGCCGAAGCGCAGATAAAGACGCGGGGCCTTTGCACTACGGGCAATGCCGCCAGGCGCTCCGCCAACAGGCGCGTCGAAAGCACCCGGCTGTCATGGATAGATTTTTTCGCGGTCGACGACCACCGCTGGCCGACCGTTTCGCCCGCCAGATGCACGACGGCGGAAATATTTTCCAGCGCCTGCGGCGGCAATTCCCCGCGCTCAGGATGCCACGTCAGCGCGTCTGCCCGCGGCTTATGCGCCAGTTCGACCACCTCGCCGCCTAGCGCCTTCCACCGCATCGCCAGCGCCCGACCCACGAAGCCCGACGCCCCCGTCAACAGGAGACGCCCGGAATGCGGATGAGCAGAAGTCGCGGAAGACATTTCGAGCATTCTACGAATCTCTTCCGCAAAGAGCAAATCCTCCGTGTCGTCAGTAAATTATCACCGAAAAGGCACACGTCTACAATACATGCGCGCTTGCCGAGGCGATGGTCGTTTGTTAAATTCAGCCCTTTTCCACCCATGCCGCCTCTGGCCCATGCGTTCCTGCGCGATACGTTCGCGCGTCAGCCGCTCTTCCAGGACAAAACCTGGCGGCTGTCGCCCGCGCCGTGGCCACTCACGCCCGCGCAGTCCACCGAACTCGAACGCATCGGCGAAGCCTGCCTGGCCTTCATGCGCGCGCTGGAAATCCTCTACACGCGCTCCTGGCAGGGCAAAAACCTCCTGCGCAACCGCGAACTCATCGCCCCCTGGGTGGCCGGCTACCTTGACCGCGGCAAGCCCGAGCGCCTCATCGCCCACCAGCGCCACGCGATTGCCAAAAACAAATTTCCCTCCGTTCTGCGGCCCGACTTGCTGCTGACCGAGGACGGCTTCGCCCTCACCGAGATTGACGCCGTGCCCGGCGGCCTCGGCCTCACCGCGTTCCTCAACCGCCTCTACGACCAGCCCGGCGCGGGGGTCGTCGGCGCGAATGACCTGCTGCTCGACGAATTTTACCTCACCCTCGCCGCCCTTGCCCCGAAAAAGACCGAGCCGTTCATCGCCATCGTCGTCAGCGACGAATCCGCCACCTACCTGCCGGAATTTACCTGGCTCGCCGCGCGCCTGCGCGAGCGCGGCCACCGCGTCCACGTCCTGCACCCGGCGGAAATCATGCCCCTGGGCCACACCCTTTGCGCGCCGATTGACGGCAACCCGGAGCAGATTGACGTGCTCTACCGCTTTTTTGAACTCTTCGACCTCGCCAATGTGCGCACCACGGACTTCATCCTCGCCGCCGCCGAGGCCGGGGATGTCGTCGTCACGCCGCCGATGAAGACCTTTCAGGAGGAAAAACTCGCGCTCGCGCTGCTGCACCATCCGCAGTTGGAAGATTTCTGGCGCGAGAATTTGCCGCGGGGCTCGTGGCCGCTGCTGAAGAACCTTGTGCCGCATTCGTGGGTGGTGGACCCCGTCGAACTGCCGCCCAACGCGGTGCTCGACGCCCCGTGGGTCGCGGGCAAGCCCATCCACCGCTGGGAGCAGCTCGCCGAGGCTTCGCAAAAGGAGCGCAACCTCATCCTCAAGGCCAGCGGCTTTCACGAGACGGCGTGGGGCGCGCGCTCGGTCGTGCTCGGCAGCGATGTGCCGCGGGACGAATGGCTCGCCGCCATCAACCACGCCATTGAAATGGCGCCGAAGACGCTCCACGTTTTGCAGGACTATCGCAAGCCGATGCGCCTCAAGCACCCGGTCTATAACGAAAACGGCGAGATTTATGAGATGGAAGGCCGCCTGCGCCTGTGCCCGTTTTATTTTGTGCGCGAGGAGCACGCCCACCTCGGCGGGGCGCTCGCCACCTTCTGCCCCGCGGATAAAAAAATCATCCACGGCATGAAAGACGCCGCCATGCTCCCTAGCGCGGTTGTTCAGCCTGCGGAAGCGGCGACAGTCACGGCAGGGTAGATTTTTGACAGAATTAACAAAATTTACAGAATTGTTTTTATCGCAATTTTGCCCCCAAGCGTGGGCAACCCGGAAAAAGCAATTTCCTATCAGTTACGGTATGACGCTTTCGATTAGCTTCCGAAATTGAGCTTCTCCCCTCGCAGATGAAATAAAATGTTGGCTAGTCAGTTCGATATGCTCTTTTTTCATTTTCTCTTTTACTTTTTCGAAAATTGATTTGAAAAAGTCCAAAGAGAAATTCTTCGTCTCCCTGCCCTTATTAAACATTTTGGGCAAAGCGCTTATAATTCCTGTATATCCTGTTGTCTTTGTAAGTATTGATGAACTTGAATCATCCCATTCATCAGGCCAAGTTTCCTTTGCTGCCTGAAAAACGTTGATTAGAATCTTTAAAATCACCGAATCTTGATCTTTACGCCAATATTCATTAAATATGCAATCCGGCCTCGGCTGGAGCTCTTTGCCTTTTCGAACATTGTCCATGTCAGTAACAGGGTCTGTACTGATGAGCGGTAAGAGGAATTTTATAAATGTTCCTTGAGATAACGATTCATTTGAAAAGGGTGTTTTCTTACCTAGCATTTTGAGTCGTTTAAACCAAGGGGATGACGATGTGCTGTTTAATGCCCTTGCAATTTCATGAGCTGTTTTTTGAGGGCTTCGTGTTGTTGTTACATCGAAAAGATCATATATCAATGATGCGGGAACCTTGGTCTGTTTGCCATTAATAGTAGCAAAGATAAGCGCTTTCTGTTCTTCGGTTGCATCTAGAATAAAAACGACTGGAATAGTAAATTTTTCAGCTATCTTAGATTGCTCTAAGCCTTTTACACGGTGTTGCCCGTCAACTATGTCAGCAATATGTTCACCTTCAATTGTTAAGGTTTCGTCGTCCAATTCATAACTGGATTGATCAAGTGCAAGCAATATTGGTGTAGGGAAACTTGCATCAGCTGAATGGGCGTATTCAGCAATTTCTTTTACGCGTCTAGAATCAAGCTCTCGCTGTATTCCTCCCGTGGAATCAGCTTTTCTAGGGCTTGCCTTCGATATCTTAATAATCTCATCGCCAGACAGAGCAGCCAATAAAAAGCTGCCGGCCGGTTGATCAAAAGCTATGACGTGTTTTTTCATAGTTTATTTCCGGATTCATCAGCGGATGTCTGGGTAGCAGTGCGACCGAGGTTGTCAACTTCTTCATTTTCTTCTTCTTGGACATCGCCCACCGTTTTCTCCCATGAAGGATCCCGAAAACAATACAAATATGATGCCGTCAAAATGGAAAGAAGAGTTATGAGCAACTGCACAATATGAAGTCCGTGTGAAGAAATATTAAATGCGGAGAGTGCTAATATCCCTACGTTAAGTACGACGAGAATAAGTGTCGTTACGCCCAGTATGCCCTTGATCCCGGCAGTAACATGGTTCCGGCCAGAATTCGCGACCACGAGGCAAGTTGCTAATCCATCAGCAAGAATGACGATACTGAATGATGCCATACTCCCCGACTTGAAATATTCACGAGTAAATTGCATCTGAGTCCCGTCGACCAAATACCGGAGAATGAAAGGCAGCCAAAAACTCGCTAAGCCAACAAACATGGCAACCAACCACCACACAAGATATTGATGTGGTTTTTTCCAAATCACACTGAGTGGTTGGGCAAAATCGCTAAAAAACTTTTTCATGTAACCATCTGACGGTATGACTGTTGCGAGGGTCGAGGGGTGCAATACGCGATTTAACCCCTCCTCCGAAACAAGACAACTCTCAAAAAGTAATTTCCCATCAGTTCAGTTCGGGCTTGGGCCGGCGATACCAAAACGAGCAGAGGCGTTTGCTGCGGACGGCCATGGGGCAGAGGGTCATCAGCACCAGTAGGCCGAGGAGTTGCGCCGGGGAATACCACTCCAGCTTGCGCGCGGAGGTGAGCACGCGCGGGCTTTCCACAATGCAAAAGCGCTGCCCCTGCCGCTTCGCCCATTTCGTATAGGCATGGGAAAAGAAAACTTCCTCGCCGGCGTAAACCTTCTGCGAAAAACCGCCGACGGCGTCAAAGCCCTCGCGCGTGCAATAGACAAAGCTGCCCGCCGCCCATTGCAATTTCCGCGAAACCCACGTCCAGCCATTGATGACGCGCTGTAAGCGCGGCTCGAGCGGCCGATCCATCTCCATCAACGCGCCGCCACCGGCGATTTTGCCGGAGCGCAGGTTCTCGATGGCGCGCACGAGCAGGCCGGGCGGGAGCTGCGTATCGGCGTCGAGAAAGACCAGCCACGCGCCCCCGGCGGCCTTGGCGCCGGCGTTGCGCGCCCGGGAGATTTGGTTGATGGGCTCAAAGACCACCCGCGCGCCGTTTTCGCGCGCGACCGCGGCGGTGCGGTCGGTGGAATTATTGTCCACGACCACGATTTCGCCCGGCTCCGAAACCATCCGCATGGCGGCGTGGGCGGACGCCAGCGTCGCCGGCAGGTGCGACTCCTCGTTGTAAGCGGGAATCACAATGCTGTAAGAGCAGGGCATGAATGCCTACACCCACTCCCGGTGCCGCCAGGACAGCGCGTGGGCGAGCTCGCGGGCGAAGAACGGGCCGCGATAGACGAGGCCGGTGTAGATTTGAATGAGGGACGCGCCGTTATCCATCAACCGGTGGGCGTCGGAAGGCTCGAGCACGCCGCCGCAGCCGATGATGGGCAGCTTGCCCTTGGTGGCCAGGGAGACAAAGCGGATGATTTCGACCACGCGCGGGTGCAAGGGGCGGCCGCTGAGCCCGCCGCCCTCGGTTTCGCCGGCAAGCCCGGGCCGGGACACCGTGGTATTGGTGGCGATGAGGCCCTCCAGCTCGTGCTCGGCGACGGTGGCGAGGATTAGGTCAATCTCGGCAAAAGAGAGGTCGGGGGCAATTTTGAGCAGCAGGGGCGCAGGCCGGGCTCCAAGCTTCTTGGCCCGGTCGCGGGCGCTCTTGCGCATGAGCTTGAGCAGGCCGGGGAGGAATTCCTGCGTCTGCAGCCGGCGCAATTCGGGCGTGTTCGGGCTGGAGACGTTGATGACGAAGTAGTCGGCGTGGTCGGCGAGGAGGTTGAAGCTGGCGAGGTAGTCGTTGGCCGCCTGTTCGAGAGGAACGGTCTTGGACTTGCCGAGGTTGATGCCCAGCGGAATCGCGCGGCGGCGCGACGGAAACTTCGCCAGGCGCAGGGCCACGGCCTCCGCCCCGTCATTGGGGAACCCGAGGCGATTGATGAGGGCTTCTTCCTCCGGCAGCCGAAACATGCGCGGGCGGGCGTTGCCCGGCTGGGCATGGAGGGTGACGGTGCCGATTTCAACGTGGCCAAAGCCCAGCGCCGGGGCGGCGCGCCAGGCCAGGGCGTTTTTGTCGAACCCGGCGGCCAGCCCGACCGCATTGGGGAACTTGAGGCCGAATAGCTCGATGGGCCGGGCGCCGTTGACGCGGTTGGCCCAGGCCAAAAGGGAGCAAAGCGGTTGAACCCCGGCCAGCGTCTGCAGGCTGGTCAAAGCATGCTCGTGGGCTTTTTCGGCGTCCTGCCGGAAGAGCCAGGGCCGGAAGCATTTCTCGTAGATGGCACCCATGGAAAGGAGACTTTACGGGCTAACCACGGCCTTTGGCAATAACGACCGCGCCGGCCTATCCGGCCAAAAAGACACCGACAAAACCGTCGGGCCAAGTCCCCACCGCCCCTCTGTGACAAAAAAAAGATTCACACCCCTATTGACAAAGTAGCGCAGATGTATTTTTGGGAGAATTTGCACATGGCGAAACCTTCCCCCAAACTTGAGTGGTGCATCGTGCGCCTCGGCGACGACCTTAACTGGTGGGTCAGCGAAATCAGCGACAGCGTCCGTTGGGACGTTGACGGGCTGTCCATCATCGACCCGCGCCAGCTCGCGCACATCCTCGACCTGCTCGACCCGCTGCGCGACTACGGTTTTCAAGCTGACATATTTGACGCCGCCTTTATTCCCTTCGCCGTCAAGGAGCCGCTGCCCGACAACAAGGTGCGGTTGATCCGCGCGCATGAATCGCTGCTGGAATCGGAGGAAAAGCTCTTCGCCCTGCCCGACCAGGTGGATGAGGAAAAAGGCCCTTACGCGGACTTTCTCGACCACGTCACCAAACTGCGCGTCAAGTTCCTCAACGATGCGATTGATTTTGAGAAGCACCTGACGGTGGATGACCTGGAAGAGGAAATCCGCGAGGACCACCACAACGCCTTCCTCGAAGGCCGCGCGCTGCACGCTTTTCAGGAAATCACCGACATCCTTGAATACGTGCCCAAGGGCTACGAGGTGGACGAGGACGCCGAGACCACGCGCGAACGCGAGGCCAAGGAGGGCGCGGAGGAGTCCGCCGCCGAGGATTTCCCCGAAATTGAGGACGAAAAAATCGAGGAGGACGAAACCATGAAGTGGGAAGAGGACGAAGAGAAAAAGGAGGGCGAAGATAAAGAGGAGGAAACCGAAGACCTCGACGCGCTCGAGGACGACGAAGACGAAGAAAAGGACGACGATGACGAGGAGGACGAGGACGAGGAGAAAAAACCCAAAACCTCCACCAAGCGCGCACCCGCGAAGAAAAGCGGGAAGAAGAAGTAAAAATCAGCTTACCGCTTCGTTTTGGCTGAAGAAGCGGAAACGAAAAACTTATTGGCCGTCTCGCGCACAGGCGCTCGCAAAATACGTCAGAATCATGTCCGCCCCGGCGCGGCGGATGGCGAGCAGCGATTCGTCCCGGGCCGCGGGCAAATCGAGCCAGCCGCGTTCGGCTGCGGCGCAAATTTGGGCGTATTCGCCAGAAACCTGGTAGGCGGCGATGGGCAATGGCGAATGCGCGCGCAGGTCGGCAATGATGTCGAGGTAGAGCAGCGCGGGTTTGACCAGGAGGATGTCCGCGCCCTCGGCCTCGTCGAGCAGGGCTTCGCGCAGGGCTTCACGGCGGTTGGCGGGGTCCATTTGGTACGTGGCCTTGCTGATGGGCGCCTGCCCGGCGGCGCGTTTGCTGCCCACGGCGTCGCGGAATGGGCCGTAATAAGCCGAGGCGTATTTCGCCGTGTAGGCGAGAATGCCCGTGGTCTCGTGCCCGGCAGTATCGAGCGCACGACGAATGGCGCCGACGCGGCCGTCCATCATGTCCGACGGAGCGACAAAATCCACCCCCGCGCGGGCATGCAATACCGCCATCTCGGTCAAAATCGCCACGGTGCGGTCATTGTCCACATCGTCGCCCCGTTTGGTCAGGATGCCGTCGTGGCCGTGGGTCGTATAAGGGTCGAGCGCGAGGTCGGCAAAAATGGGCAATTGCGGAGCGGCGCTCTTGGCCTCGCGCACGGCGCGCAGGACGAGGGAGTTGGCGTTAAGCGCCTCGCGGCCGAGGGCATCCTTGCGCTTGGGATCCACCTTGGGGAAGAGGGCAATGCCGCCGAGGCCCAGTTTGGCCAGTTCACGGCAATGCGCGCCCAGACGGCCCACCGGGACGCGGGAAACGCCCGGCAGTGAAGCCACCGGCTCCGGCGCGGCTCCACTGCCACCCTCGATGACAAAGACCGGCTGAATCAATTGCGCCGGGGACAGCGAAGTCTCGCGCACCAGCGCGCGAATGGCGGCGGTGCGGCGCAGGCGGCGGGGGCGTTGCGGCAAGTCCAGGCGAACCCCCGGTTTGGCGGCTTTGGGCATCGGAACCGGCGATTGTGCCAAAATCCCCCGCCAAGCGAAAGCGTGAAAATTGCGCTTTTTTCTTGTTCAACCTTCCGCGCTCATCCTTCATCTTCTCTTCCATGCCACTGCGTTTGCACAACACTCTGACCCGCGCCATTGAGCTGGTCACACCGGCCAATGCCGATGGCGTTTTCCGGATGTATTGCTGCGGGCCGACAGTGTATGGACCGTCCCACATTGGCAATTTTCGGGCGTTTGTCGTCCAGGATGTGCTGCGGCGCGCCCTGGAAATCGAGCTGGGCGCGGAAAAAGTCCTCCATGCGCGCAACATCACGGACGTGGATGACCGAATCATCGTCCAGACCCAGACGGAAAAGCGTTCGCTTGCGGAAATCACGGCACACTGGTCGGGCCTCTTTCACGCCGATTGCCGGGCATTGAATCTTTTGCCGCCCCATTATGAACCCAGCGCCGTCGAACACATTCCCGCGCAAGTTGCGCTGATCGAACGCCTGATTTTCCACAGGCACGCTTACCGCGCGGACGATGGGTCCGTTTATTTCGACGTTTCCACCTATCCGGCTTATGGCGGGCTGGCCCGGCTGGATTTCACGGCCCTGCGCAAACAAACCACCAACAGCGCCGGCGAAGCCAATTTAGCCGACAAATATGACCGCGAGGCAGCCGCCGACTTCGCCCTGTGGAAGGCGCGCAAGCCCGAAGACGGCTCGAACTACTGGCCCAGCCCGTGGGGCGAAGGCCGGCCCGGCTGGCACATCGAGTGCAGCGCGATGATTGAGAAAATTTTTGGCGGCCAAACCATTGACCTGCACGGCGGCGGCATTGACCTCATCTTCCCGCATCACGAAAACGAAATCGCCCAGTCGTGCTGCGCCCATGAGAGCGAGCCCGGCTATTCATTCGTACGGCACTGGTTTCACAACGCCCACTTGCTGCTGGAAGACACCAAGATGTCCCGGAGCCTGGGCAACCTTTATACGGTGGCGGATATTCAAAAAATGGGTTTTGACCCGGTCGTGCTCCGTTATGTGTTGTTGACGGCCCATTACCGTTCGCCCCTGGTTTTCACGCAAAACGGCCTCGAAGCCGCGCAAAGCGCCCTGCACAAACTTGACAAGCATCTGCTGGCGCTGGCGCTGCGGGCGACGGGTGATGCCGCCAAGACCAAAGAAACTCTGTTGCGTTTGAAAAAATCCTCGCCGAAAGCGTTGCGCTGGGGCCGGTTTGCGACCGCCTGGGAAGTTTTGACCGACGACCTCAATGTGCCCGGCACACTCGGGGAAATTTTTAAAGTCGAGCCAAAGGCGGCCACCGTCGAGCAAGCGAAGGAAGATCTCGAAGGCCTGTTAAAAATCACGGTGGGTGTGCTGGGGCTTGATTTGCCGCTGCCGGAGACGAAAATTCTTGTCCCCGACGAAATTGTGGAACTGGCCAAACAGCGCTGGGCGGCCAAACAGGCGAAGGATTTCGCCAAGGCCGACGCTCTGCGCAAAGAATTGTCTGCGCGCGGCTGGAAATCCCTCGACCGCAAGGACGGCTACGATTTGGCGAAGGAATAAAACTGAATTACTTTCCCTCTGCCAGCGCCGCGTTGACAGTCTTTTCGATGGCTTCGCCGGCGGCGCGATCATCCTGGTAAACCTTCCAGGCGTTGCGGAAATCTTTTTCGCTGTTACCGCGCAAATTTTCCAGGGCTTGCAGGACAGAGACGACGGCGTTTTTGTAAGCGGGATTGGCATGGCCCGGCGCGGTGTGCTGGTGGACGAGGGTTTGCGCGATGGTTTCCCGGAAGGCCTTGTCCGCGTGGTGGGCCCAGGCCTGGTCGAGGCGAATGAGCTCCGGGCCGTTGCTGCCGATGATTTGGACGCGTTCCAGGTCATCGAGCACGGCGCGCGTCTGGGCAAAAGTTTGGATGGGGGCGCCCAGGGCCGCCAGTTCATCGCGGTAACCAATCTGCCACCACAGTTCGAGGTCGCGCTCATCCTCAAACTGCCCGGAAAAGGCCGTGCCCAAAAGCGGGGCGGGGTCGGTGCCCGTGGCGAGCGCATCGAACAAACCATGGGAAACATTGTGGTTCGCGCATTGGCTGTTCAAAAACAACGTCAGCCAGTAGGCGTTGACGGCCAGGATGGACACGTCCTGGCCGGTGGGGTTATGCGCCGTCATGATCTGGCGCATGGCGAGCATGGGAAACCGCTGGGCCTGCTCGGAAAGTGAGTCCGCCATCGCCTGCTTGAGGCTGACTTCGAGCAGGGCGCCAAAAGCAAACTTGAGCCAGTCCGGCACCTGGCCGGCAACCGCCGCGCCAACATTCCAGCTGACGATATTTTGGAGGGTGACACTGCTGATGGCCCGGCAGATGTCGGAAAATTGGGTATCCGCATTCCAACGGACCAAGACCGTGGGCTGGCCATTTTCGCCGGGTTTGATCACGTAGGGAGCAGCAAAATCGACCTTGGATGTCGGGATGAGTTGAATCTGGATGCGGGTGGGCGGTTTTTCGGGCCAGGTGAAAAAACTGGCGGTGATGGACCTGGCCCGCTCAGCCATATCCAGCACTTGATTGGCCGAGAGCAAATCCGGCGCATCCACCTCGAATACGGAATCGTCGGGAGCGACCGTCACGGGCGGGCCTAACAACGTGCGCACACCTGTTGGCACCAATTCGGTGGGGGGTGGCGCGGGCTGAGCCGCCGGCTCCGGGGAAACGCCGGCGGGGACATTCGCCGCGAGGGAATTACCTGCCACGAGCAACCCGGCCAGCGCGCCGGCAAAAAACACCGCGCAAACCCGGGCGCAGCGCGTGGCCGAAAATGAATTTTGGCGCATAGGACGGCTCCGCCAAACCGCACGAAGTTTATTTGCCCGCGAGAACGAGCGCCCCATCCTGCACGGTGGCGGTGGCGAGCTTGGCCCAGGCATCGGCGTATTTCTTCGCGGCGTCGGCCGCGGCGAATTTCGCCACAATGGTGCTGAGCATTTTCCCCGCGAGCGGCCCCGGAATGCGCGCACTGCCGAAATAGCTCAGGTAGGGCTTGAACTCCGGCCCTTGCGCACCCGGGACAAAGACGCCCCGCGTCTGGTAAACCGTGTCCACGCCGATGCCGAGAAGCGTAATCGTCATGGGCAGGGCGATCTGGAGGCTGACGGGCGCAGCAGTCGGGGCCTGGGGATCTTTAAAGATGCGGAAATTCGGCGTGCCGGCGGCAATGCCAAAATTCTGCAAATCAGCCTCGGCGGCTTTGACTTCCTCCTTGGCCTTGGCGGCATCAGAGGCAGTGCTCTTGGACGCATCGGGCTTGGCCGCAGGCTTGGCGGCGGGCTTGGGCTGAATGGCGGATTTAAAAATATCCCCTGCCCAGGCATTCAGTTCACCATCCGTCATCGACACCGTGCCGGGTTTATCCACCACTAACTGCGCCACCTTGGAATGGTAATCACCACCGGGTACACCGGCCCAATAATAAAGGCTGGCGGGGGGGGGAGGCACCTTGCCGGTTTTGGCATCGGGCTTGGGCTTGTATTCCGGCGGAGCCGTGAGGATAAGGACGCAGAAGCCGAGAACCGCCCCGAGCACAATATTGAACACGCCGCCAATGACGGCGCCGCTGAAAGTCGCTTTTTTGCGGGCTTTTTTCTCCCCGGTGGGGTCAAAATTGGTGTTGCCGGCCATGGTGGTTAAGTTTTGTCGGTTTTGGAGGCGGCGGGTTTGACAGGTTCGGGTTTTGGCTTGGCGTCGGCAGGCTTTTTGTCGGTGGAGGAAGCAGCGGGCTTGGGAGTAGCGGTGGAGCGTTTGTAGTCGGTTTCGTAGAAGCCCGTGCCTTTGAAGATGAGGCCCGCGCCGCCACTGATGAGGCGCTTGAGGCCGGCTTTTTTGCAAGCCGGGCAGCGCTTCAGGGGTTCCGCGGTGATGGGTTGGTAAATCTCGAGATGGTGGCCGCAGAATTTGCAGGCGTATTCGTACGTCGGCATGGTTCGCGGGTGGGTGGCGGGGAAATTGTCCGAAGTCAGCCGCGAACACCGCGGGTTTGGCCCCGGCTTTCAATTTCCAGGAACAATCGAGTGTAATACGCTCCCAGGACGATGAAACCAAGGAAAAAAACAAAGCCGAAGACCATCCACCCCAGCCACATCAGGCCCCAAAAGGCCAGCGCCGGCACGAAAAACATGGGCCAGGCCGCGCGGGTCATTAACCAGGCCAGTACCGGCCGCCCCAGGACCGCCCAGCGCCGCCGGGGCTGGTAGGCATAAAGGATGGCCACGGTCCACAACGGTGCCAACAACGCCAACGGCGAAACGAGCGCCGTGTTGTACAACGGATGCCCCATGATTTCGAGGCTGAGCCAGCCGAGCAAATGGACCATCCATAGGGCGACGATTACGGGCAAAAAACCGTAGAGCGCCATGATCGCCAGCAGGCGCAGGCCATCGAAAAACAGGCCCTCCCAATCATTCCAATCCGGCCAGGCAAAGCCGCCGCCGCGGTGAACCTGCTCGAAATAGCGGTATTGATAACCCAGCGCAAAGATGTTGAGTATCGGCACAAAACTGAGGACGCCGCCGATGAGCGCGTTCGGCACCCAGCGCGGGTCCGTGAAAATCCTTTTGCAAACTTCGTCAAAACTAACCATACGGCTTTTTTGAGTACAATGACTTCCCCAGCAAAAGCGCCCCGCGATTTCAAGGCAACGTTAAAGCGCCACCGCGCCGGCGTTGAAGCCGCGATTGATAAATGGCTGCCCGCGGCCACCACGCGCCCCGGCGTGCTGCATGAAGCGATGCTTTACTCAACCAAGGCCGGCGGCAAGCGCCTGCGCCCTTTGCTGGTGCTCGCGGGGCACTCGCTCTTCCCGTCGAAGCTCGACCCCCACCCCGCCGCCGTCGCCGTCGAGTGCCTGCACACTTACAGCCTCATTCACGACGATTTGCCGTGCATGGATGACTCCGATTTGCGCCGCGGTTTGCCCACGTGCCACAAAAAATTTGGCGAAGCCACCGCGCTGCTCGCCGGCGATGCTTTGCTGACCTATGCGCTGTGGTTGCTGGCCGATGCGTATAAAAAGCATCCGCCCGTCGCCGCCGGGTTGGTGCGCATCCTCGGTGATGCTGCCGGCTCAGAAAAACTCATCGGCGGGCAGATGGAGGATTTGCTTGGCGAAAAAGGCAAACCGAATGCCGAGCGCCTGGACTTCATCCACCACAACAAAACCGCCGCGCTCATCACCGCCAGCTTGCTCCTCGGCCTGCGGTTGACGAATGCGAAGCCCGCGAAATTTAAAATCATGGCCGAAGTCGGCCAAAACCTCGGCCTGGCCTTCCAGGCGATTGACGACATCCTCGATGCCACGGCCTCCGCCGAAGTGCTCGGCAAGACTCCCGGCCTCGATGAGCGTCATGGGAAATTGACCTACGCGAGCCTCTACGGCCTCGATGTCGCCCGCGACAAGGCCAGGAAACTTACCCGCGCAGCCGTCCGCGGCGCGGAAAAACTCGGTGGCAACAATTGGTTTTTGCTCGAACTGATTCGAGAATTGGAACACCGGGTGAATTGACCTGAAAAATCGTTTCTTGCCATCGGATGCGGAGAACATAAATAATCATTCCCAATGACACCGGCGGAATTTAAAAAGAAATGGCGCCGCTACACCGGCAAGGAATCCTCTGCCTATCAGGAACACTTCAATGACTTGTGCCGATTACTCAGACAGCAGACACCGGCAGAAGCCGACCCAAGCGGCAGTGAGAATTTTTGCTTCCAAAAGCGGGTAGTCAAAGATGCCGAGCTTTTTGATCTGTCAGCAGAAGGCGATGATGCCGAACCCGCCGAACGTGGGTTCGCTGATGTTTGGAAGAGAGGGTGTTTTGCCTGGGAATATAAGGGCAAAAAAAAGAACCTCAACGACGCTTACAAGCAACTGCTCCGTTACCGTGAATCGTTGCTCAACCCGCCTTTGTTGGTCGTGTGCGATTTCGACCGCTACATTGTCCGCACAAACTTTAACGGCACTGTGCAGGAAGTATTTGAATTTACCAATAACGAAATCGACGATCCTCGCAACCTCCGCATTTTACGTGCGCTCTTCACCACCCCGGAACATCTCAAGCCTGTTGAAACAACTGACAAGGTCACGGAGGCTCTCGCAAAACAAATTGCGGAAGTCGCCCGCTCACTCCAAAACCGCGAGTGCATCGAACTGGCCGATGCGAAAAACCGGCGTGAAGTGAACGTTGCGCAGAAAAATAATCTGCGTATCGCCCGCTTTCTCAATCGGATTGTCTTTTGCTTCTTCGCCGAAGACACCGATCTTTTGCCGGAAAACCTGTTCAAAGAGATTGCCTACAAAGGACTGAAAGACCCGACTCTTTTTGCCCAAGCCCTCGGGGAGCTATTTCGCGTGATGGCCACTGGTGGCCTCTACGGACACCATAAAATTCGTCACTTCAACGGACATTTGTTTGAGGAAGCAACGGTTTTTGAGCTGACTGAAGAAGAAATCAAAAAATTGGGTGAAGCCGCTGAACGCGACTGGCAGTTCATACAGCCGGCCATCATGGGCACGCTGTTTGAGCGCGCTTTGGATGAAAATCAGCGCGCTCAGCTTGGCGCACACTACACTAGCGAGGCTGATATCAAGACCCTTGTTGAACCCGTGCTTATGCACCCCTTCCGCCGTGAGTGGTCGGAGATCAAGAGCGAACTCGCCGTTGCCTACGTAAATGGGAAGGGCAAACCCGTGCAACGCGAGCGATTGGTGACATTTCAAAAGAGACTTTCGGCAGTTACGGTGCTTGACCCAGCCTGCGGTAGCGGCAATTTCCTTTATGTCTCACTCCAATTACTTTTAGGGCTGGAAAAAGAAGTCATCACTTTCGCGACCCAGTTGGGCTTCAGTTTGAAACCGCAAGTCAACGTGAAGCAGTTAAAGGCTATCGAAATCAACCCTTATGCGTTCGAACTGGCTCAAGTCTCCGTCCAAATAGGCTATCTGCAATGGCGTCGCGACAATGGTTTTGACAACGACCGAACGCCGGTTCTGCAAGTGCTCGACGGTTTCGAGAACAAAGATGCACTATTGAACCAAACCTTCCGTAAAAAACCAAAAAGCCTCAAAGAGGCTCGAGCCGAAGAGCACATTGAAGACGACACTGTTAAAGTTTACACAGAACGCGCCTGGCCAGAATGCGAAGTAATTGTCAGCAATCCTCCGTTTCTTCACAGTAGCAAAATGATCCGGGAGCTTGGCGAAGAATATAGAGCAGGACTTTTTGAAACATTTAAAGGTAGAGTTTCCGGATTCGCCGACTTGTGCTGTTATTGGTTTGAAAAAGCCCGTCAACAAATCGTCGACGGCAAAGCTGCAAGAGCGGGCTTACTTGCGACTCAGTCTATCCGTGGAGGAGCAAGTCGAGATGTGCTCAATAGAATCAAAGAGACCGGGGAAATCTATTTTGCCATAAGTGATAGAAATTGGGTGTTAAGTGGTGCCAACGTTCATATTTCAATGGTAGGCTTTGATAAAGGAATCGAGAAACTACGAACGCTCGATAATGTTTTGGTTGATGCAATAAACGCAAATCTAACGGCACATACTGACACAACACTAGCAGTTGAGCTTAAATCGAATATGGATTTGAGTTTCTATGGCAGCCAACAAAAAGCCCCGTTTGACATTAGCGAACAACTAGGGCTGAAATTTGTAAATTTACAAAATCCACATGGCCCTCCGAATAGCGACGTGCTTCGGCCTTCAATCAATGCTTCACAGTTTGTTCGACGCGGTGATGTGACTTGGGTAATTGATTTCGGACTAATTAAAGATTTTTCCAAGGCGGCTCTCTATCGAGCACCGATGGATTTTGTCCGTGAAAAGATTTTGCCGTTGCGTGAGGGTCATCGCGAATCCATGCAGGAAAAATTTTGGTGGTTACATGCTCGCCCATCACCGCGGTATCGAGAAATTACAAGAGGGAAGTCCGTACTGATAACTCCAGGTGTAGCAAAGCATCGAATCTTTGGCCGATTCGATGGGGTTATCTTGGCAGATCATGCCTTGATCGTGTACGCGCGTTCCGATGATTATTTTTTTGGTGTGCTACATTCTCGTTTTCACGAAGTCTGGGCACTTGCACAAGGCACCCAATTGCGTGAAAAGGAATCGGGCTTTCGCTACACTCCCACAACCTGCTTCGAAACGTTCCCTTTCCCATTCAAAGATGACTTAAGGCCGCCTGCTACACCTGAAACAAAAAAGCCTGAATCCGACGACCCGTGGGATAAGGTCATGACCAAACGATTTCACGCCGTGCAGGAAGAACCGCCAGAATATGGAGGAGGCAAGGACTCCCGCAAACTTTCACACACGGAACACCGCGACGCCATCTCCTCTGCCGCAAAGGATTTGAACGAATTGCGCGAAAACTGGCTAAACCCTCCCGAATGGACGGTCGAAAAGGTTTTAACCTTTCCCGGCTCGATTAATGGCCCGTGGGCGCGGTATGTCACCAAGCCGGACAAGAACGGCGTCGGTATCGTTCGCTACCCGCGCCTTGAACCGCACGACTCCGATTGCGCCGCCAAACTCAAGCAAAGGACACTCACGAACCTATATAATGAGCGCCCGGCTTGGCTCGACCTCGCCCATAAGAAGCTCGACGCGGCGGTGGCCGCAGCTTACGGTTGGCCCGAGAATTTGACTGACGAACAAATTTTGGAGCGGCTTCTGGCACTGAACCTTGAGCGCGCCGCTGAAGAAGAAAAAGCCGCCAAAGCCCCGAAACCGAAAATTTCCCGCCCCAAACGAGACGACGAGTTGATTTAAGTTTTGCAATTAGCTGACCATACACTACCCCACCTGCCCTACCCCATGGTCGAAGTCCAAGAGCTGACGAAAGTTTTTAAAGACAAGAAGCGCGGCGTGGTCTGCGCGGCGGACAAGGTGAGCTTTCGCTGCCAGCCGGG
>JABDGR010000018.1 GCA_013285985.1 Verrucomicrobiota bacterium
CGCAAAAACGGTTTGTGAAGCTCGGCATGCACCAGACGCCGCACCGCAACGCCGTGCTGATTTATTTCGCGCCCAAGGCGCACACCTTCGCCATCTGGGGCGATGTCGCCGTGCATGAAAAATGCGGCGACGATTTCTGGAAAGGCATTGCCGCCAAAATCGCCCCGCAGCTCAAGGCCGGGCAATTCACCGAGGCCATCGAGGAGGCCGTGTGCGAAATCGGCGAAGTGCTGGCCAAACATTTTCCCCGCGGGCGTGACGACAAGAACACTTTGCCGGACGATATCGTGCGCGACTAGTTTTAGATTGCCCGGCCTCCGGCGGTCGCATGGAATTTGCCGATGACACCCCGCGTTTTTTTGGCTGGATTGATGTTTGCTTTGGCCGTGCACGCGCAAACGCCAACTGTCGCAAACAGTGATGCCAAACCCGCTCTCGGCCTCAACGGCGTCCCGCAGAAATTACTCAATCATCTGACCACCGGGGTCAATATCACCCGGTGGTTCGGCTATGTGAACAATCCGAACGACACGAATTTTTATCTGAATTACCTCAAAACGGAGGATTTCGCGAATTTCCAGCGGCTGGGCGTGCGGTTTGTGCGGCTGGTCATCACCCCAAAAGTGATTTACGACAACGGCCAGCCGAAAACCGCATCTCTAACCTATGTGGACTGGGCGCTCGACTGGTTCAAGGCCGCCGACATCGCGGTGATTTTTGATTTCCACGATGGCGGCGAACTGAAGCTCGACGCAGCGGACCACGACAACGGCGGCTTCCTCACCTTCTGGCAGGCCATCGCCAAACATTACCACGGACAGCGCGAAAATTCCCTGATCTTCGAATTGGTGAACGAGCCGGTGTTTCGTACCAACCCGGAGGTTTGGTATGTATTGCAGGAGAAAACCGTGCAGGCCATCCGCGAGATTGACCCAAACCGCACCATCCTGGTCAGTGGCACCGGCTACAGTTCGGCGGATCAGTTGCTGAAGTTGAAACCGCCTCCGGAGAAAAATCTCATTTACACCTTCCACAACTACGACCCGTTTTTATTCACCCACCAAAGCGCGACGTGGGCGAGCGACAACGTCAAGCCGCTCAAGGACATTCCTTTTCCTTCCAGCTCCGAGGCCGTGGCGAAAATGATTGATGAATTGCCGGCGGCGAGCCAGGCCGAGGTGCGCGGCTACGGCGAGAAGCGCTACGACGCGGCTTACTTGTTAACGCAGCTAAAAAAAGGTACTGATTGGGGCCGGCAAAACAATGTTCCGGTGCTTCTCGGCGAATTTGGCTCTCTGCCCCGGGTGGCCCCGCCGGATTCGCGTGCGCGCTGGTTTGCCGCCATGCGCGCGGCCATCACGGAACTGAAACTGCCGAATTCAATTTGGGGCTACGATGACGCCATGGGCCTCGGCCGCAAACTCCAGCCCGACGGTACGGTGTGGCTCGACCCCGTCACCCTCAAGAATTATTACCCGGATGCCGCCCAGCCTGGCGCCATCCCCGCGCCAATGAAGTAAGTGTCCGCGCACCGCCTCGCCGGGCCCCAAACCTTTGGCGGGTGGGCATATCTGGCATGGGGTTTGCTATGTTTTGGGGTGCCTGCCGAGGATTTTGGCCCATGCGGGCGGCATCGCTATTAACATTCCCAATCCCCCCTTTGCATGAAACTCATCAAAGCCATCATCAAGCCCTTCAAGCTCGAGGAAGTCAAAGAAGCCCTGGCGGAAATCGGGGTCGAGGGCATGACCGTCACCGAGGTCAAGGGCTTTGGCCGGCAGAAGGGCCACACCGAAATCTACCGCGGCAGCGAATACACCGTGGACTTTCTGCCCAAGGTGATGCTCGACATCGCGGTCAGCTCGGAGTTGACCCCGAAAGTGGTCGAGGCCATTACGCAGGCGGCGCGCACGGGGAAAATCGGCGACGGCAAGCTTTTCATCCTGCCGCTGGAGGAAGCCATCCGCATCCGCACGGATGAAAAAGGCAAGGCGGCCTTGTAGGCGGGCGGAGGTTCGTCCGGCGTTTTGCCTTGTCGGGCGGGGCTTGGTGGGGTAGGCCGGAGTGGCAAACCCCGCCACTCCATGAACAAATACCTCACTGAATTCATCGGAACGTTTTTTCTCGTTTTCACGATTGGTTGCACGGTGCTCGGGCACGCCGCGGAGCCGCCGCTTGCCATCGGGGCGGTGCTGATGGTGATGGTTTATGCCGGCGGCCACATTTCCGGCGCGCACTACAATCCGGCGGTGACGCTGGCGGTTTTCCTTCGTGGTCGGTGCGCGGCCGGGGATGTCGTGCCGTATTGGGTTGCGCAAATCATCGGCGCCACGCTGGCGGCCTTCGCGGCGAAATATCTTTTTCACCCGGGCCTGGCCGGCCCGCTGCCCAGTGTGCCCGCGGCGTTGCTGGCGGAATTTTTATTCACCTTCGCTCTCTGTTATGTAGTGCTGAACGTCGCCACAGCCAAGAGCACTGCGGGCAATTCGTATTATGGCCTGGCGATTGGGTTTACCGTGCTCGCCGGGGCGTTTGCGGTTGGGCCCATTTCCGGCGGGGCGTTCAACCCCGCGGTGGCCGTCGGCGTAAGCGTCATGGGCATGGCGCCCTGGAGCATTCTGTGGGTGTACTTGCTGGCGAATTTTGCCGGGGCGGCCGCCGCCGCCGGTGTATTCAAGCTTAACAATCCGGCGGACGCGTGAATCCCGAAATTTTTTCCTTTGCAGTGGGTGGTTTGACCGTGTAGGGTGGGCGGGTCTTCACGCCTTATGAAACTTATCACCGCCGTCATCAAACCATTCAAGTTGGAGGAAGTTAAGGAAGCCCTGGCCGAAATCGGCATTGAGGGCATGACCGTCACCGAGGTCAAGGGCTTTGGCCGGCAAAAGGGCCACACCGAGATTTACCGCGGCAGCGAATACACCGTGGATTTTCTCCCGAAAGTCAAAGTCGAGATCGCCGTGCCCACCGAGGGCGTGCCCAAGACCATCGCCGCCATTTCCAAGGCCGCGCGCACCGGCAAGATTGGCGACGGTAAAATTTTTGTCACCTCTCTCGAGGAAGTCATCCGCATCCGCACCGACGAACACGGCGAAGCCGCGCTTTAATCGCGACTGAGGCTGGGTCGTTGCCCGGGGCATGTGTTGAGGCTGGCGGAACGTTCTGAAGAAAGATTTCACTCATGGAGGTCATCTTTCTCGGCACCGGTACTTCCCAGGGCGTGCCCATGATTGCGCAGCCGCCGGGCACCCTCGACCTCGCCAACCCGCGCAACTGGCGCACGCGTTGCAGCATCCACGTTATCTTCGGCGGCACGCGCGTGCAAATTGACGCCGCGCAGGAGTTCCGCCTCCAATGCGTGCGCGAGGAAATCACCGCGCTTGACCTTTTCATCCTCACCCACGGCCATGCCGACCACGTGCTGGGCATGGACGACCTTCGCCGCTTCTGCGACCAGATTCCCGGCAACGCCCTGCCGGTTTACAGCACGCCCGCCGGCCTGGAGCGCATCCGGAACATTTACCCTTACGCGCTGGGCGAGAAACCCGCCGGCAAGGGCTACCCCTGTTTCCGCCTGCGCGAAATGCCCCGGCGGCTCGAGGTTCCCGGCGGCGTCATCCATTCCATCCTGCTCCCGCATGGCGAGGTTGAGACACTCGGCCTCGTCTTTGAGGAATCGGGCACCGGAAAAAAATTCGCTTATTATTGCGACTGCAAGGAAGTCGGCGAGCCCGCCCGCTCCCTCGCGCGCGGCGCGGAGGTCGTCGTGCTCGATGGTCTGCGCCCGCACGCGCATCCAACACATATGACAATTGACGAGGCCGTCGCCGTCGCCCACGCCATCGGCGCACCCAAAAATTTCCTCACGCACCTGACTTTCCAGGTGGATCACGACGCCACCGAGGCCAAACTCCCGCCTAATGTCCGCCTCGCGTATGACGGACTACGGCTGAAGTGGTAAAGTTTCCGAACACTCACCCCGCCGCCGCGATTTTCGCCACGACCGCCTGCTGGCTTTCCTGCAACACGCCGAGCTTGCGGTATTTCTGGTAGCGTTCTTCCAAAAGGGTTTTTGGCGGCAAGGCGCTCAGGCGTGTCAGGTTTTCGATGAGCGCCGCTTTCAAGTTTTTCGCCGCGACCGCCGGGTCAAGGTGCGCGCCGCCGAGCGGTTCCGGCACTATGCCGTCCACCACGCCGGCCTCGAACAATTTATCCGCCGTCATTTGCAGCGCCTCGGCGGCCTTGGGGGCATGCGCGCGGTCCTTCCATAAAATCGCCGCGCAGCCTTCGGGGGAAATAACGGAGTAATAGGCGTTTTCGAGGATGAGCACCACGTCGCTCACCGCGATGCCGAGCGCCCCGCCCGAGCCGCCTTCGCCGATGACCGCCGCGATGGTCGGCGTCTCCAGGATGCTCATTTCGCGCAGGTTGACGGCGATGGCCTCGGCCACGTGCCGTTCCTCCGCGCCGATGCCGGGGTACGCGCCCGGCGTGTCCACGAGCGAGATGACCGGCAGATGAAATTTTTCCGCGAGGCGCATCAGGCGCAGGGCCTTGCGGTAGCCTTCGGGGTTGGGGCAGCCAAAATTCCGGCGCAGATTTTCCTTCGTGTTGCGGCCTTTTTGCTGGCCAATGACCATCACCGGCTTGCCGTCGAGGAACGCCGGGCCGCCCACAATCGCCTGGTCGTCGCGGTACAGCCGATCCCCGTGCAGTTCCTGGAAATTCTCAAAAATCGCGTCAATGTAATCGAGCGCGTACGGCCGGTGCGAGTGCCGGGCGAGCAGGACCTTCTGCCACGGCGTCAGGTGCTTGTGGATGTTCGCCTTCGCGGCCTCGAGCTTCTCCTCGATGGCGCGGATTTCCCCGCGCACGTCGAGTTTTTGCTCTTCGGACAGCTTGCGCAGGTTCTGCAGCTGCATTTCCAGCTCATGCAGCGGCTTCTCGAAATCCAGGATGAATTTGGTCTTGGTTACGGCCACAAGGGGAAGTTTACCCCCCGTTTTACTAGAAAGTCAACCCGTGGGGATGGACAAAACCCAGCTTGTTGTTACACTGATGGTTATGAAAGGCGAAAAGGCGAACCCCATTGACCCGCGCGTGGACATTGGCCACGTGCACCTCAAAGTCGCCGACCTCGACCGCGCGCTGGCCTTCTACTGCGGCGTGCTCGGCTTCCAGTTGATGCAAAAAATGGGCGGCCAGGCCGCGTTCATCAGCGCGGGCGGGTACCATCACCACATCGGCCTCAATACCTGGGAAAGCCTCGGTGGCTCGCCCCCGCCCCCGGGCGCGACCGGCCTCTACCACACCGCCATCCGTTATCCCGACCGCCGCTCGCTCGCCGACGCCCTCCGCCGCCTCCAGCGCGCCGGTATCGAGCTCGATGGCGCTGCCGACCACGGCGTCAGCGAGGCCCTCTATTTGCGCGACCCCGACCAAAACGGCGTCGAACTTTATTGGGACCGCCCCCGCGCCGAATGGCCCAAAACTCCCGACGGCCAACTAAACATGTTTTCGCATCGCCTCGACTTGGCGGCATTGTTGAAGGAATAATGGAACTGGCGGAAATGGCTTTTTTTGGGTTGTTGAGTTTAAGAGAGGGAATTTACTCGCAGTCGCAGAACTTGTCGTTCATCCCGTTGACAGTCGCCATACAATGACGAGTGCCATGAACATCAAAAGAGTGGTGCCTAACATCACGACTGCCCGGTTGGACGAAAGCCGGAAGTTTTACGTTGAATTTCTCGGCTTTGTCGTAGCCATGGACATGGAGTGGATTCTCACCGTTGTCTCGCCGGACAATCCGACGGCACAAATCAGCCTTGTGCGTGGAGAGCCTGGACTGCCGAACAACAACCTCACGCTTTCTATTGAGGTTAACGATGTGGAAGCGACTCATGCCAAAGCCGTGATGACCGGCCTTCCCATCGTCTATCCTCTCACGATTGAGTCGTGGGGCGTGCGGCGTTTTCACGTAAAGGACCCGAATGGTGTGCTCATAAACATCATGAGTCACGCGAAGCCATAGGCAAAAAAAGGCAGGTTTTAAATTTTGTAATTAATCCGTAGTTCAATTCAATTTACTTCACCGCTTGAGTCCTCCAGGGATTCCGGGTTAGAAAGCGCGCATGAAAGCATTACCCCGCTTCTCTTTGTTTTTGTTCCTGCTCTTGCAGCTGTCCGCGTTTTCCGCGACGGATACCGCCCCGGCTGCCGCGCCCGCTGCGCCGCCCCTGCCAGCTTTCATCCCCATCTGGCCCAATGGCGCGCCGGGTTCGGAGGGCCGGACTTCACCCGAGGTCATTACCATGCGCACCGACCCGGCGACCCCGTTCAGCCCGCAGCGCACCGTCCCCATCATCACGAACATCAACAACCCGTCCATCACGCCGTTTCTGCCTCCGCCGGACCAGGCCACGGGCGCGGCGCTCGTCATCGCGCCCGGCGGCGGCCACTCGCATCTTTCCGTCGAGCACGAAGGTTACGACGTCGCCCGCTACCTCTCCGCGCGCGGCGTCACGTGCTTCGTGGTCAAATACCGCCTCTCCCACGAGCCGAACTCGCCGTATCAACTGGAAGTCCACTCGCTCATGGATGTCCAGCGCGCGGTCCGCTACGTTCGCGCGCACGCCGCGGATTGGAAGGTTGACCCCCACCGCGTCGGCCTCATGGGCTTTTCCGCCGGCGGCCAGCTCTCGCTCCTGACCTACACGAGCTACGCCACCCCCGTGCCTTCGACCACCGACGCCATCGCGCAGGTTGACTGCCGGCCCGACTTCGTCGCCCTCATGTATCCCGGTGGCCTGACCAACCCCTCCGCGCTCCCGGTTTCCAAGGACATGCCGCCCGCGTTCCTCGCCGACGCCTACGACGACCCCGTCTCGCTCAATCTCGCCAAATTTTATGTTATGTTGAAAACCGCCGGCGTCCGTGCCGAACTCCATATCTACGACGGCGGCAACGAAGGCTTCGGCATGCGGCCATCGACCCTCCCGGTTTCCACCTGGCCCGACCGCTTCGTCGCCTGGCTCGGCGCGGAAGGATTTTTGAAAAAGCCGTAATCCGCCCCGGCGGATACTCACAACCTGCTATGTTTGAATTTTGGACAGTGGGCCAGCTTGGATTTTAGTTTTGCCTTTTTCGCCCTGAAGGGGGCGAAGAAATCCAGCCCCGGGTTGAGCAAAGCGAAACCCGGGGTATTGAATCCAAAAAATCACCGCCCTGTAAGGGCGGAGGAATCAACAAGGCTCCTGCGCCCCAACAGGGCGCAAAATATATGTGTCCGCGATTCCCAGGGTTTTGCTTCGCTCAACCCTGGGCTTTGCTCCCGCAGCCTTTCAGGCTACCGGATCAATTTTAAACTGAACCATTTCCGGGTTTTTGAATCCGCGTCTCTACTACTTTTGCTTCAGGCCCGTGACGGTGTCCTCGATGGCGAGCGGCTTGCCGTCTTTGGCGTTAATGGAAACTTTGTCGAGGGTCAGGTCCTTGGCATAACCGACGCGCAGCCCCGTCGGAGCCTCGATGGTAATATTGCTGAGCGTGATGTTCGTCGCGAGCGCTTCGGGCAGGCCGATGATCAGCCCGGCGCTTTTCGTGCACCCGGTGGCGATGATGTTGCGGATGGTGATGTTGCTCCATTGCGGCGTGCGGTTGCCCACCGGCTGCGCGTCCACGTGTTCGCCCGGCTTCGGCAACTCGCGGTCGGGGTAATAACTGGTAATCACAATGGCCTGGCCGACGTTTTTCATCGTCAGGTTTTCGTAAACCACATTGCTCACGTCGCCGCCGCGCGTGCGGTCGGACTTCAGGCGCACGCCGATTTCCGTGTTTTCAAAAGTGCAGTTGCGCACGGTGACGTTGTGGTCGCCGCCGTTCGTCTCGCTGCCGAAGGAGCAGCCGTGCCCGTGGCCGAAGGTGCAGTCGGTGATGAGGACGTCCTGGATGCCCCGGGCCGAGCCGGACTTGATGGCGATGCAGTCGTCGCCCGTGTCGATGTTGCAATGCGTGATGAGCACGCGGTGGGAGACGGACGGGTCGATGCCGTCGGTGTTCGGCGAATCCGGCGGATTTTTGATGGTGACGTGGTCGGCGGTGGCATCGTCGCAGGCGGTGATGAAGACGTTGAAGACCGGCGCCTTCGTGAGAGTGATGCCCTGCAGCATCACGCGTTGGCAGCCGGAGAAAGTGACCATTGTGGGCCGAGGGCTGGTGTTGCCGCGCGCCTTTTTGTCGTTGGCCTCGGCTTTGAAGATGCGCGCCGCCGGCCACCACGCCTCGCCCGAGCCGTTGATGGTGCCGTTGCCGGAAATCATCACATCGTGCAGGTTGCTCGCCTGGATGAGCGGGCGGAAGCGCGCCCCATTACGGTATTCTTCGGGGTCCGGCGAAAACAAAATCGTCGCGTTGGCTTCGAGGTGGAGGTTGAGGCCGCTGCACAGGTCAAAGGCCCCGGTCAAATAGGTGCCCTTGGGCACGTCGAGTTCGCCCCCGCCGGCGGCATCCACCGCAGCGATGGCTTTTTTAATGGCGTCGGTATTCATCGTGTAGCCATTGCCCATCGCGCCGTAATCGGCCAGGCTGAATTTGTGGTCGGGGATGACGGGCTGCGCCGGGGAAACGTCGCGATCGGGCATCACCGGGCCGGCGGGCGGTGCGAGGGAAACGTCAGCATTGTGGACGCAAGAAGCGGCGAGCAGTGCCGTGGCGAGGAGGAGCAGGCGGGGGTAGGACGGGGTAGTCATGGTGCGAAATTAGAACGCCCAACCATGCTTGTCCACCCGGAATCGGAGCGAATAGTTTATAAAAAATAAGTAATCAACGGCCTTCTGTGCTGCCAGATGGAGCGGTGCGCTTTTCCTCGCATTGTAACATTAATTCCAAATCTGCAATCTCTTGTACAATCCCCCGAAAAATTCACCACGAAAATTCTCATCTTCATTTTCGGAAATGTATTGCATTAACACACCTAGACCTGAGACAGCCATAAGCACGTTACCTAAATTACCCTCTTTATAGTTTTTTAAACGATCATGCTTCACGTTGTTATATGACTTCCACCAGCTCGGGCTCGATTGTGACCATCCACACCACGGCGTGGACTTTAAATGGTACTTGGCGATGCGAACTTGCGATTGTTCTATTTCAGGGAATTTTGCCAGGACGATGTCTTTGTATTCGGTAATTTTGTCTGGAAATTTATTAGGTTCAATTCGACGGCATAATTCCTTTAGTATAACATCAATTTCAGAGCCAGCTGCCAAAAGCAATCTAACGAGTTCAAGGGAATATGTGTTGAAGTTATCTTCATGGAACTCAATATATCTTGAGTATCTTTCAAGATCTTGTTCAAGGGCCAAAAAATAATCGAAATTTAGTGATGTCATGGCGGCGGCTGTTTCAACTCATCCTTCCAGCCGAGCATCCGGGCCTGCGCGCCGAAGTGCTCGGCCTGCGGCTTGTCGCCCATCTCCATGTAAATGCGCGAGAGCGAGGTGTTGATATGAATATCTCCAGGCTGGAGTTGATGCGCCTTCGTCGCCGCGGCGAGGGCCTTCGGCAAATCCCGCGTGGAAAAATAAATTTCCGCGAGCGCGTGGTGCGCGGGAAAAAATTCCGGGTCCACCGCCAGCGCATCGTTGATTTTGCGCAGCGCGCCCGGGATGTCGCCCAGCGTGAAATCTAGCGTGCCCTCCTCGACCAGCGTCTGCGGGTCGCGTTTGCGGTTAGGGTTGATTTCACGAAGAGACATGGGAATAGAGGGAGGGGCAAAGGGACAAAGGAGCAAAGGGACTAAGGGGCGGAATGTGGTGTGCGAGGCTTGGCTAATTTCTGGTGGAGACTGGAGAGCATGCGTTCAATTTCACGGCTTTTTTCATACAAATCATCGAAGCGGGACCGCTCAAGATATCCGAGGTTGGCCGCGATCTCAAGCTGGGTTTGTAATTCGTAGAGAGAGCCGAGGGCGATCTGCACAAAGCGACTGTATTCCGCCCGCGAACGCCGGGCATAGCCTTCGGCCAGATTTGAGGGTATCGAAACTGCCGCACGGCGCAACTGGGCAGTTAGCCCGTAGAGTTCTTCCTTGGGAAAAGGACGGCTCGCCCGATAGACATCGGTGACCAGCTGCATGGCCTTTTGCCATGCCAGCAAATCGCGAAAGGTTTTGATGGGGACGCTCATGACACAGGTCGCGGAAATGTTGTCAGCGTCCTTTGTCCCTCTGTCCCTTTGCTCCTTTGTCCCTTCTATCCAAGATTGAGCAACCGCAAATGCTCGCCCAAATGCTTCGTCAGCAGCTCCGCGTGCAAGTCCTTGTTTTTCTGGAGGATTTCCAGAATCGCTTCCTTGAACAAACGTCCCGAGGCCTGCTTGCCGATGGTGAGCGTCGAGCCGAAGGTGACGTGGAGCAATTGGCGGCCCATCGTTTCGTTGAGATAGACGCGCTCATAGTCCGCGGCCGCAGTCTTGGCCAGCGCGGCGACGCCAGCGTCAGTCGCGGAAATGTGGTAGCTTTGCTTGTCCTGGGCGAAGCGCCCGGCGGAAAACGCCGCGATTTCACCGAACAGTTTTTTATCGATGCGGACGACCACGCGCAGGGCTTCGAGGTAATTTGTGCCGGCGGTCTTTAAGTGCAGGCGAGTCCCGCAGACCTTGCCGATGGTCGGGTAAATCGAAAACTTGTCCGAGCCGGAGTGGATGGAGATTTTATACGGCCCGAATTTATCCGCGATGGCGGCGTGGACGCGGAGCTGCTTCTCGAATTCCTTGAGGTCGCCTTTGTAATCGATGCCCTTCTCAAAATCGCCGATGAAGCGCGGCGCGAGTGACACGACCTTCTTTACGCCACGACGGCGTAGCTCAAGCGCCCAAAAGAGGTGTTCCAGCGGCTTGGTCGGCGTGTCCGTCTCGTCCACCGAGACTTCGACTTCGTAAGGGTGCTTGAGCGTTTTTTCGAGGTGAGCCGTGAGCACACCAACCTGCGCAATGGCCCGGCCATATTTCACCGCGGCGCGGTGCAGCCCGGTCTTTTCAAATTTCAGCGTGCCGCCGGTGCCGGCGTCATAGGAGCCTTTCAGGTACTCCGCGTCCCAGCCCGCGGGGAAAATGCCATCCTTGAGCAGTGAAGCGACCTGCGTGGCGAGCGCGGCCTCGTCGAGCTTGTCCGCCTCGTTATTGACGAACGGCGAGGGGTCGAGCGTGAAAAACGTGAAGCCGGCCTTGGCCGTCTTGTCGATGTCCTCGGTGGTCTTGAGGTGGTCGGCATCCGCGCCCCAGGCCTCGGTGTAATTCGCGGCGGCCAGCGCGCGCTGGGCGGCGGCCATGACTTCCTCCGCGCTGCGCTGCGTGCGCGTCATCTCGCGGATGGACTGCTGGGCGAAAATGCCCGAGAAGCCCTTGCCGAAGGCGCGCAAGGCCGCGAGGTGGCCGGGAGTGGCGAGGCCGAGACGGTCGCCAAAGCCAAAGGATTTCTTCAAACCGAGGGTGGTGGGAGTGGGGAGGGACATAGGAAACAACCATCCTGCCAAAGAATGAGCGTCGAAGGCAAAATAAAAAAACAGGAAACAAACGCTCGTATGACCGGCCCCCGTTCTCTCCGCGCTTGCCTCAAGGCGCGATGCGATTACGTTATTTCGTTACCCCCATTACTCCCCATGAAAGTCACTCGTATCGGATTTCGCCTCGGCGCCTTGATTTTCCTCGCAACGGTTTCTCTCGCCACCCGTTTGCCCGCCCAAACCAGTTCCGCCTCGCCGGCGCCTCTGCCGGCGGTGCCGGGTGTGCCGACGCCGCCCTTTCCAACAGCGTTGCCCGCCGTCGCTGTGCTTTCCGCCAAACCCGCGCCTGTGACGCTGGCCGACAACAGCCAGAGCTACGTGCTCAGCAACGGCATTGTCACCGCGACCATCAGCAAGCGCAATGGCGACCTGTCTTCGCTGCAATACCGCGGCTTTGAATTAATGGGCCGCGACTCCGGTCACCCGGCGGGTTATTGGGAAACTTCTCCGAGCAACGGTGAGGCGAAGGTCACGATTGACCCGGCGAAAAACGGCGGCCAGCGCGCGGAAGTTTCCGTCAAAGGTCCCAGCGCCGGCGGCTTTATCCAGGAAACGCGTTACTCCATGGGCCAGGGCGAAAGCGGTGTTTATACTTATTCGATTTATTCCCACACCGCCGACATGGACCGCGCCAACATGGGCGAAAACCGTTACGGCACGAAGCTCAACCCCAAGGTCTTTGACTGGCTGAGTGTGGACGCCAACCGCAATTTACTCATGGCCAACAGCGCAGACTGGGACGCCGGCACGCAAATGGGTGGCATGAAGGAGGCGCGTTACCTCAACACCGGCATCAACAAAGGCCAGGTTGAGCACAAATACGATTATTGCGGCTACCAGTTCTTCACTCCGGCCTTCGGTTGGTCGAGCACCCATGAGCATATCGGCTTCTGGTTCATCAACCCCACCGTCGAGTTCCTCGGGGGTGGCGCGACCAAGGACGAGTTGGATTGCCATCTCGATGACAATACCGGCGGCGACCCGCTGATTCTCGACTACTGGCGCGGCACGCACTACGGTGGCTGCGAATGCAGCGTCGCCGCGGGCGAGGAATGGTCCAAGGTGGTCGGCCCGATTTACCTCTATTGCAATTACCTGCCCAAGCCGGCCAAGACCCAACGCGACAACGCCGATGCGCTTTTCCAGGACGCCCTCATCCAGGCGGCAAAAGAAAATACGGCCTGGCCCTACGCATGGGTGAACGGCGTGGACTATCCTCATGCCAGCCAGCGCGGGTCAGTTACAGGCCAGCTCGTTTTGAATGACTCCCAGGCCAAGACGACGAAGCTGCCCAATCTGCTCGTCGGCCTGGCCTATCCCGATGAAACGAAGGACGATAGCGGAATGGACTGGCAGAAGGACGCCAAGCATTATGAATTTTGGGTGCGTGGCGATGAA
The DNA here is from genome assembly GCA_013285985.1 of Verrucomicrobiota bacterium. Lineage (GTDB taxonomy): Bacteria > Verrucomicrobiota > Verrucomicrobiia > Opitutales > JABDGR01 > JABDGR01. Next base: position 12,960 of record JABDGR010000018.1, read on the forward strand.
GACGGCCATTTCACCATTCCGAAAATCCGCCCCGGCACTTACGAATTGCATGCCATCGCTGACGGCGTGCTCGGCGAATTCAGCAAGGCGAACATCACCGTCAAAGAAGGCGATGCGATTGACCTTGGCCATTTGGACTGGCAGCCCGTGCGCTACGGCAAGCAGCTCTGGGACATTGGCGTGCCGAACCGTTTTGCCTCCGAATTTTTGAAGGGCGACAACTTCTGGCACTGGGGCTGGTATTTGCAGTATGCGAAACTCTTTCCCAGCGATGTGAACTACACCATCGGCAAAAGCGATTACCACAAGGATTGGTTTTTCGAGCAGGTGCCGCATGTCGAAAGTCTCGAACATGCAAATAGTGACACCAAGGGCCGCGCCACCACTTGGACCATCAACTTCCACCTCGATGAAACCCCCAAGGGCTGGGCGGTGCTGCGCCTCGCCATCTGCGGCGTCGGCAGTTCTGTTGGGCGTTCCGGTCTCGCGGTTGGCCTCAACGGCTCGGCCGTCACCACCCTTTATGACCTGCGCTACATCAACTCCATCAGCCGTGATGGCATTGGCGGCTATTGGACCGAAAAGGACATCACCTTCGACGCGACCAAGATGAAGGCGGGCGACAACAAACTCACTCTTACCGTGCCCGCCGGTGCTGCAACGGAAGGCATCATGTATGATTACCTGCGGCTCGAATTGGCTGATCACCCGCCCGCTTCCCAACCGGTCGCCCGTGTGCCTTGATGGTGACAGATTCGGCTGTGCTTACAGTTCCACTTCCAGCCCGTCGTAGGACGACAATACCTCCGCGGGAAATTTACCCGGGGCGTTCTGGCGGCCCTTTTCCTGGTGATAGAGTTCGGCGTACATCCGCGTGTTGAACAGGGTTTCTTCCAGTTCGGCGTCGGTGTTGTGCGGGTCGTGGTGAAACAGCGCGAGCCGGCGCACCTGCGCGCGGGCCGCCAGTTCCACGCCGATGACGTTGCTGGAATGGCCCCAGTCCGCCTTGCTGTAGATGGCTTCCTCGAGCGAATACATCGCGTCGAAAACCAACAGGTCGGCGTCGGCGTAAAACTTGAGCAACGGATAGTCGGCCGCGGCGGCCTCGGCCTGCTTGTGTTCACAATCGGTGGAATAGACAAACACCCGGTCCTGGTGTTCGAAACGGTAGCCATAAGACAGCCCGGGGTGGTTCTGCTCGCATAGGCGCACGCGCGTCCCGGCGATTTCATAGTTCTGGCCGGGGCTCAGTCGTTGGTAATTTATTTTCGCCTTGAGATACTCGTAAGGGACGGGGAAATACGGGGCGGCAAATTGCGCCCGCACCGCTTCCTCGATTTTGTCATGCGCGCCGTAAATGGTCAGGTGCTGCCCCTCGGCATAAATGGGATAAAAAAACGGCAGACCCTGGAGGTGGTCCCAATGCAGGTGGGAGAGAAACAGGTGAAAGTGCGCGCCGACCGGGAAGCCCGGCTTCGAACCGCGCCGATGCTGGTGGCGGTAATCATGCGCGAAGTCCCGCAGGCCCGTGCCCGCATCCAGCAAGATGTAGTCCGGGCCATCGGTGCTGACTTGGACGCAGGCCGTGTTGCCGCCAAAAGTGCCGCGGACGGAAAACGGCAAGTGCCGCGCCACCCACGCCGACAGCGCCGCTTCCTCCGTTGGCAGATTCTGGCCATGCGCCGCCGCCAAGGCCTGCACGATTTTGTCGTGCACCTGATGGGCGGCGAGCGGCGAGGGCAAAGAGCCGCGGGTTCCCCAGAACTTAATTTTCATAGCGAGCAGACAGCGTGGGCCAATCTGCCATCGAAAACCGGGGCTTGCGAGTCAAATTCCCCCCGTCAGCTAAAAAATATTGGCTGTCGCCTTATGGCCGGGCGGGCGAAATAGCCGGAGCCAGGAGCACGCGCAAGCCAATGTCGTCCGAAACGGTATTAGGCCGCACGCCCTCGCCGAGGTCACGCCAGGCGGAGCGGGCGTCCGTGGCGTAATCGCTCCAGCCGCCCCCGCGGTATTCCCTCCGGGAGTTGTTGTCCCCGGCTTGGAGGGCCGGGGCGGTGACCGTGCCGCCCGGCAGCCGCGATTTGTAGGCGTCCAGCACCCATTCGTTCACATTGCCATGCACGTCATAAAGGCCCCAGGCATTCGGTGCGTAGGAGCCGACGGGTTTGGTGCCCGTCACATTGTTGAGTGAGGTGATGTCCGAACCGGCTCCAGCCGGGTAGGCGCCCTTGAAATTGCCTTTGCTTGGTTCGGCCCGCTCACCGAAACTAAACGGGGTCGTGGTGCCGGCGCGGGCGATGTATTCCCATTCCGCCTCGGTCGGCAGCCGGTATTCGTAGCCGAGCGGCAGGCGGTTGGCCGCTCGCTCGCGTTCTGTCAGTTTTTGGGTAAACTCACGCGCCTTGAGCCAGGAAACATTTTCCACCGGGAAGCGGCCCGGGTTGGGCGCGTTTTTCCCAAATTCCGAGGGGTTGTCACCCATTACTGCCTGATATTGATCTTGCGTGACTTCATAGGTTCCGGCCCAAAATCCGTCGGGGAAGTTGACGATGGTCACCGGGCCTTCGCTCGCCACCCGGTTGAATTCCGTGCTCGGGCTGCCCATGGTGAACTGTCCGGGCTGGATCCATTTCAGTTCCAGGCCGAGGTAGGGCACGGCGTAGTCCTTGCCGGTGGCCGGCGGCGTCAGCTTGCTTAGCGTCATGGCCCAGTTGGCGGATTTATTGGGCCCCAGCTCGAATTCTTTTTCCGCATCGGCGTAGTCGAGCGCCTGCACCCGGATTTTATTTTTTTGCCCGGGCGGCAGCAAATATGAGCCATCGGCCGCTGGCGCGAGCTGCTGGTTGTTCAGGTAAACGGTAATCGGCATCGCCGGGGTTGCGCGGATGGCCAGCCGGGCGGGCTTGGGTGGTAAATCCGCCGCGGTCGCCGAGGTTTTTCCATCCGTAATGCTCACCGCTTGTTCGACGGTGTCGTAGTCCGGATGCTGGAACGAAATTTTATAGGGTCCTTCCAGCATGTCGCCGATGTGTTTGGTTGAGGCGGGGTAGGCATGGTCGTTGACGACGATTTTTGCATCGCGCGCTTCTTCGGCAGTCGGCGCATGGCCGCCGAGTTTGAAATTCAAATCCAGGCTGCCCATGTGCGCGGTGAGATTGCCGAGGTTTTCCTCCACGGTAACATTGGGCGCCACCTGCAAACGCCGCGGAACGCTCTGGTAGCCTTGCTTTTCCAGCGTGAGCCGCACATCGGTGTCCACCGGTATCGCCTGCGTCGTGAAGGGCGTGACGCCGAGCACCTGTGTGCCCATCCGCACGGTGGCGCCGGGCGGGTCGCTCGTCAGCGTGACGGTGGCGGGTTTCGCCACCAGCTTGAGGTCGAAGTGGTAGGATTTGGTCAGCTCGATTTTTTGGTTTTCAATTTTGACCGTCGAGTAATCAACTTTGCTGGCCATAAAGGTGTAGCTGTCGTCGCCGAGATTTTTGGCGACATGCAGCGTGCCATTGGCGTCTGCCACGCCGAGTTGCATGACCGGGCCCTTGGAAGGCTGCGCCTCAACCGTCGCTTCCGGCGCGGTCGTGAAGTCCACCACCGCCCACGCCGGCACCAGCGTGATGAACAGCGGCTCCGGCTCGTTTTGCGTCGTGTAGGTCAGGATGGTGCGTTGGTATTTTGGCGGCGATTCGATGAGGATGTTGTAGGTGCCCTTCGGCATGGACACCGGCAATTTGCCGTCGCTGACGGTGAAAAAGGTGCTGTCAATCTTCACCAGCGCATTGCGCGGAGTGATGTTCAGCAACAACCGGACGGTCATGCCCGGCTGCGCCCGCACCGGGGTGCCGGTTTCCGTGTCCTCGCCTGTTTCAATTTTTACGTAGATATACGAGGCGAGGGCGACTGCCAGCAGGGAAGGCAGAGCGATGAAGAGCAGGCGCTGGATCAGGGTCAGTGGTTTCCGGGCCCGGCGGCCGCCTTTGGCTGCTTTGCTTTTTTTCGGTTCGGGTGTTTTTGCGGCCTTTTTTTTCTCTTCCGGCGGCGGGGCGGGCGCGTCCGGCGGCAGCAGCAATTCCAGCGGCTTGCTCTGGGGCAGCGGCGTCAGTTGGGCCAGGTTGCGCAAGTCGCCCAGCGCGGCGGTGGCGGTGGCGTAACGGTCTTCCGGTTTGCGTTGTAGGCAGCGCAGGGTGAAAGCGTCCCAGCCGGCTTCAATGCCCGCTTGGATGGTCGAGGGCGGCTGGTAGGGCGAAGTCGGCTTGCGTCCGGTCAGCAGCCAGTGGGTGTTGACGCCAATGGCGTAAATGTCCGACCGGTATTCCAGCGTTTTGCGCAGGCGCGCTTCCGGCGAAAGGATGTCCGTGGTGCCCAGGAAAGAACGGTTGGGGTCAAGTTTGAGCGGCGGGATGCCGGCCGACACCAGCATCTCGAACAATTCCTGGCCCAGGATGGCCAGGAAATGGAACCCGTAAACTTTGACCTCGCCGCGCACCGCGCGCAAAATTTTGGTTGGATTCAAGTTCAGGTGCATCACCTTGGACTCGTACGCACACGCGAGCCCGGCCAGCACCTGCTCGATAATCGGCGTCACTTGCGCGGGCGGCAGGTTTGTCGCCTGCCGGCTGTCCGCCGTGCTCAGCTGCGAGCCCGTCAGCAGCATCAAGTGGTCGGGGATGTTGAGGCTCTCGAACGCTTCCCCCGCGAGGCAATAGCTGTTCTCGATGATGAGCGCCTGGGTGAAGCTGAGGATGTTGGCGTGTTTGAGCGCGCACAATTTTTTGGTCTGCGCCGCGAAACGCTCCGGAAAACCCTTGTCCTGGCCCACGAGCGTCGGAAAAACAAAGAGCGATTCGCGCTGGCCCGTCTCGTTGTTCAACGCCGCGTACAGGCTGCCGAGCATGTCGTAGGCCAGGCAGCGCTCAATGGTGTAGCCGCCGAAGGTCTTGCCGTCCTCGATGATCTCGTAGGCGCGGCCCAGCGGGACGGAGCTGGCTAAAAGATGGGAATCGGACATGGGCGGGGTCTGGGGCTTGGTCGGCGCGCGGCTACCGGCTCGCCCGGCAGTATAAGCCCGCGCCCCCCGCGCAGAAGCAAAAAATGAACCACCTTGCGCAAAATCACCGGCGTTAAACTCGATTACGTCGAAACCTTAGTTTAAGTTCGTTACCTATTCCCGTCCGCGGGCTATTTCCCCGCGGCAACTTCTTCCGGCAAAACATGAACGATGCGCTTGGCGGCGTCCCACTTCACCAGGCCGTCCTTGAGCGCAAACAGAGTATAGTCCTTGCCGAGGCCGACATTGTCGCCCGGGTGCATCTTGGTCCCGCGCTGGCGCATCAGGATGTTCCCGGCGATGACGAATTCGCCGCCGTAACGCTTGATGCCGAGCCGCTGGGCGTGGCTGTCGCGGCCGTTCTTGGAGGTTCCCTGACCTTTTTTATGTGCCATGACGCGAAGAGGGTAGAGGATTTAAAATGAAAGATAAAATATTTGTAGGGGCGCAGTCTTGCTGCGCCCGTGGGCCTAACCCTTGATGCCTTCAATCTTGATGACGGAAAGTTCCTGCCGGTGACCGCGGCGGCGTTCGTAGCGCTTGCGGCGCTTTTTCTTGAACACGTCCACCTTGTCCCCGCGCTTGTTCTCCAGGATGCGAACCATCACGGAGGCTCCGGCCACCAACGGTGTGCCGATGCGGGCGGCCGCGCCGTCGCCGACCAGGAGGACTTCCTTGATCTCCACGGTGTCGCCGGCGGCGGTGTTCGGGTAGCGGTTCACCTTGAGGATGTCGCCTTCCTGGACGATGAACTGGCGTCCCTGGGTCTTGATGGTGGCCTTCATGGATTAGAATATGGGCAAACGATAAACAAAACGGATTCCCGAACCCAAGGCAAGCGTTTTTCGGCAGGGTTCAGTTTGGGCTAGTGATGGTGGATTTGGCTTTCCGTTCCCCCTCCGAAAGTGGCACAAATTCCCAGAAAAAAGCCAAAATCGTATAAACGCCCGCAATTATTCTTCTCGTAGATTCGGACATTGGGCGTGAACAGACTCACGATAAAGGTGATCCCGACAATCATCCCATGCCAAAGGCCTGCCCAGAAGCCCGCAGGAGTGGCGCCCGGAAGCTGATATTTGGAACCTGGGCCAGCCACAGCGAGAAAATTTTGCATGCAACAATCTTTAAGGCTTTGGTCCGGCAACGCAACCCCTTGTTGGTCGGTAGTTTGGATTCCCGTCGGCTTTTCCGCCCATTTCTTCCGCCTTGCCCAACCCCGAAAAATCTGTAACTATTGACCTCTTCTGAAGGTTCTAGACCATGCGTGCGGGAACCACCCCGTCCCGCGCCATGCTCGACAGATATGGGAGATTCCGGGTCAATGTTGCTGTTTTTGGGTTCAGGGGTTGCGGTAACGCTGCTCGTGGGTTGGCTATTTTTACGCCTCCGCCGCCGGGATTTGCGCGACAAGGCGGATAATATCATCAACCTCGCCCGCAAAGAGGCCGAAATCCAGGCCCGGGACCTGCGCGCCCAAGCCGACCAGGACATCGCCCGCTCCCGCGCCGGCTTTCAGCAGGAGCAACTCGCCGCCGCCGAACTGCGCCAAAAGGCCGAAACCGGCCTCGCCCAGGAACGCGCCCGCCTCGAAACCCGCGCCGACGAACTCGGCCGCCGCGAATCCTACTTCAACAGCCGCCGCGCCGAAATCGAGGCCCTGCGCGACCAGCTTGAACGCCAGAGCCAGCTCTACCGCGAACGCCTTCGCGCCGCCGCCACTTTAAATGAAGAGCAACTCCGCGCCGCCCTGCGCGAGGAAGTCCGCACCGAATCCGCCGCCGAGCTTCGCGACTTGCGCAACCAGCTCCGCAACCATGCCGAGACGGACTTGCAGGAGGAAAGCCGCCGCATCCTTATTGACTCGCTCCAGCGCCTGACCTCGACCGTCCCTTCGGAAATCGGCGCCACGCTGGTCAAGCTGCCCAACGAGGAAATGAAGGGCCGTATCATCGGCCGCGAGGGCCGCAATATCAAGGCCTTCGAGTCCGCCACCGGCGTGACCCTGATGATTGACGAAACGCCCGACGCCGTGCTCGTCTCCAGTTTTGACCCCGTCCGCCGCGAAGTCGCCCGCCTCTCCCTCGAGCGCCTGGTGGCCGACGGGCGCATCCACCCCGCCAGCATCGAGGAGCAGGTCAAAAAGGCCGATGAGGAAGTGCGCCACAACTTTGCCGTGCTCGGCGAAAAGGCCATCGCGCGCCTCCACGTCACCGGCGTCCACCCGGAGCTGGTCTCGCTGCTCGGCAAGTTGCACTTTCGCCTGTCCAATAACCAGAACACCCTCGACCATTCCGTCGAAGTCGCGTCCATTTGCTCTTTCATCGCTTCTGAACTCGGCCTCGACCCGGAGCCCGCTCGCCGGGCCGGGTTGTTTCATGACTTGGGCAAGGCCCTCAATGGCGACCACCCCGGCAGCCACGCCGTGGCTGCGGCCAATTTGCTCCGCTCGTATGGGGAGGACCCCCGCGTCATCAACGCCGTCGCCGCGCACCATCAGGAAGTCCCGCCCGAAAGCGTTTACGCCCCGCTGCTCCTCATCGCCGATGCTGCCTCCGCTGCCCGCCCCGGCGCGCGGTCGGAATCCATCGAAGGCTATTTGCAACGCGTGCACGCGCTCGAGGATTTGGCCCGCGGCTTCCCCGGCGTCACCGAAGCCTACGCCATGCAAGCCGGCCGCGAAGTCCGCGTCATCGTCTCGCCCGAACGCCTGACGGATGCCGAGGCCCGCCAGCTCGCCGTGGATATTCGCCGCCGCATCGAGGAAGGCCTGAATTTCCAGGGCGTCGTCAAAATCACCGTCATCCGCGAAGCCCGCTTCAGCGAAACGGCGAAGTAGCCAGGGTGGGGCGGGGCCTCCGGACCCGCCGTTCTTTAGGTAGGGCGCGACGTCCCCGGCGCGCCTAGTTGCACTTGTCGGAAATTACTTTTTTGGAGGTTGCCGGGTCTTGGGAGTGTAGGATTAAATAATGACGGGATGAAACGTAAAATCGTTGTTCTGTCAGTCCTTGTCATCGCCGGTGTATGTGTCTGGTGGTTCACGCAACCGGCATCGGCGCCAGTTAGGGAAAAAGTTGCCACCGCGTCTAAAGCGCCCGCGCCTTTGCCCCCGGTGCCCCCGTCTTCGGCTCAAGTCGTTGCCCCTAAGGCCGCCCCTGTAGTATACTCGCAGGAGCAGGCGGCGTCTGCCTCCACTTCGTCGGTTGCTCCTGTGGCCGATCCCCAAGCCGATTTGAAAACCGTCTTTCCTCACCTGGCCGGTTTGATCCGAAGTGGTGATTTAATGGCCTACACCCTGGCTTACACCCCGCCAGGTAAACTAACCCCTGAAGCCATTCAGCAACTGCAACAGTTGCAGGATCGAAATACGACTCATCCACTCCCCGCATTACAACAGTCCAGAGAGCGGGCGGCCGAGGCTTGGGAAGCCCTGGAAAGCCAAACCCCGACTTTTAATGAAGCCGGTGACGAAGCCACCTACATGTTAACGATATCCGGTATGGCGCGTGGGATACCGGGTATAACCCAGGGAGGCACCCAGGTTCCGAGAACTTTTATCAAAATCGATGGCAAGTGGTATTTAAAATCTTTGCCTTAACTGAACTGGTAGGAATTTGCTTTTTCTGGGTTGCTTGGGTTTAAGAGAGACAATTCTGTGGCAGTATGACTATGGCCAATCGCCACCCCTGCGTTTCTTTTTCTCTCGTCGCTGGACTTTTGTTGGGCGTCGCGGCTGCCGCCCCCGAGTCAACCCCTGCCGCCTCTGCCCCAGTGTCCTCCGCCACTTCAGCTTCACCCGCCGCCGCTACCACCACTCCACCGGCCTTTCCCACCGGGGTAGTTTCCGCCTCGGGCATCACCCACGCGTTTCTCGCCCATTCGCCCGTGCAGGGTAAAGTTTACAAAATCGCCCCGAACGGCGACATCGCTGGCGAATACACTGTCGGCCTCAAGGGCGAAGATAGCTGGCTGCTGCCCAACGGCCGTTTACTGGCCAGCTACACTGGTGGCGTGCGCGAAATAGATACCGCCACCGGCGCCACCACTTGGGAATACAAGGCCGGCCCCGGCGTCGAGATTCACTCCTGCCAGCCGCTGCTCGATGGCCGCGTCCTCATCTGCGAGTGCGGCTCCAAGCGCCTCTTTGAAATCAACCGCGACCTCACCATCGCCCACGAGATCAAACTCGAATCCTCCCAGCCCACGCACAAGCAATTCCGCCTCGCGCGTAAGACGGCCGCCGGAACTTACCTTGTCGCCTATGGCTCCGACGCC
>JABDGR010000019.1:2500-21332 GCA_013285985.1 Verrucomicrobiota bacterium
GTAGGGGAACCTGCGGTTGGATCACCTCCTTTCTAAGGAGATATTCCGTTCGGACGTGGAATCTCGTGCCTTCGGGCCGATCAAGCCACGTTCGACTGTAGGAATATACGGTCGAATCCCCGACACCCGGCTCACGCTGGCGTGTCAGGGGACGACGAGATAATCCGTTTAATCGCACAAATTAAATTTCGGGGACGCCAGTCCGGCTCGCGCCGGACCGCGTTCTTTGAAAGTCCATTCCGAGTACAACCGAACACATCAGCGTGTTTGGCTGGATTTTCGCCGGGGCCGTAGCTCAGCTGGAAGAGCATCTGCTTTGCAAGCAGGAGGTCGTCGGTTCGAATCCGATCGGCTCCACCAGCCTGCGCGGCCAAATCCGTTTGGCCAAGAGGGCTGACCGGCCTTTCCACCGACGGGCTCATAGCTCAGCTGGTTAGAGCACGCGCTTGATAAGCGCGGGGTCGGTGGTTCAAGTCCACCTGGGCCCACCCTTTCGGACGAAGCCAGAAAAAAACTCGGAACAGACTTTTAGACGAAATCACCTTTCGTTCTTTGACAGTTTAATGCATTGTGGGAAAAATAGAAGTCATTGAGTGATCTAGATCAGCCTGACAATATTCTTTAAAAACGGCGTTGGTGATCAAATGACATAGGGCAACGAGTGAATGCCTTGGCGATGCCTGGCGAAGAAGGACGTGGCAAGCTGCGATAAGCCTCGGGAAGCCGCAAGCAGGCTTTATTACCCGGGGATGTCCGAATGGGAAAACCCACTTGGTTGAAGACCAAGTATCGCCGCCTGAATTCATAGGGCGGCGAAGCCAAACCTGCCGAAGTGAAACATCTCAGTAAGCAGAGGAAAAGAAAGCGAAGCGATTCCCTCAGTAGTGGCGAGCGAAGGGGGAACAGCCCAAACCGGCGGGATTTATCCCGCCGGGGTTGTAGGAGCCCAATGTGGGACCGGAAGGATTAGGAGAAGCCTCTGGAAAGTGGCGCCAAAGGGGGTGATAGCCCCGTATCCGAAAATCTGACCGGCTCTAGGGATTTCCTGAGTAGCACGGGACACGTGAAACCCCGTGTGAATCCACGCCGACCACGGCGTAAGGCTAAATACACGGCATCGACCGATAGTGCACCAGTACCGCGAGGGAAAGGTGAAAAGTACCCCGATTAGGGGAGTGAAATAGTACCTGAAACTTGTTGCCCGCAAGCGGTCGCAGCCCCTTTATGGGGTGACGGCGTACCTTTTGCATAATGGGTCTGGGAGTCAATGTCAGTGGCAAGCTTAAGGGCCATACGGCCCAGAGGCGCAGCGAAAGCGAGTCCAAATCGGGCGTCCAGTCGCTGGCATTGCACTCGAAGCGGAGGTGATCTACCCATGGCCAGGATGAAACCCGGGTAACACCGGGTGAAGGTCCGAACTGGTGGCACTTGAGAATGCCTCGGATGAGCTGTGGGTAGGAGCGAAAGACTAATCAAACCCCGTAATAGCTAGTTCTCTTCGAAATATATATAGGTATAGCCTCGCATATGGCGAAGCTGGGGGTAGAGCACTGAAAAGGCTAGGGGCCACACCAGGCTACCAAACCTTATCAAACTACGAATACCAGCCGAGTTCATGCGGGAGTCAGTCGGTGGGGGATAAGCTTCATCGGCAAGAGGGGAAGATCCCAGACCACCATCTAAGGCCCCCAAACAACAGCTCAGTGGTTTAAAGGATGTGGTTCTACACAGACAATGGGGATGTTGGCTTAGAGGCAGCCATCATTTAAACAGTGCGTAACAGCTGACCCATCGAGTGGAATCGCGCCGAAAATGATCGGGACTTAAGCTGTTTGCCGAAGATGTGGGTGTGCAGCGCAAGCTGCACGCGGTAGAAGAGCGTTCCAAGCGCGTCGAAGCCGAAACGGCAAGTGACGGTGGAGTGCTTGGAAGTGAGAATCCAGACATAAGTAACGATAAACGAGGTTGAATTCCTCGTCGCCGTAAGGATAAGGTTTCCCGGGGAAGGTTCGTCCGCCCGGGGTTAGTCGGGAGCTAAGGCGAGGCCGTAAGGAGTAGCCGATGCACAGCGGGTTAATATTCCCGCACCACGATGTAGACGTTATCAACTCAGGAGTGACGGAGGAGGCTAGGCGCGGAGAGGTGATGAACTCTCTTCAAAGCCCGTAGGCTGTTCGGCAGGCAAAACCCACCGAACATTAAAGCTGAAAGGTGACTGCCAGGTGATGCTACGGCTGAACCAAGCGCGCAGATGCCATGCTCCCAGGAAAAGCTTCGGAGTGAGTCTATATCGTGCCCGTACCGCAAACCGACACAGGTATCCGAGATGAATATTCTAAGGCGCGTGAGTTAACTCTCCTCAAGGAACTCGGCCAGTTAGCCCCGTATCTTCGGTAGAAGGGGTGCCCGCCGCAAGGCGGGTCGCAGTGAACCGGCCCAACCGACTGTTTAGCAAAAACACAGCTCTCTGCCAAGTCGCAAGACTACGTATAGGGAGTGACATGTGACCAATGCGGAAAGGTGAAACCCTGGGGTGCAAGCCCCGGGACTAAGCCCCCGTGAATGTCGGCCGTAACTATAACGGTCCTAAGGTAGCGAAATTCCTTGTCGGGTAAGTTCCGACCTGCACGAATCATGTAACGAGTTGGGCGCTGTCTCGAGGAGATGCTCAGTGAAATTGTAGTCGCGGTGAAGATGCCGCGTTCCCGCAGCAGGACGGAAAGACCCTATGCACCTTCACTGTAAGCTGCTATTGGCGCTTGATTTTCGATACGTAGCATAGCTGGGAGACTCTGAAGTTCCCCTCCAGGGGGGAATGGAGTCAAAATATGAAATACCAGTTTTCGATGATTAGGCTTCTAACCCTGTGCCATAAGCTGGCCAGGGGACAGTGGTAGCGGGTCAGTTTGACTGGGGCGGTCCCCTCCCAAAGAGTAACGGAGGGTTGCGAAGGTCCACTCAGGCCGGATGGTAACCGGCCGACGAGCGCAAGAGTATAAGTGGGCTTTACTGTGAGACTCACAAGTCGAGCAGTTGCGAAAGCAGGCTCTAGTGATCCGGTGGTTCATCGTGGGATGGCCATCGCTTAAAGGATAAAAGGTACGCTAGGGATAACAGGCTGATCGCGCCCAAGCGTTCATAGCGACGGCGCGGTTTGGCACCTCGATGTCGGCTCATCGCATCCTGGGGCTGGAGAAGGTCCCAAGGGTTTGGCTGTTCGCCAATTAAAGCGGTACGCGAGCTGGGTTCAGAACGTCGTGAGACAGTTCGGTCCTCTATCCGCTGTGGGCGTTGGAGAATTGAGGGGTTCATTCCTTAGTACGAGAGGACCGGGAATGACGTGCCTCTGGTGTTCCGGTTGTCGCGTCAGCGGCAGCGCCGGGTAGCTATGCACGGAAGAGATAAGCGCTGAAAGCATCTAAGCGCCAAGCTCCTCCCAAGATAAGTTCTCCCACCGTCGCAAGACGGCACAAGGGTCCAGGTAGACTACCTGGTAGATAGGCTGGCGGTGTAAGCGCCGCAAGGCGTTGAGCTTACCAGTACTAATGACCCGTGAGGTTTGATCACTACGCTATTTCCTTTGTGCTTTCCAAAAAAGGGGAAAGCAGCGTGGTTGGAATCATGTAATAGTGATGAAGATCAACGATCGTAATTGTCAGGCGCAACATCCTGGTTGCTTAATGACTTCTCCCCAATGCATTAAACGTCATCTTTCAGTACCAGCCGCTGCAAAATGCGGCTTGGCCGGCGTTTGGTCACCTCCCCGCAGCGGCGGGCTACTCTGGTGATCATAGGTGAGGGGAAACACACGTTCCCATCCCGAACACGCTCGTTAAGCCCTCAACCGCCGATGGTAGTATCACGCATGTGGTGCGAGAGTAGGTCGTTGCCAGTATTATGGCCCCGTTCGTCCGCAAGGAGGAACGGGGCCTTTTGCTGTTGAAAATCAACGGATGAAGCGAGGCGCTCGCCAGTTGAGCCAATTTAGGATTTTAATTTCCTCACCAACTCCGCCTCGAAAACATCATACACCAGGGCTCGCTCCTCAATGAAGATCGCTTCAATCGCGCCGTCGCGGGCGTATTGGAAAATAATCCGATACTTGCCGGCGCGCAGACGATGGTAACCGGCCAGATTCGATTCAAGGGCTTGGATGTCTCCTTTGCCGTCCCGCAAATCCTCCAGCGCACGCTTGACGGCCCGGCGTGGCTCCGGCGCCAGCCGCGCCACGAATTCAATCACCTGCCGGGATGGGCGAAGGGCAGGCTTCATTCCGCAATGTCATCCAAGGTGCCAAATTTAGTTTTGCCCGCCTGGTGTTCGTGGAGGGCCTTCATCGCCGCCGGGTTGGCCAAAATTTCCAGGGTTTCGATTATCGCGCTCATCCGGTCGTGCCCGATGACACACGCCACCGGTGTTTCGTGCCTTGTTACGGTCACGACCCGGCCGCCTTCCGCGGCTTTCACCAGCGCAGGGAAGTTGTTTTGACCCTCGGACACGCTCACGGTAGATTTCATGAAAATAACGGTAGATATTTTCGGCATAGCTGTCAAGGTCGTCTTTCTTGTAGCGGCGCGCTGAGGGCAGCGCGCCCTACCACAAGGCCATCAGGAAAACGCGCCAGCGGGTAAGGCGGGCGTCCTCGACTCGCCTAGCTTTTCGGACTGAAATGGGCGCAGCAAGACTGCGCCCCTACAACCAAGCCAAAAACAAAAAAAGGCGCAATTTTCATTGCGCCTTTTTTGAAAAACCGTTTTCCGGCTCTACTTCTTCTTCGCCTTGGCTTCCGCGATCGCAGCCTGGGCGGCTGCTAATCTGGCAGTAGGAACGCGGAAGGGTGAGCAGCTCACATAGGTCAGGCCGATTTTGTGGCAGAACTTCACGCTGTCGGGGTCGCCGCCGTGTTCGCCGCAAATCCCGAGCTTGATTTTCGGGTTCGTGGACTGGCCGCCTTTGACGGCAATCTTCATCAATTCGCCCACGCCCGCCTGGTCAATGCTTGCGAAGGGGTTCTTCTTCACGATTTCCTGTTCCTGATATTTCGGGAGGAAGGAACCCGAGTCATCACGGCTCATGCCGAGGGTCGTCTGGGTCAGGTCGTTGGTGCCGAAGGAAAAGAACTGCGCCGTCTGCGCGATTTCGGCGGCGGTGATGGCGCCGCGCGGCACTTCAATCATCGTGCCGATGAGGTAGTCGAAGCGCGTTTTCTTCTGCTTGGCCACTTCGGCGGCGACGCGGTGGACGATTTCCACCTGCAAATCGAGTTCCTTCTTGAAGCCGACGAGCGGAATCATGATTTCCGGGCGGACTTTGATGCCTTTCTTCTGCACGTCAGCGGCGGCCTCGAAGATCGCGCGGCACTGCATCTCCGAAATTTCCGGGTACGACACGCCGAGGCGGCAGCCGCGGAATCCAAGCATAGGGTTGAACTCGTGGAGTTCGGCCACGCGGCGCGAGACCATCTCGGGCTTGACGCCGATTTTCTCCGCGGTTTCGCGGATGGTCACGTCGTCGTGCGGGAGGAATTCGTGCAATGGCGGGTCGAGCAGGCGGATGGTCGCGGGCAGGCCCTTGAGGGCGGTGAAGATGCCGGCGAAGTCCTCGCGCTGGTAGGGGAGCAGTTTGTTGAGCGCGGCTTTGCGCTCGGCATACGACTCGGCGACGATCATTTCGCGCACGGCGTAGATGCGGTTGCCCTCGAAGAACATGTGTTCGGTGCGGCACAGGCCGATGCCCGTCGCGCCGAAGGACACAGCGTTGCGCGTCTGCTCCGGGCTGTCGGCGTTGGTGCGCACTTGCAGGCGCGAAGACTGGCCGCACCACTTCATCAATTGCGCGAAGTTTTTATACGTCGAGCCCGCGCGCGCCTTGGGGTCGTTGTGGAGGAGGCCCTGGATGATTTCCGACGGAGCGGTTTTGACCTGCCCGGCGTAAACCGCGCCCGAGGTGCCGTCAATGGAGAGGTATTCGCCTTCCTTGAATTTGTTCGAGCCGACGGAAAGGGTCATCGTCCCGTAGTCAATATGCAGCGCGCTCGCGCCGCAGACGCAGACCTTGCCCATCTGGCGCGCCACGAGCGCGGCGTGCGAGCTGACGCCGCCGCGCGCGGTGAGAATGCCTTCGGCGGCAATCATGCCGCGCAGGTCTTCCGGCGAAGTCTCAATGCGCACGAGCAAAACTTTCTCGCCCTTGGCGGCGGCTTCGACGGAGCGTTCCGCGTTGAAATAGATTTTCCCCGATGCCGCGCCCGGGCCGGCGGGCAGGCCGGTGGCGATGACGGGAGCTTTTTCGAGCGCGTCGCGGTCGAAAATCGGCGCGAGCACCTGGTCGAGCTGGTCGGCGGGCACGCGCATGACGGCCGTCTGCCAGTTGATGAGTTTTTCCTTCACCATTTCGCAGGCGATGCGGACGGCCGCGACGCCGGTGCGCTTGCCGTTGCGCGTCTGCAGCATGAAGACTTTGCGGTCCTGAATGGTGAACTCGAAGTCCTGCATATCGGTGAAATGCTTTTCGAGCGTGCCGCGAATGCGGTCCAGCTCGGCGTAAGCGCTGGGCATGACTTGCTTCAGTTCGATCACCGGCTGGGGCGTGCGCACGCCGGCGACGACGTCCTCGCCCTGCGCGTTCATCAAAAATTCGCCGTAGAAAATCTTCTCGCCCGAAGCCGGGTCGCGTGTGAAGGCCACGCCGGAGCCGGAGGTGTTGCCGGTGTTGCCAAAGACCATCGCCTGCACGTTGACGGCGGTGCCCCACTCGGTCGGGATGCCGTATTTCTGGCGGTAAACAATGGCGCGGTCATTCATCCACGAGCCGAAGACGGCGCCGACGGCGCCTTCGAGCTGCTGCCACGGATCGCTGGGGAAATCCTTGCCCGTGCGCTCCTTGACGAGGTTCTTGAAGCGGATGACGAGCTCCTTGAGGTCGAGGGTCGAAAGGCGGGTGTCCTCGATTTCGTGGTTCTTGTAGCGCTCGTGCTTGAGTTCGCCGATGGCGGTTTCAAACGGCTCGTGCTCTTCGCCGGCCTTCTTTTGCACGCCAAGAACGACGTCGCCATACATCTGGATGAAGCGGCGGTAGCAGTCCCACGCCAGGCGCGGGTTGTTGGTCGCCTTTTCGAGGGCGATGACCGTCTGGTCGTTGAGGCCGAGGTTCAAAATCGTGTCCATCATGCCCGGCATGGAGTCGCGCGCGCCGGAGCGCACGGCGACGAGGAGCGGCATCTGCGCGGCGTCGCCGAACTTGACGGCCATGATTTGCTCGACGTTGGCCATCGCCGCGGCGACCTGGGCCTTGAGCGCGGCGGGGTAGGTGCGCTTGTTGGCGTAGTAATAGTTGCAGACCTCCGTCGTGATGGTGAACCCCGGGGGCACCGGCAGGCCGATGCGGGCCATCTCGCCGAGGTTGGCGCCCTTGCCGCCGAGCAGGGCGCGCATGGAGCCGTTGCCATCGGCGCGGCCATTGCCCCAGGCATAGACGTATTTATGGGCCTTGCGGGAGGCGGGTTTCTTGGAGGACTTGGCGGAGGATTTCTTGGCGGACATCGTAGTGGGAGAAAGGAGGGCAGCAATAAACCCCGTCAGGAAAACGGGGAACGAATAGACATAGCGGGAACCCCCGGGGTGTCAACGGCGGAGTGGGGGGGCGGAAGCAACTCGACTTGCAAAACGAATGAACGGCATGTCGCCGGTAAATCTTCGCAAGCCAAAGCCCTGCTACTTCGCAATGCTCTCCGGCCCCCGTCACTAATTCCCCGTTGAAGCGCCCGAGGCCGGTGTGAGGTGCACGACGCGGGATTTTGAGTTATCGGCGGGGTTGGCATCCGCCTGGATGGTGGAAACCCGGGCGGAGACCGGGACGCCGGAAGGGTTGAGCATCTGTTGCACGGACAGGTTGACCGTTACGTCGGAAACTTCGCCCGGCTTCAGCCCGGAGAGGGTTTGCTGCGTCGCCGTGCCACCGACGTTGATATTCAAGTTCACGCTGTCGAGCACGGTGTTGCCGCGGTTTTGGACGGTGATTTGCATGGGCGCGGTCGGCGTGGTGGGCATGGTGGTGATGTTGAGGTACATGTCGGCGAGGGCGACATCGGTGTAGGTCGTATTGCCGCGGTTGAGCACGCGGGTCATGTCCACAATGCCGGAGCCATAAAATTCATTGGTGCTGTTGCCGGTGTACGGGCCGGCGAAGTCCGCATATTGTGTAATCAAGTTCAGCGCTTGCTGGGCGGTCATGCCGGGGTTGGTCGAAAGCAGGCCGGCGATGGCCCCCGATATCAACGGAGCGGAAGCCGAAGTGCCGGAAAAAGACATGTTGCCGTTGACGGTGACGGTGTTGAGGCCGACGCCCGGCGCGGTCAGGCCCATCTGCGAACCGTAGTCGGAAAAAGTGGCGCGCTGGCCGGAAGCGTCAATGGAGCCGACCGCCACGACGCCAGGGTAGGCAGCAGGGTAGCTGATTTGGCCCAGGCCATCATTGCCGGCGGACGCCACGACCACCACGCCTTGTGAGAGGGCGTAGTTGATGGCTGAGAGCAAAATGTCGCTGGGTTGGGAAGAGCCGAGGCTCAGGTTGAGCACTTTGGCACCGTTATCAATGGCCGTGTAAATGCCGTCGGTGACGCCGAAGACGTCGCCCTGGTCATTATTGTCGAGCACGCGCACACTGATGATGGACGCGGCCGGCGCGATGCCTTGTTCGCCGGGTGCGCCAGCGAGGAGCGAGGCCACCATGTCGCCATGGCCGACGTTGGGCGCGGACTGTCCGCTGGTCATGTCAAATTGGGAAATGCTGCCGTCTTTCAAAAGGTTCGTGGTGCCGGGCGCGAGGCCGGTGTCGAGCATGGCGACGGTGATGCCGCGGCCCCAGTTGCTGTTGTCCTGCGGGATGCCCATGTAGGCGAGGGCATTGGCGCCAAAGGGCGTGAGGCCGCCGGGCGCGAATGGATCAGTGGGGACATCAGGCTGGGTGGGCAGGGAGACGAGCGTATTCAGTTCGGGCGAAACTGCGCCGGCGGCGCCATTGCTGCTGAGGAAGCGAGCCATGCTGGCGGCATCAGGGAACGAAAGGCGGGCGGCGTTATTGCCGCGAATAAGGCCCAGGAGGGTGCCGCCGGCGGCTTGGGCGCGCGCGAGCAACGCCGAGAGTTCTTCGGGCGAGCCGGCGCGGAAAAGTAATTCGCCCTGCCGGTAAGGTCCCGTGCCAAAGGCTTTCCGCGCGAAGGTGGCGGCGGAGCCGTCGATGGGCGCGCTGGCGGGTTGCCCGGCTGTTTCCGATGTTTCGCGGGTCGCGCGAGTTGCCGGTAGAGGTTCGATTTTTGGCAATGGCTGGCCCAGGGAGGCGAGGTCGTCGTCATTCGACGGGGAAAAATACGAAATTGCCCAGCCGGTTATCCCCCCGAGCACAACCATCAGCGCAAGCAGACCCGCCCATTTGCGGTAACTTATCGCTGCCGACGGCTTGGGCACCGGAGTGTAAATCGGGCGGACGGGAAGATTGGCCCGGCGCTTTTCAGCCTCCTTGTTCAAGGTGGGTCGCGGGGAGTTCATCGTTCGCGGGATAAAGTCGGCTGGGCAGGCGGCCGGTGCCGGCACGGCTGGCCATTGTAATAATAGTAGTTAAACCCGGCGCGGGGGCAACAAGTTTCCCGTATTCGTCACCGGTTGGGGGATATGGGCTAAAAATCAAACGATTGTTTGAATGAGAATTTAATTCCAGCTAAGGCGCCGCCCTACAGCAGCCAAAATCCGGCAACTCCGGCCACAGAAACCGCGCCGAGGGCCACGGCAATTGCCCGCCGGTACTTCGCCGAGCCCAGCGCGACGGCGAGGCCTGCTTTTGCCAGCGTGTTCGACAACGCGGCCAGCAGTACGCATCGTTCCGCCACCTCCATGGACAGCGTGTGGGCGGACACCGCCTGGGCCGAGGACAGCGTGACGGGCGCGGCATCGGCCAAACCGGAGACAAAGCTGATCGCGTAAACTCCGCTGGTTGGCAGGTGGGCCGTCGCCAGTTTAATCAGGAAGCCCACGATGGCGTAAAGCAGTCCGAATTGCAGGGCCAGTTTCAAGCTCAGTGGATTGGTCAAAACCGGAGTGGTGACTTTTTTGATGCGGGTGCACTGATGCCATTCCCACAAGGCCCACGCCGCACCCGGCAAGGCCATCAAGGCAAACGGCGCCAAAGTCGCCAAAGCGAGCGCGGGGTTGACTGCGGTCATCAAGGCGGTCAATCGCGCCAGCATCACCGTGCAGGCCAGCAAAACTGCGAGGGCCAAACTGGCCTCCATCGCCGGCACCTTCCGGCTTTCCCGGCTGAGGGCCAGGGTCGTCGCCGTGCTGGAGGCCAGGCCACCGACCAGCCCGGTGATCATCAAGCCCGCGCGTTCGCCCAGCCAGCGCATCGCGATATAACCGAGGAACCCCAAACTCGCGACCAGCACCACCATCAGCCAAATCTTATACGGGTTGAACGCGCCGTAGGGGCCATAATCCTGGTTGGGCGCGAGCGGCAGCACGATGCCCGTGATGGCGGCGAATTGCAGCAAACAGCGCACATCCTCCGGCTTCCAGCGCC
Source organism: Verrucomicrobiota bacterium (assembly GCA_013285985.1). Taxonomy (GTDB): domain Bacteria; phylum Verrucomicrobiota; class Verrucomicrobiia; order Opitutales; family JABDGR01; genus JABDGR01. Next base: position 13,073 of record JABDGR010000019.1, read on the forward strand.
GCGTCCAGTCATGCGACCAATGTTTGATGCCCAAAATCAGCATTACACCGACGCCCAGCATAGTCGCCGGCACATAAAGTTCATAAGCGGCCATCGCGCCCACGGTGAAAGTCACCAGCCCAACGGATAGGGTGGTAAGGCCGAACACGTGATGCTTGCCTTCACCGAGATAGACGACGGCCATCATCACGGTGAACGCGGCGAGAAACGCGGCGATCGCCCATGCCACGCCCGCTTGTTCGAGCAGGCCCGCCGCTGCGCCGAGGAGGCTCCAGGCGGTGAGTGTCCGCAGGCCGGCCTTGGCTTGTTCGCCGTGGTGCTCGCGTTCGAAACTCCACTGGCGCACCAAACCAATCAGCGCGCCCAGACTGGCGGAAACTAACAGCGCGTGTATGGGGTTGCTAGGCACGGCAGCCGCACTATACCTCGAAAGCAACCCGCATGGCAACGCCAGCCTCCATTTACGTCGCACCTGTCCGCAGCCCGCAGCAGCAGGCCGCGCGCACGGCTAATGTCTGGGGCTGGAGCTACCTTGTGACTATCCTGGGCGCATTCGGCGCGGAGTATGTCCAGCCTGGGCCGCTGCGGGTGCTGCTGCTGAATTTCGGAATTCTCTGCTTCATCATTGGCGCGCTCGAGCTGGTCTGGCGGCACCAGCTGCTCAAAACGGGCGAGGCCCGCTGGGCCCGGGTGCTCGCGCTCAACCAGGTCGGCGGCACGCTGGCGTTGTTTTGGAGTTTATACCTGCTCTACCAGGTGCCGGAACAAATTCTCGTGGATTATTCCAAAAAATCCCAATTATGGAACAGCGTCTTTCCGCTGATAAAATCGATGGACAGCATGCATATGGTAACGGATGCCTATATCCTGCACATCTGGCATAACACCAAAATCTTTTTCCTGTATGTCGTCGGCGGAATTTTAATCCTTTCGCAAATCTGGGTCATCGGGCATTACCTCAAACTCGCCGGGAAAATTGAGGAAAAACCCGTCCTCTCCGTCATTCCACCCGTGTTGAAGTAAGTTTGGAATCGGCCGGAAATTGTGCCACAGTCTGTCTTTACTGTGCCTGACGATTCCCAGACCGAGCTCGACGCGCTCTACCACATTTCGCGCCTGGTGAGCGACACCGAGGACGCGCATGAGGCCTTGCGCCTGATCCTCGACGAGGTCATGCGCGTGCTACCGTCCACGAGTGCGTCCATCGCCCTCGTCAATCCGGACACGCGGCGGCTGCAAATCGAAGTCGTGCACGGGCTGCCGGAAGATACCCGGGGACTGGAACTGCCGCCCGGCCGAGGGGTGACGGGGTGGGTCGCGCTGCACGGCAAGCCGCTCGTCATTCCCGACGTCCACGCGGACACACGCTATTATAAATTGAAAGATTCGGTGCGCTCCGAGATGGCGGTGCCAATGCTGCTCGATGGCCTGGTGGTCGGCGTGGTGAATGTGGACAGCGAGCAGCCGGCGGCATTTGGCGAGCCGGGATTGAAAATCCTCACCCTGCTCACGAGCGAAGCCACGAAAGTGGTCGGCCGTCTGTGGCTCATCAACCAGCTCCGCATCAAGGCGCGGCAGCTCGAATCGCTCATCGCCACGGGGCAGACGCTCGTGTCCAAACTCGAACTCGAGGCCGTGCTCGACACCGCCGCGCGCCAGGCATTGAGCCTGATGCCCTGCCGGCTCTGCGCGATTTTTTTACTCAATGCCGATGGGGCGTCACTGCGCCTGGCCGCGCTGGCCGGCCACGATGGCGGCCCGGCGGCCCACGCGGAAAACCTCGCCTTGGCGGACAGCGTCCTCGGCTCCGTCATCCGGCACAAAAAACAAGTGGAGGTTCCAAGCGTCGCGCACACGGAGGAACACCATTTCACGCAACTCGTGGCGAGCGCCGGGCTGGTGTCGCTCCTGGTCACACCGATTCTTGTGGGCGATCGCGCCATCGGCGTGCTCAATGTTTATACGGACCGCAGCCACCGCTTTAACAACGATGAACGCCGGATTTTTTCCACGCTGGCGAATTTGTGCGCCGTCGCGGCGCAAAATGCCGAACTCTATACGCGGGTATTCGCGTCGGAGGAATCCCTGCGCAAGAATGAGCGCTTGACGACTTTGGGCCTGCTCGCCGCCGAAATCGCGCATGAAATCCGCAATCCGCTTACGGTCATCACCCTGCTGCTCGACACGCTGGATTTGCGCTTCCCCGAGGGCGACGTGCGCCAGCAGGACGTCACCATCATTCGAGAAAAACTCAGCCAGATGGGTGAGACGGTCGAGCGGGTATTGGGTTTCTCCAAATCGGGCACGGCGCTGCAATCCCGCTGGCCGCTCGGCACGGTCATTGAGGAGACGGTGCGGCTGCTGCGACTCAAGGTTGAGCAGAGCAGGGTGGGAGTACATTTCCACCCGCCGGCGCGGCCGTTGCTGGTGGATGCGCACAAGAGCCAGCTCCAGCAGGTGCTGTTGAATTTGATGCTCAACTCCCTCCAGGCCATGCCACAGGGCGGGCGGATTGATATCGAACTGCGCGAAGAGACGAAGGACAACGTGCGCCTGGCAACGGTTACAGTGCGCGACACCGGCCCCGGCGTGCCCCCGGCGCTGGGTGCGCGGGTCTTCGAGTCCTTCCTCACCGCGCGCCAGGACGGCACGGGCCTCGGCCTGGCGATTTGCAAGCGCATCCTGCGCGACCACCGCGGCGACATCGAGTTGGTGGAGACTCCACCCGGCTCCGGCGCGACGTTCCGGTTCTGGCTGCCCTGCGCGGGTGGGTGAGTTTCTTTGGCTTGGTTTCAGCCAAGAGCGATAAGTAGCAAACTTGCTTTCTTCTGCTGGACACGGCGCGACAAGTCATTATAAATGACCCTTCCGCCGACTCATGTCCGTCGCCATCGTCCAATTCCCCGGCTCCAACTGCGATTACGACGCGCTCTACGCGTTCGATTCCGTGCTGGGGGTACCTGCGCGGTTTGTCTGGCACAAGGAAACGAGCCTGGGGGAGGCGGAAGCGGTGGTGCTGCCGGGCGGCTTTTCTTATGGCGACTACCTGCGGTGCGGCGCGATCGCGCGGTTTTCGCCGATCATGGCCGCCGTGAAGGAATACGCCGCCAACGGCGGGCTGGTGTTCGGCATCTGCAATGGTTTCCAGATTTTGTGCGAGGCGGGGTTGTTGCCTGGCGCGTTGGTGCGCAATGCGGGTCTCCAGTTCCGCTGCCAGACGCAGACCATCCACGTCGAGGAATCCACCGAGCAATTCAACCGCAGCAAGCTCGGCGCGCGCCTGCGGGTGCCCATCGCCCACGGCGAGGGCAATTACCGCATTGACGAAGCGGGGCTCGACGACCTGGCCACGCACTCCCAAATCCTTTTCCGTTATTGCGACGCGACCGGCAACGTCAACGCCGTCGGCAACCCGAACGGGTCAATCTCGAACATCGCGGGCATCCGCAACCGCGCGGGCAACGTGTTCGGCATGATGCCGCACCCGGAGCGCGTGGTGGAGGCGTTCCACCCCAGTGTGGACGGCATTGCCATCCTGCGGGCGTTCCTCGCCAGCCGCCTCGTGGTCGAACAACCCGGACTTTCCCAACCCATCGCCCTCGCCGAATAATTTCCCAACCCTCACCCATGCCCGCCGCGCTGCCGCCCAATCCCGACCCGGTGTTAAACGTTCCGATTACGCCGGAGCTGGTGCGCAAACACAATCTGCTGCCGGAGGAATATGAGCGCATCAAAAATTTACTGGGTCGCGACCCGGCGCTGACTGAACTCGGGGTCTTCTCGGTAATGTGGTCGGAGCATTGCTCCTACAAAAATTCGCGCAAGCTGTTGCGAGGCTTCCCGACCTCCAAGGCCGACCCGAATGCGGCGGGCCAGGTGCTCGTCAAAGCAGGAGAGGAAAACGCGGGCGTCATCGACATTGGCGACGGCTGGGCGGTTTCGTTCAAGATCGAGTCCCACAACCACCCGAGCGCCGTCGAGCCTTTCGAAGGCGCGGCGACGGGCGTGGGCGGCATCATCCGCGACATTTTCACGATGGGTGCGCGCCCGGTGTTGTTGACGAATTCGCTGCGCTTTGGCGATCTTTCGTCGCCTGCGGCCAAACGGCTGTTCCGCGGCGTGGTTTCCGGCATCGGCCACTACGGCAACTGTATCGGTATTCCGAATGTGGGCGGCGATATTTACTTCGACCCTTGCTACGAAGGCAACCCGCTGGTGAATGCGCTGTGCCTCGGCGTGCTGCGGCACGACCAGATCAAACGCGGCACGGCGCGCGGCCCGGGCAACCCGGTTTATTACGTCGGCGCGGCGACGGGGCGCGACGGTCTGGGCGGGGCGAGTTTTGCCTCGCGCGAGCTTTCCAAGGAGAGCGCCGCCGACCGCCCGGCGGTGCAAAAGGGCGACCCGTTCATGGAGAAACTTTTGCTCGAGGCCTGCCTGGAAATGATGGCGGTGCCGGGCCTCGTCGTCGGCATCCAGGACATGGGTGCGGCGGGCTTGACGTGCTCGACGTGCGAGACGGCTTCGCGCGGGGACAGTGGCATCCATATCGAGTTGGACAAAGTGCCGCAGCGCGAGACGGGGATGAATTCCTACGAAATTCTCCTCTCCGAAAGCCAGGAGCGCATGCTGGTCATCGCGCAAAAGGGCCGCGAAGCGGAGCTGGAGGCGATTTTTCAGAAGTGGGATTTGCATGCCGCGAAAATTGGCGAAGTGACCGAAGGCCACGATATGCTGGTGACGCATCACGGCGTGCCGGTTGTGCGCATTCCCGCCAAAGCGCTGGCCGACGAAGCGCCGCTTTACGACCGCGAAGCCCGCGAGCCGGCCTACCTCGCCGGGACACGGGCGTGGACGCCGGAAGCGGCGAAGCTTCCGGACCTCGACCTCGCCGGCGCGCGCGACGCCTTGCCCCAGTTGCTCGCGCACCCGACGATTGCGGAAAAGCGCTGGGTCTGGCGTCAATACGACCACATGGTACAGGCCGGCGTGGCGCTATTGCCCGGCGGGGATGCCGCGGTGGTGCGCCTGCGCCTCGGCGGGCGGGAGCGCCTGCTGGCGATTGCCAATGACTGCAACAACCGCTTTTGTTATTTGAACCCGAAACGCGGCGGCGAAATCGCCATCGTCGAGTGTCTGCGCAATCTCGCCTGCACTGGCGCGCACCCGCTGGGGATGACGAACAATTTGAATTTCGGCAATCCCTACAAGCCGGAGAATTTTTATATGATGCGCGAGGCCGTCGCCGGTTTGGCGGAGGCTTGCCGCGCATTCGACATCCCCGTCGTCGGCGGCAATGTTTCCCTTTATAATGAAAGCCCGAGTGGCGCGATCGACCCGACGCCGACGGTTTCCATCGCGGGAATGGTGGACCGGATCGAGCACGTCACCACGCCCACGCTCAAGACCGGCGAGGAAGCGTTCATTCTGCTCGGCGGCTGGCCGCATGAGCTGGGCGGTTCGTATTACCTCGGAGTCCGCCACAAGTTGAAGACCGGCGATGCGCCGGCGCTGGATTTCGAGGCTGAGAAAAAGCTGCACAATTTTGTCCGTCAGCAAATTCGCGCCGGGCGGGTGGCGGCGGCGCACGACGTCTCCGAGGGCGGTTTGTTGGTGGCCGTGAGCGAGATGCTCTTCTCCGCGCACAAGACCTTTGGCGCGGACCTCGATTTGCGCCCGGCGGCGGAAGCGGCGAAGGCCGCGGGCCGGCCGTTCCGGCTCGATGCCCTGCTCTTTGGCGAAAGCCAGGGGCGAATCATCCTCGCCATCAAACCGGAGTACTCGCGCGCGCTGTTGCGCTCGGCGGAGACGGCCGGGGTTCCCGCCATCGCGCTGGGCGAAGGCCAGGGCGAGGCGATTTTGAAGGTTGTCGCGCCCGGGCGCGGCGGCGAAGGCACCCTCACCATCACCTGGCCGGTGGGCAAATTGCGTGAGACGTGGACGGACGCCATTCCCAAGGCGATGGACAACACTTAACGATTTCCCAACATGAGCGACCAAATCCAGCATCATTGTGGCGTGGCGCTCATCCGCTTGTTGAAGCCGCTCAGCTACTACGCGGAGAAATACAAGACGCCGCTTTACGGCTTCAACCAGCTCTTCCTGCTGATGGAAAAGCAGCACAACCGCGGCCAGGACGGCGCGGGCATCGGCTGCGTGAAGCTCGACATCCCGCCGGGCCGGGCCTTCATGTTCCGCGAGCGCGACACGCGCGCCAACGCGCTGACCTACATTTTCTCGAAGCAACTCAAGGAATACCGCGAGTTGGAGCGCAAACACCGCATTTTCCCCGAATTCCCGAACACCGTCAAAGAGCAGTTTGATTTTGGCGGCGAGGTCTTGATGGGCCACTTGCGCTACGGTACCTCGGGCAGCTACGACAAATCCGTCTGTCATCCGTATTTCCGCAAAAGCAGCTGGAAGACGCGCAATCTGATGGTCTGCGGCAATTTCAACCTGACGAACACCGAGGAGCTCAACCGGCAGCTCATCGACCGCGGCGTCCACCCGATTTTCAACACCGACACGCAGACCGTCCTCGAGGAAATCGGCTACTACCTCGACGAGGAGCACACGCGCATCTTCCGCGAACTGCGCGACCAGGGCGTGCCCGGCGCGGAAATCCCCGTGCGCATTTCCGCGCAGATTGACCCTATCCAGGTCCTGCGCGCCGCCGCCGAGGGCTGGGACGGCGGCTATACCATCGCGGGCCTCATCGGCAACGGCGACTGCTTCGTGATGCGCGACCCGCTGGGCATCCGGCCCGGTTTCTTCCTGCAAACGGACGAGATCATCGCCGTGGCCAGCGAGCGCGCCGCGCTCCAGACGATTTTTGACGCCGAATACGAGGCCGTCCACGAAATCACGCCGGGCCACGCGCTCGTGGTGAAGAACAACGGTAAAGTCATCCACGCGCCCTTCACCGAGCCGGCGAAGCGCCGCCACGGCTGCTCCTTCGAGCGCATTTATTTCTCCCGCGGCAACGACGCCGACATTTACCGCGAGCGCAAGGTCCTCGGCGCGCGTTTGGCTGATTCCATCCTGCGCGCGATTGATTACGACCTGCACAACACGATTTTTTCGCACATCCCCAACACGGCGGAAACCGCTTACTACGGCCTGCTTGAGGAGCTCCGCCGCCGCCGCCGCGTCGAGGTCAAGGACGCCATCCTCGCCGCGCAGAAGGACGGCCGCCTCAACGCCGACCTGCTCGACCAGCTGGTGATGGACAACTGGCCGCGCGGCGAAAAAATCGCCCACAAGGACATCAAGCTCCGCACCTTCATCTCGCAGGAGGACAGCCGCATCCAGCTCGCCTCGCACATTTATGACGTCACCTACGGCGTCGTGCAGCCGACGGACACGCTCGTGTGCATCGACGATTCCATCGTCCGCGGCACGACGCTCAAGCAGTCCATCCTGCGCATCCTCGCGCGCACGCGCCCGAAGAAAATCATCATCGCCTCGACCGCGCCGCAAATCCGCTATCCGGACTGCTACGGCATTGACATGTCGGAGCTGGGCAAGTTCATCGCCTTCCAGGCGGCGGTCGCGCTGGCCAAGGAGCGCGGGCTGGAGGACATGCTGCGCGAAATTTACCAGGACTGCGTGCGCCAGGCCGACCTGCCCGCCGGCTCGCTGCGCAACCACGTGCGCCGGCTCTACGACCTCTTCACCGCCGAACAGATTTCGGAAAAAATCTCGACCCTCGTCCGCCCACCGCTCGACGCGTGGAAGGGCGAGGTAAAGATTATTTTCCAAAGCATCGAGGACCTCCGCGCGGCCGTTCCCGGCAACGACGGCGACTGGTATTTTACCGGCCATTACCCCACCGCGGGCGGCCTCGCCGTCCTCAACCGCGCCTTCATCAATTATTTCGAAAACAAAACGGGCCGGAGTTATTGAGTTGACCAAAATAATTATTGTAGCCTGAATTGTCATTATGGCTACTTTGTTGCAGAAACTTTCGAGCCAGCCATTATGGAGAAAGCGCATCCATGATTGGTTTATCCATAGCGTTATTGGGGGCGTGGGTGGGACTATCATAACCGAGTGGCTGCAACACTCGATCAATACTACCCACCCCAAACGCGTTTTTATATTATGTGAAATTGTGCTTTGGCCATTAACTGGGCTTTTATCCTACTACGTTTTCTGTGTGTGGCTGAACCTTGACCTGCATCTTTACTACCGATTTTGGCTGCGTTACAAAAAACTTGGCCTCGCGGAAATGGATCGCCGGGAAAATGAAATCTCCGAG
>JABDGR010000020.1 GCA_013285985.1 Verrucomicrobiota bacterium
TAAACACGCCCGCGATGCTGCCGACGGTGCTCGCGGCAAAAATCAATCCGCTGGCCCGGCCGACGTGGGCGAGGTTGCGCGCGCAGATTTGCGTCACGTAAGGCGAGAGCGTCGCCAGCAGCACGCACGGCAGTAGGAAAATCACCGCGCTGCCCATCACGGGGTCGAGTGTCTGCCGCAGCGGTGTCAAGGGCTGGTCCACGGGCGTGGAGACAAAATTAATCAGCTGGTCGGCGTAATTGGGAATGTAAAAAGTGAAAACGCCGGCGGGCACCAGCAGCACGGCCAGCCAGCCGAGGCGGCGCCAGCGGTCGCCCAGAATCCCGCCGAAGTAATAACCCGCCGCGAGCGCGACCATGACCAGCCCGATTTGGTTGACCCAGACGTAATAGGACGTGCCGAAATATTTCGCCAGAAAACGCGTGCCGACGATTTCCAGCACCATGATGATGAAGCCGCCGGTGAAGACGATGGCCGCGGCCGCGAAGGATTGCATTGAGGCAGGATAGGCGGAGAAGAGTGGATTTAAAAGCTGGAAGTGGGAAGCGGTGAATGGGAGGTTATTTACCTGATTAAATCCACCCATGCCCATTCTTTTACTCCGACTGACGAAGCGCGCCGCCGATGAATACGTGCTAACGTGCCTGCGGCCGGATGGGTCCATCGCGCGCCAGCAATATCGCGGGCCGACGGCGCAGTTTTTCCCGAAGCATGACCTGGCGCATTATGCCGTCGAGACGGCCCTGGGGATGCAGCGCGGTTTTTACGGTTTGGTGGCCGAGGGCTGGAACCTGGGCGATTTCGGCGCGCCGTGGCCGCGGGGGAAATTGCCGGAGGATATGGATCTGGTGGAGTGGGTGGTCGGCTTGTTTGACCGCGAAATTGGGCAGCAGCAACCCTGGCCGGCCGAGGAGTTCAACGCGTTGCTGGCGCAGCATCAAACGGGACATCCGTTGAGCCGTCCGGTGCGGAGATTGACAGAGACCGACTTGAGGAAAATTCGCGCGTGCATCGGTGAACTCGCCGCACTATGGGCGGCTTTGCCGGTGGGGAAAACCATGGAATTACCATTCGAATCAGGGACGCACCAATAGTCCATATCCAGCTTGTTTTTCAAGACGGCCTGAATTAAATACGGCGGTGATGGGCAAGTCTGGCTCAAAAATTGCCTTTGTTTCATCCATGGCCGGTCCGGCGTGGGGTGGCAGTGAGGAATTATGGTCGCAAACAGCGGCGTACTTGGCGCGGCAGGGCCATGAGATTTCCGCGGTGTTGCCCAATGTTTCCAATCGGCCGGCGCACCCGCGAATTGCCGATTTGCAAAAAGCCGGCGTGCGGGTGGGTTGGTGGCCCGCGCCCACTTTTCGCAGCCAGTTCACGCATATGATCGGTCAGCAGGTTCGTGTGCGATTAAAACTTCCCCGGCGGGATTCCACGGTTTGGTTCAAAGCCCGGCTGCAGGAAATCAGGCCGGATTTGGCGGTGTTTTCGAGCGGCAACAATGATTTTCCCGGAGCGTTGATCAAGCACTGTCGGGGTTTGCATATTCCTTACACGCTGATTTCCCAGGCCACCTATGAATACAACTGGCCCTCCGATGCCTGGGCGGCGGTAATGCGTGATTATTTTCAGAACGCCTCCGCCGCGTATTTTGTCTGCCGCGAAAATTTGGAATCCACCCGGTTGATGACTGGGCTGGCCGGAGAAAATTTCCAGATTGCGCGCAACCCGTTCAACGTCCCCCGCGATGTCGAGCTGCCCTGGCCCGGGGAAACCGGGATTTTTCGCCTTGCCTTTGTGGGCCGGCTGGAACCGGACACCAAGGGGTGCGACTTGGTTTTGCGGGCGCTGGCCAACCCCGGGTGGAAAAACCGCCCGGTGGAAATTCATTTCTATGGCCGGGGCAACTCGGAAAATGGCGTGCGCCGCATGGCGGAACTGCTGGGCGTGGCCCATGTTTTTTTTCACGGCCATGTGGACGATGTCATGGAAATCTGGCGGCAGAACCATCTTTTGATTCTTCCTTCCCGGTTCGAGGGCCTGCCGCTGGCGATTGTGGAAGCCATGATTTGTGGCCGCCCGTGCCTGGTGACAGACGTGGCCGGCAACGCGGAATTGCTTGAAGACGGCGTATCGGGTTTTATTGCCGCCGGGCCGACGGTCAAGTGTGTCGCCACAGCCATGGAACGCGCCTGGCAGCAGCGTGAGCACTGGCCGCAGATGGGCCAGGCTGCAGCTAGGGCAATTCGTGCCAGCTTTCCCGCCGAACCCGCGGTCAGTTTCGCCCGGCGTCTGCTTGAATTAGTCCCGCAGCATCGCGCGCCTACGGTTTGAGCAACTGGTTCAGGTTTTGCAGCGTCAGTTGCGGCCTCGGGGCAATCGCCGTATGCAGATCATTGATGTTGTCCGGCGAGCCTTCAAAGAGGCCGTCCGGCCAGGTGCGGCAATCCTTGATGTCTTCGTAAATTTCCTTTTCGCGATAAACATTGGCGCCAAAGCCGGCGAGGTATTGCAGGCGCAGGTTGCGGTCGCGGTTAAGGTCGGCCGGGCGCAGCCACTTTTCCAGGTCGTAACCCGAGGCGCCATAGGTCTTCACCAAGTCGAGCGCGGAGCGAAAACCCACATCGGACAGCGACTGCGCGACCGGCGCATATTCGGGGCGGTCGAGGCGAGCCTGCAACTGGTCCAGGTTGATGGGCGCGGGGTCGGCCTCGCCGAGGACGATGGCGTCGTAACCGTCGCCGCTTTGGTCATTGCTCCAGAGGGTGCCACTGGGGAAGACGGAGAAAAAGGTTTTGAGTTCGCTTTGGACGGTGGCGGGCGTGCTTTCGTAAAGCGGCACCCATTGCGTGACCATGCCGCCGGGGTTGAGGTGCTCTTTGCATAATTGAAAATATTCCTGCGTGTAGAGAACGGCGGAGCCCTTCACCCACGGGTGGATGGGGTCGGAGGTGATGATGTCGAATTTTTCCTTGGTCGTGAGCATGAAGTGCCGGCCGTCGTCATAGATGACTTCGACCTGCTTGCCATTGACCTTGTGCGGATTCTCCTTCGCGATGTTGTCCACGATGTGGTAATTCTGGTCGCCGAACCACGGGGTGACATATTGGGGGATGAGCGGTTCGATTTCGCAAATGACGATGCGCTGGATGCTCGGATACTGCGTAAAGGTGCCCGCGGTGACGCCCGCGCCGCAGCCGACGATGAGCACCGACTTCGGCGCATTCTGCAACAGCGCCGGAACATGGCCCAGCATGCGTTGCAGGCGCATGTCCTGCGGTTCCGTCGAGGCCTCAACTTTGCCGCTGACATGGAAATTCAATTCGCCATTGCTTTGGCGCGAGACGGCGACGGAGGAATTCAACCCTTCGCCGACGTAAACAAACTCCGGCAGCGGCAGATTTTTGAGCAGGCTGCGTCCGTAGCCAATGACGCCGTCGGGCACCTTGTCCACTTTGAAAGCGAGAAAACTCAGCAAGCCGCACGCGGCCACGAGCGCGATGGTGCCGCCCGCCAGCGCGAAGCTGGAGGGTTTCTTTTCCACGGGTGTTTCGACGTCGAGTTCGGGCAACAGGGCGGGCACCAGCATGAGCAGGGCGGAAACGATGGCCACGCCGATGAGGATGCGCTCGGCCATCTGGGTGCCACCGGCGCTGGCCACGCCCCAATGGGGGATGACAAACAGGCTGAACAGCAGCGAGCCGAGAATCGCGCCGACGGTGTTGGCTGCGTAAACTCCACCGACGAGTTTGCCGGGATCCTGCTTGCGGTTGGCGGCGGCGGCGAGCGCCAGCGGGAAGCTCGCGCCCCAAAGCAGCGTGGGAGGTAGCAAGGCCCAGAAGCAGCGGGCCAGGTCGAGTTGAAAGGCATACCAGGGCATGTTCACCGCCGTTGGCGTAATCGGCCCCGCGAGCGTGAGGTCGATTGGCCAATAGGGCAGCGAATGGGCAATCATGTAGGCTGGCCAGGCGATGGCTGCGGCGAGCAGCAATTGGCAAAAACCCAGCGCCAGGCGCGGGCTGGTGGTGATGCGCGCCCACCACGAGCCGATGCTGCTACCGATGCCCAGCCCGGTCAAAAACACCGCGAGAATCACCGAGAACGTATAAACCGTCCCGCCAAGCAGCAGCGACAACAAGCGCGTCCACACCACTTCGGCGCCGAGGGCCGTGAAGCCGGAGAGCGCGATGGTGAGATAGACCAGCTTGCGGAGGGGAAAGGAGTTGGCTGGCGAGGCCAGCGTCGGCAGTGGTTCAACTGCAGGCGCGGGTTCTTCTTGCGGCAATTGCGCATCGAGGCCGAGTCCCAGCATCGCCACGGAAAAATTAATGAGCGCTGCGACATAGGTCGCCACGGCCATGTCGTGCACGCGCAGCACGTAAAAACCCGCGAGCAGGCAGCCGAATACCGCGCCGGCGATGTTGCCGCCGTAGAAAAACCCCAGCCAGGATACACCCGTCGGCGTCGCTTCGAGCCGCCGGGAAATCGCCGGCAGCGTCGCCCCCATCAGCAAAGTTGGCAGCAGCAGACAAACCGCGCAAACCAGCCCGCGCAGCAGGATGCTGGACATGCCCGGCGTTGCGCCCGCCAAATAGACGCGCTCAAGTAGTGGCATCCCAAACAGCACTGCCAGGCTGACGATGCCGATGGACAATTCCAGCAGCGCATACACGCGCAACGGGCGGTGCTTGGCTGAAAGCACGCGTGGGAGCAGCAGGCTGCCCAGACACATCCCGCCCATGAACGTCCCCAACAGTACGCCCAGCGACACCGCCGTCGAGCCAATGACCAGCTGAAGCATCTGGAACCAGACGATTTCGTAAATCAACGCCGCACAGCCGCTGCCGGCAAAGAGCAACAACATCCACGGCAGGGTGCGGTGCAAGGCCGTCGGAGCAGGAGAATCAGGGTTGAAGGAGTCGCTCATGCAGGGGATTTTGCCCGCGCGATGGGGTGATGCGGCAAAGCGGGGTTCAACCGCGCCGCGGGGTAAAGGTTGCGTCTCCCGGTTTACCGTGTTGCGCGCCACACGCGCAGGCACGAGGCAATGAGCGCCGGAAATTGCGCGAGCGGCACCTGGCTGGGGCCGTCGGAAATCGCCCGTGCCGGGTCGGGGTGGGTTTCGATGAACAGGCCATTGGCGCCGGCAGCGAGTGCGGCGCGCGCCAAAGGCGGCACGAACTCGCGTTGACCGCCCGAGGCTCCGCCCGCCGCGCCGGGCAGTTGCACGCTGTGCGTCGCATCGAAAATTGCCGGAGCGCCGTGGCGGCGCAGGATGGCGAAGGAGCGCATGTCGACGACCAGATTTTGGTAGCCAAAGCTGGTGCCACGCTCGGTCTGCCAGATTTCTTTTGCACCGGCCTGGCGTAGTTTGGCGACGACATGGTCCATTTCCATCGGAGAAAGAAACTGGCCCTTCTTGACATTGACGACGCGCTTGGTCGCGGCAGCGGCGAGCAAAAGGTCGGTTTGTCGGCAAAGGAATGCGGGGATTTGCAACACGTCGCAGACTTTGGCCACCGGCTTGGCTTGCGTGGGTAAATGAATGTCCGTGAGCACCGGGAAACTGTATTTTTTCTTTACCCAGGCGAGCAGCTTCAAGCTCGCGGCCAGACCGGGGCCCCGCTCACCCCGCCCGGAAGTGCGGTTGGCCTTGTCGAACGAACCCTTGAAAACGATGTTCAAACTCGGTTCCTCGTCACGCAGGAGCGCAAGCACCTCGGCCACGGCGCGGCAGGTGGCCTCGCTTTCCAGCGAACACGGCCCGGCAATCAGCAGGAGGCGTTTAGGGTCGAAAAGCATGAGGGAAGGGAAAAGACAGCGAAAAAGGGATACAGCCCCGCGCCGTGGCTTGCGATTAAAAATTGCGCCGGGGCGGGATGCCTCCAAAATGGGCGGATGAGCGTAACAATCGGACCGGCGGGAGGCCAAAAATTCGAGGGTGGGGTAGTGGGCTTCATCGGCCTAGGGGTGATGGGCCGCAGCCTCGCCGGGCATTTGCTCAAGGCGGGTTATCCGCTGGTTGTATATTCGCGCACCCGGGCCAGTGCCGAGGGCGCCATCGCGGCCGGAGCGCAATGGGCGGCCAGCCCGGCGGAATTGGCGCCGCGCTGCCGGTTGATTTTTACCATGGTCGGCCTGCCGAGAGATGTCGAAGAAGTCTATCTTGGCCCAAGTGGTTTGTTGCCCAAGGCCGCGCCGGGGTCGCTGCTGGTTGACCTGACGACCTCCACTCCCGCGCTCGCCCAACGCATCGCCGAGACTGCTGCCAAACGTGGTATCTTGGCGCTGGATGCACCGGTGACGGGCGGGGACGTCGGCGCACGCAACGCGCAGCTTTCCATCATGGTTGGCGGCGACGCCGCGGCGTTCGTGCGCGCGGAACCAGTATTGCGGCTGTTTGGCCCGACGATTGTCCACCACGGCTCCGCCGGCAGCGGGCAGCACGCGAAGATGTGCAATCAAATCATGATTGCCTGCACGATGATGGGGATATGCGAGGCGCTGGCCTACGCGGGGGGCGCCGGACTGGACCCGCAATTGCTGCTCAAAAGCACGAGTGGCGGCGGCGCGGCGAGCTGGTCGCTGCAAACCCTTGCGCCGAGGATTTTGCAGGGCAATTTCGCGCCGGGTTTTTATGTGAAGCATTTTTGCAAGGATCTCGCCATCGCGCTGGCGGCGGCGAAGGAAATGCGCCTCGACCTGCCCGGGCTGGCTTTGGGTGAAAAATTATACCGCGAGCTGGCCGCCGCCGGGCATGCCGACGACGGTACGCAGGCGTTGTGGAAACTTTACGAGGCGAAGTTGCCGAAACAGAACTGATTCTGAAAACAAAACGCCGCCGGCTTCCGGGGAAGACGGCGGCGTGAAAAACGCAAAGAGACGGGTGCTTAGTTGCTGGGCATCGAACCACCACCGCTGAGAGCTTTGAGCATCTCGGGGGTGATTTGGCCGGTCGCTGAAGACGCCGGAGTCGGCTTAATGTCAACAATGCTCGTCTCAAAAATCAGGGTTGCGCCGGGGGGAATGGGGCCGTTGGCCTGTTCGCCGTACGCGAGTTTGGCGGGAATATAGAGTTTGATGGTGCCGCCCTTGCCGACGAGTTTGAGCCCTTCGGTCCAGCCGGGGATGACACCGGTCACCGCGAAATCGCGGGTGGGGTCTTTGTCGTCAGTCTGGTCGAACACGGTGCCGTCAATCAGCGTCCCTTTATATTTGACGGTGACGGTGTCCTTGTCGGTGGGCTTGGGGTCGGTGCCGGGGGTGGTGATTTCGTAATAGAGGCCGGTGTCGGTTTTCTTCACGTTGGGGTTCTTGGCGAGGTCGGCGAAGAATTTATCGGAGGCGGCCTGCTGCTTGGCGACTTCCGCCTTGGCGACTTTGTCGGCGCGCGCCTTCAAATAGTCCTGCATCTTCATGCCCATGTCTTTGCCGCCGGGAATGTCGTCGGTCGGTTTGGCCGTGATGGCGAGTTTCATGCCCGCGGCGATTTGGTCAATTTCCTCGGCGGTCAGGCCGAGCGGCTGGACGCCGGCGACGCGCTGGCCGATGAGAAAGCCGTAGGTCGTCAAGTAGGACTTGGCTTCCTCGGGTTTGACGGTGGAAAGATCAAGCGGCGCGGGCTCGGCGGGAAGGCCCGGGGCGGATTGCGCGTGCATCAGCGTGCTGACAGCCACGATTGCAGTGAGTGACGCGACCGCCCAGGCGGCGCGGGAGTTGATTTTGATGCTCATCGGAGGGTTGGTGGAGGGAAGAATCTGGCGATAAGGGATGGCCGGATGCCGGGAGGCAAAGGCGCAGAGTTGAATACCGTGCCAGAACTAACCGGCGTTGCCAAGCGCAAATGCACCCCGGTGCGCTGACGGCGGCTATTTTTGCGGCTGGGCGGCTTTCGCACCGGCATTTTGTGCCGGTCGGTAGCCCCAGAGGTGGCGATCCTTGATAATGGCGGCGGCCTGCGGGGGCACCATGGTTTCCCAGGCTGGGTCGCCTTCGGTGATTTTCTTGAGCACATCGCGCGAGAATATCCCCAGGTTTTCCTGGTGATAACCCAGCACCGGCTCGATGTAGTGGTTTTCCAGCAGGTAAGAGTAGAGGTTGCGCAAATGGATTTTGACCTGGACGTTTTGCGCGGTGATGAGCCAGTCGCCCGGCATCGGCATGGCCAAAGGCGGGCGGGTGCCGCCGGTTACTGTTACCTGGTCGGCCAGGTAGCGGTTGTAACCCGAACCTTTCATGGGGTACACGTACAACTTGGTATTTTCCTTAAAAAGGCGCCCGCAGGCTTCGAGAATGCCGCCCGCCAGGTTGTCGTAATATTGCTCGTTGAAGACCTCGAGCAGGTTATTAATGCCCAGCACGATGCCGACCATGTTCTTGGTGAAGCGCCGGAAGTAGTCCGTCAGCCGGAAGAACTCGGAGTAATTCGAAATGAGCACATGGTAGCCGAGCGCGGCAAGGGTGTCCACGCGCGCGAGAAAATCGTCGAGGTTCAGCTCGCCGCCGGCAAGCAGGTTGTGCATCGTGATTTCGAGCAGCACGACGACCTCCTGGCCGCGGTTCTTCTCCTCTTGCAAAAATTGCGCGCCGGCGGCCTCCAGCATGTCGAGGTTGACGTTGGTGACGGGCCGGAAGGAACCGCGCTCCACAAAGATGGCTTTTTTGTAGAGGATTTCCGAGGGCTGGAGCACGTGGCGGTCGGGCGAATACATCACCGCGTTGGTCAGGCCGTGTTGCACCAGGTGCAGGCAGATGGAGCGGTTTTCGACGTGCTCGAAATCCGGGCCGTTGAATTCGAGCATGTCCACCTCGATGCGCTGAATGCCGAGGTTGTCGGCGAGGGAGAGGATGAATTGCTCGATATTTTTGTGGAGCAGAAAAGCGCCGTAGACCAGGTTGACGCCGCTGATGCCAAGCGAGTCCTGTTGGGCGACGGCCGTCTTGTCCCACATGCGCACGTGGATGATGATGTCGTTGGGCGGCCCGTGCGGGCGCAATTGGAAGCGGATGCCCATCCAGCCGTGGCAGTCATTGGTTCCCTTGTAGCTGGCGGCGGCGACGGTGTTGGCGTAGACGAAAAAGGTGCTGCGGTCGCCGCGTTGCTCGCTGAGGCGTTCAGTCAGCAACTGGTATTCGTGATCGAGCATTTGCAGCAGGCGTTCGCGGGAAACATAGCGGTGGGCCTTGCCGTAAATATCGTCGCTGAATTTCATGTCGTAGGCGGACATGCTTTTGGCCACCGTGCCGGCGGCGCCGCCGGCCATGAAGAACTGCCGCGCCACTTCCTGGCCTGCGCCGATTTCGGCGAAAGTGCCGTAAATCGCGGCATCAAGATTGATGGCGAGGGCTTTCTGGTTGGTCGAAAGCTTCTCGGAGTGGGACGGGTCGGCAGTCATGGGAAAAGAGGAAGCGGGAGCTAGCCTACAACAGGTTGGGGAAAGAATACAGCAAAGAGAGTGCCTAAAAAGCGTAAAGTCAGGCCCACGGAGGGATTCCATGGCGGTCTGATTAAAATTGGGTGACAGAGACGGGGCTGGCGGTTTTTCCACCGCCCGAGCCTTCATTCTGTCGCCTTGCAGTCCATGGGTGGGCCGTTAGACTCCTCTCCTTATGCGTTTTTTCTGGAAGACCGTTGCGGCCAACATTGTGGCCACGCTCATCATGCAGCTCGTCATCGCCCTGGTGATCTTTGTCGTCATGGTGATTCTCGTGCGCGGGATAATCGGCGCGCACGCCAAGGAAACGGTTCAGGATAAATCCATGCTGGTGTTTGAAATGAATGTGGCCATCACCGATTCCCCCGCACACGCCGCTTCACGCATGAGTGTCGGTCTCGGCGGGGTGGAGGCGAGTTCCCCGCGTCTGGCCCTCTACGACGTGGTGGATGCCATCAACCAGGCCGCGAAGGACAAGCACATCACCGCGCTTTACCTCAGTGGCAGCCTTGATACGGACAACTCCGCCTCCGGCTACGCCACGCTGCGGGAAGTGCGCCAGGCCATCGAGCAATTCAAGTCCTCGGGCAAAAAAGTTTATGCCTACCTCGATGAGCCAACCTTGCGGGATTACTACCTGGCCAGCGTGGCCGACGAGGTCACGCTCAACCCGTTTGGTTTTCTGACCATCAACGGCCTTTCGGCGGAATCCCTGTTTGTGCACAATGCCTTGCAAAAATATGGCGTCGGCGTGCAGGTCACCCGCGTGGGCAAATACAAATCCGCCACGGAAATGTTCACCGAGGACCACATGAGTGACGCCGACCGCGAGCAACTCACCGGCCTGCTCGGTGATATTTGGGGAACCCTTTCCACCGACATCGCTGCCAGCCGCAAGCTGGATGCCGGTGTTTTCAAAAAACTGGCCAGCGACCCGGGCCTGTATCTCGCCGGCGACGCCAAAGACAAAAAACTCGTGGACAAGCTCGGGTACCTTGACGAGGTGATTGAAGAATTGGAAAAGGCCGGAGACTACGACGAGATCAACGACACGTTTCGCCAGGTCTCGCTGAACACTTACGCGCACCGTCTCGCGGAAACACGGGATTCAGCGGCCAAAAGTCCCTTCTCCTCGCACAATCACATCGCCGTCGTTTACGCCGAGGGCGACATTGTGGACGGCGACAGTGGCGACGAAACCGTCGGTGGCGATGATTTGGCCGGCATCTTGCGTCAGTTGCGCGGCGACAAAGACGTCAAGGCCGTCGTGCTGCGTGTCAACAGCCCCGGTGGCAGCGCCATGGCCAGCGAAGTCATCCAGCGCGAGATGCGCAACCTGCGCGACGAGAAAATTCCCGTCGTCGTCTCCATGGGCACCTACGCCGCCAGCGGCGGTTACTGGATCTCCGCCTACAGTGATTACATCTACGCCGAACCGACGACGGTCACGGGCTCCATCGGTGTCTTCGGCCTGAAATTCAATTTCAAGGACATTGCCAGCCAGTACGGGCTGACGTTTGACACCGTCAACACCGTGCCCAACTCTGACATGGATTCGATGGCGCGGCCGTGGACGCCGGACGAGCAGAAGCTTGCGCAGACTTTGGTGGATTATTTGTACGACCAGTTCATCGCCAAGGTGGCTGAGGGCCGCAGCCTCAAGCCGGACGACGTGCGCAACATCGCCCAAGGGCGCGTGTGGAGCGGCACCGCGGCCGTGGCGAAGGACAAAGGGCTGGTCAATGCCATCGGCGGGCTGGGTGACGCGATTGCCAAGGCCGAGGACCTGGCGGGCTTGAAGGACAAACCCACCACCCTGGTACAATTCCCAGAAAAGCGCGTGCCGTACCAAGCGTTGATCCAATCACTGGCTGGCGGGGGTGATTCGTCCCCGGTGTCGAAAATTTCCAATTCCGTCGCGCATGACCCGGTGAAGGCGACGCTGCAGCGGTTGCAAACCCAGTGGCAGCTTTTGCGCTCGTTCAATGATCCGCGTGGCCTCTACGCGCGCCTGCCGTATTTGCTGCAGTTTTAAATTAACTGCTTCATTCGCTTGCCCGGGGCGGCATTTTGCGCTTTTCCTGTTTGCATGTCTGCTGACGTAAAAAGCTCCGATAGCGAAGCCGCCGTGCCGACCCGCAAGGTCCTCCTCACCTGCGTGCAGCCCAGCGGCGGTTTCCACCTTGGCAATTACCTCGGCGCCGTCCTGAACTGGCGGCGAATGCAGGACGATTACGAATGTTACTTCGGCGTGGTGGATATGCACGCCATCACCCAGCCCATTGAGCCGGCGAAGCTGCGCGCATCCACCCTCGAACTCGTCGCTTGGTATATCGCGAGCGGGCTGGAACCCGCGAAGGCGCATATCTTTGTGCAGTCTCACATCATCGGCCATACGGAACTGGCCTGGGTGCTCGGCTGCCTCTGCCCGGTCGGCCAGCTCGAGCGCATGACGCAATACAAGGACAAGGTGGCAAGGCACGAAAGCGTGGGCGCGGGCATCCTCAATTACCCGGTGCTCATGGCGGCCGACATCCTGCTCTACAATGCCCATGCCGTGCCCGTCGGCGAAGACCAGAAGCAGCACCTCGAACTCGCCCGCGACCTCGCGGAAAAGTTTAACCGCACCTATTCGCCCACGTTCAACGTCCCCGAGCCATTCATCCCCAAGACCGGTGCGAGAATCATGTCTCTGGCCGATCCCGCAAAGAAAATGTCCAAGTCTGACGAAGACCAGTCCGGCACGTTGTATCTTGGCGACACGTCCGCGGTGCTGCGCAAGAAAATCATGTCGGCCGTCACGGATTCCGGCAGCGAAATCACCGCGCGCGCGGATAAGCCGGGCGTCACCAACCTGCTGCATATTCTCAGCGCATGCACCGGTCGCGCCCTGCCGTCGCTGGAAGCCGAATTTGCGGGCAAGGGATACGGTGACTTCAAATCTGCCGTGGCGGAGGCGGTCGTGGCCACGCTCGAGTCCGTGCAAAAAAAATATGCCGAGCTGATGGCGAACAAAGACCACTTGCTCGATGTCATCAAAACCGGCGATGAGGCCACCCAGAAAACGGCCTATAAAACCCTCGCCAAAGTTTACCGCAAAGTCGGTTTCCTCGAGCGGTCGAGATAAAATCAAAGCTTAACTTTTTGCCGGAGCGGCCGGCGCGTCCTTGCTCGGAATGGTGGAGTACGGATTGGGCAGGGCCGGCGAGGTGGCCGGGGCGTCGCATTCCGTACACGTGGCGGAACTGGCCGCAGGGGCGGGGACGGCGCGGGAACTGGAGGCGCGAACGTAGACAGCCGCGCCGACGGCGGCGAGGGCCAGCAGACTGAACAAAAGTCGGAGTTTGGACATGGCAACAGGATAGTTGGGAGTAATGTCCGAGCAAGTCGAATACCGGGAGCAAAATAGAGGCTTGACGGTCTAGCTTTGTTTTGCAAAGCTAACGACCGTCCCGCAAGCCCAGCCATGTCTTTACCATTGCCAATCGCGCCGCCGGCCTGGGAAATGTTCGTTCCCCAATTGGAGGCGGCCCGTCCGCAGGGCCTGGCAACCGGAGCAGCGATTTCCGCCCAGGGCTGGACTTTGCCCCTCGCGTTATTGCGGCCGCTGGCGCCACTCTTTGGGCAGATGGAAATTCCTGACCGCGAGAATTTTCTAGCTGGTTTGCTTGCGGAAAATGTTGTCGGGACGGGAATTTTGCCGGCGGCGGGCCGGCGGCGTATGCCACTGGCCTGGATGGGGTTGGCTTTGCGCGCCGAGGGGCGGCTTTTTAATGATTTGCGCGGAGGTTGCTGGGTTTGCGGGTTCCCCGCAGCTGGGCGGGGTCGGGATCTATTGCGGTCAGGTAACATGACCGACTTCTCCGGCTTGGGGAACGTCTTATGGGAACTTGGCCAGACCGGCCCATTGGGTACCCGGCTCTACTTCAACTTTCACTATCATCAGCCGGACACCGCTTGTGAACGCATCTACCTGCTCGATGCGGACGCTGGCTGCCTGCATGGGTTCGCCTTTCCTCCATCCGCACTTGCGCTGGCCAAATTGAAGTGATAATCACCCCTTCGTGAAAACCTCGCTCCACGACGCCTTGCGCCAAGTGCGCGAACTTCAGCAGGCCATCCTTGAAAAACAACGCTTCAAGGGCTATTCCGGTCGCGCGCGGGCCCTGGCCGGGGTGGTGGCGCTCGCCGCCGGTCTGGTGCTGGACGCGCCGAATTTCCCCGCGACGCCCATGGCACATCTCATTGGCTGGGCGGTGGTCTTCGCCCTGGCGATGGCCCTCAACTATGGAGTGTTGATTTACTGGTTCTGGCATGACCCGGATGTTGGCCGCGATGTACGCCGGCTGGGTCCCGCCTTGGAGATTGCCCCAGTGCTGGCGGTCGGCGCGGTGATGACGATGGCGTTGGTGTCTCATGGGCAATTCAACCTTTTGTTCGGCGTCTGGATGGCGCTGTGCGGGCTGCTCAATTTCACCGCGCGCCAGGTACTGCCGCGCGGGCTGTCCTGGGTCGGGTTGTATTATCTCATCGGTGGCGCGATCTGCCTCGTCGGGTGGCCTTCCTTGTCCTTTACACATGACTCGTGGGTCATGGGGACGGTGTTTTTCTTTGGGGAATTTTTTGGCGGGCTGGTGCTGCACTACGATGAAAAGCCCCTGCCTTCTCTGCGCACCTTCTTTGGTTTTCCCGCTCCGATCCGTACGGAGGAGTCCGAGTAAGCCTCGCCCCGCCCATTTTGAAATTAACCAACGCCATGCCGCCGGTTGAAAACCCCTTCGCCTCCCTCTCGCGCGTCATGCACGAGCCGAACCGGCTGGCGCTCATTTCCGCGTTGGCCGCAGCCGTGGATGGCCTTTCTTTCAATGAATTGAAACAAGCCTGCAACCTGACCGACGGCAATCTCAACCGGCATCTCAAGGCGTTGGAGGACGAGGGCATTGTTGCGCAACGCAAGGAAGCGACACCCAGTGCGCGACCTCGCACGACCATCACCCTCACTTCCGCCGGCCGGCGTCGTTTTGTGAAGTATCTGGAAAATCTTGAAGAGGTTTTGCAGCAGGCCGCCACCGCGGTGGGTTCGCCGGCGTCATCGTTAATTACACCGCGCCCCAACCGCGTCTAACTCCCCTTAACCCCCAGCTTCGCCCAGCCCATGGAACCGAAAGATGACATCCTCATCCCCCCGACCGCGCCGCGCTCGTCTCGCCGGATGCGCTCGAAACACATTTTGCGCATACTGGCCGTCTTGATGATGGCTGCGGCGCTGGGTTATGCGGACAAAATCCTGCACCTTTACGGTGTGGCCACGGCCGCGCACCGCCGGGCGGAGCTGCTCCCGGCCATTTCGATCTTTTTGTTTGGCATCCTGCTCTGGTGGTATGCGGGCCGGAAGCTGGACGAATTTTCCCGGCCGTTATTTCGCAACAAGAATGACGCGGTGGCGGATATGCGCGTGGACTTGCGGAATGTTTTCTGGCTGGGCGCGAGCCTGGTGTCCGGTTTTGTGGGCCTGAGCGCCGTCATCATTGGCTGGGTGTTCGTTCGCCACGGCGAACAATTGAGAAAAGTGCTGCCAAGCTTTTTTGCCAACCTGGAGAAAAGGCTGCCGCCAGTGCGGCAGCTGGAAGTTGCCCCCGAACCGCTGATCCTCACCGGCGTATTCTTGGTGGTGCTGGCCGGAGTGACACTGGCCCTGGCGATGCGGCGGCGGCGCGCGGCGTGAACAGTCAGTTTTTCTCAGCTGTTCCCGAGACGGCGCCGGGTGCGGCGGTGCCCGTCGGGCCGGTTCCAATGCCGGGTGCGCTCGTCGGTGTTTGCGTCAGGTGGAGCTTGTCGAGTTTGGGCGCGATGACAACGCGGCAATAACCCGCACTGCCATTATTATTAAAATATTCCTGGTGGTAGCCTTCCGCCTTGTAGAAGGTCGTGGCGGGGAGAATCTCGGTGACGATGGGGTCTTTGAAGTTTTTTTGCGCCAGAACCTTTGATTTTTCCGCCACAAGTTTTTGGGCTTCACTGGTGTAGAAGATGGCCGAGCGGTACTGCGTGCCGACATCCGCGCCCTGCCGGTTGAGGGTGGTTGGGTCATGCAAACGCCAGAACCATTCCAGCAAATCGGCGAACGGAAGCACCTTAGGATCAAATTTCACCTGGACGACTTCCGCGTGGTCCGTCAGTTCCGTGCACACCTGCTCATAGGTCGGGTTGGGGACGGTGCCGCCCATGTAGCCGCAAGTGACTTCCCACACACCGTCCACCCGTTCGAGCACGGCCTGGGTGCACCAAAAGCAGCCCGCGCCGAGTGTCACCGTTTCCAAATTGGCGGGCGGAGTTTTGTTTTTATTGGCGGAGGGGGCGGAGATGGCGGCAGCGGACATGGTGGTCGTAGGGTTGTAGAGATAAACTAAGGCAAAAACACCAGCCCCACCGGCGATGGCCAGCCACCCCAAGGCGGAACGGATAAGCGACGTGGAAGGCATGACTTTTCTTCGACAAGCATGGGGCGGAAAAGTTCTCCAAGCAATGTCAAAGGTTGGGCGGCAAATTAAATGAAACGCGTGATATATGCAGGCAAAGTTTATTTCAGCATTTTTTGCCTGCCATTATCCGTATGATAACAAGAGAGTTAAGGCTTGATGGATTTTCTGCTTTTGTTGGTCGGTTTTAGGATGTATTTTGAGGTCAAGACCTTACGGGCACCTCCGATGAGAACGAAAATGAGTCGAATTGCCGGTAGTGCTTCGCCGGCCCGCGGAGCCAAGAGCGTAAAACGACGCATGGGTGTTTCTGGGGCACGCCAAGCGAGGCAAGTAGCGAATCCGGCGGAAACCAAAACCGGTTCGGCCTTTGACCTGAATGCACTGCGCCGGGATGCCTATATCCTCTCGCAATTGCAAGACGGCGTGGTTTGCGCCGACGTGAACGGCATCGTCACCTATTGGAACAAGCCGGCGGAGCGCATCTTCGGGTGGAAGGCGAAGGAAATGCTGGGACGTTCCGTCTTTGAACGGCTGCCGCCCGGCGAGGCGCGGGCCTGGGGCCGGAAGCGTTTCGACGCGGTGATCAATGGCGAGAAATCTTTTGGCGTGCGCCATGACTATCATAAAGATGGTTCGCGCGTCTGGCTCGAGGTGCACTCCACCCGGATGGACGACGGCAAGGGCCACCCGGTCGGCATCGTCACAGTCGCGCGCGACGTGACCGAGCGCTACAAGACCGAGCAAAAATTCCGTGGGCTGCTCGAATCCGCGCCCGACGCGATCATTCTTATCAATGCGGACGGCAAAATTGTCCTCGCCAACGCGCAAATGGAAAAACTCTTTGGCTTCACCCGCGTGGAATTGCAGGGCAAACCCCTGGAGTCGCTGATGCCGGAACGCTTTCGGGCGTCTCATCTGAGCCATCGGGCCGTTTTTTTCGCCCAGCCGAAAACCCGTCCCATGGGCAGCAATTTGGAGCTTTTCGGCATACGCAAGGATGGCGGCGAGTTTCCGGTCGAAATCAGCCTTAGCCCGATCGAGATTGAAAACGAGACGCTCGTCTGCGCCTCCATCCGCAATATCGCTGAGCGCAAGCAGACGGAGGAAAAAGTCCGGCACAGTGAGGCGATGATGGCCGCGGCGCAGCATCTGGCGCATTGCGGCAGCTGGGAACTGAACTTGGAAAATTCCGACATCAACACCAGCTCGCTGCGTTGGTCGGACGAATGTTATCGTATCTTTGGGTTCGAACCGGGGTCGGTTGCCGTCACCAACGAGTTTTTTTTCAGCCGGGTGCCCGTCGAGGAACATGCCGCCATCACGCAGGCGGTGGCCGCAGCGATTGCCGGGGGCGGCGATTATTCCATTGAACACCGGGTGGTGCTGCCCAGGGGTGAGGTGCGCCACGTCCACGAACAGGCCCGGGTGCAGGTGGACCAGCGCACCGGCCGGCCGATCAAGATGGTCGGCACCGTCCAAGACATCACCGAGCGGCGTAAGGTGGAGCTGGAGTTACGCCGCAGCGAGGACCAGTTCCGCTCCGCCATGCAACATTCACCCATCGGCATGGCGCTGGTGGCGCCCAATGGCCATTGGTTGAAAGTGAACGAGGCCTTGTGCGCGATTGTCGGCTACACCGAGCAGGAATTGCTCGTTTCCGATTTCCAATCCATCACGCATCCCGACGACCTTGATGCCGACCTCGGGCAGGTCCGGCGCATGTTGGCGGGCGCCATTAACACCTACCAGATGGAAAAGCGTTACGTCCACAAGGACGGGCGGTTCATCTGGATTTTGCTGAATGTTTCCCTGGTGCGGGATGATGACGGCCGCCCGCTTTATTTCATCTCCCAAATCCAGGACATCACGATTCGCAAGCAAGTCATGGAGGAATTGGTGAAGGCCAAGGAGGCAGCCGAGGCCGCGACCCGCACCAAGTCGGAATTTCTGGCGATGATCAGCCATGAAATCCGCACGCCGCTGAACCCCATCCTTGGCGCCGTGCAACTGCTCCTCGGCCAGGAGTGCGCGCCGGAACAGAGCGAGCTTTTGAAAATCATCCAAAACGCCGGCGAGCATTTGCTCACGCTGCTCAACGACATCCTCGACTTGGCGAAGATGGAGGCGGGCGCCGCCACTTTTATGACCGTCCCGGTGCAAATCGACGTTTTGGTGCAGGGCGTGCTCGATATCAAGCGGCAGAGCGCCCACGCCAAGCAACTGGAATTGCTCGCGGAATTGGACCCCAACCTGGCTTTTTGCTACCTGCTGGACGAGCCGCGCATGCGGCAAATCCTGCTCAACTTTGTCGGCAATGCGATTAAATTTACCCCGCAAGGCCGCGTGACCCTGCGGGTGGAGCGCCATCAGGTCGGACCGGGGCGGGATCAACTGCGCTTCAGCGTGCGCGACACGGGCATCGGCATTTCGGCGGAGCACGCCGCGCGGATTTTCGAACCATTTTACCAGGTGGACAGTTCGTCTTCCCGCCGCTACGAAGGCGCGGGCCTCGGGCTGGCGATTTGCCGGCGGCTGGTCGATTTGATGGGCGGCCAGATTGGCGTCGAAAGCCGCCTGGGTGAAGGCGCGAATTTTTGGTTTACCGTGTGGCTGGACCGCCGCCAGTCGCTCGCGGGCAGTGGCACGCCCTGGCCCGGGCCGCTGCCCGGCGCGGGCCAGCGCCGCATCCTGCTCGTCGAGGATGATGAGCGCACGCGCCTGGTGCTGGCGACGATGCTGGAACGGGCGGACTGCGAAGTCACCCCGGCGGAGACCAGCGCCGGCGCGCTGGCATTGTTTAATCCAGGCGCCTACGACCTGGTGTTGATGGATTTGCGGCTGCCGGATTTGGATGGCAGCGCCACCACTTCGTTGTTGCGCCAGCGCGAGCGCCTGGCCGGGGTGCGCCCCACGCCGATCATCGTCCATGGTGACCCGGCGGAAAAGCAACAACTCCACGCCGCAGAGCAAGCCGGCGCGAATGGTTTTTTGGCCCACCCCGTTCGCCAGGTGGATTTGCTGAAGCTGCTCAACCGCCATGCGCCAACGGCGACGGCCGGGAAATTCGAGGGCGATGACCTGCCGTCGTCGGGCCTGAGCTGCATCGGGTAAGGCGCGCGCGTTCTTGCCTTTGGCGTCCGGGGCGGCGAGAGTCGCGGCTGACCATGACGCCGCCGCCGCTGGACATGCAATTGATTGGCCGGGAACTCGCCCTGCGCTGGCCGGATGGCGCGGAGGATTTTTTCCCCGCGGAATTTTTGCGCGCGCGTTCACCGAGCGCGGAAAACATCGGCGAGCGCGACATCTTCGGCCAGCAATACGGCGGCGACGGACCGAAGAAATTCCCCGGCGTGGAAATCCTCGGCTGGCAGCCGATGGGCAACTACGGCGTGGCGTTTACCTTCAGCGACGGCCACAAGACGGGCATCTACACCTGGCAATACCTCCGCGCGCTGGGTGAGGAAATTCGCGGTGAAAGTTAATTCGAAAATTGGAAATGGGCCGGCCAGAACTTAAAAAAGTGAGCGTTTGTTCACTATTGGAATGGGAGGTTCTCGAGGGAAGCGAGGGCGGGCGTCACCGTGAGGCGGTGTGGCAGGCGTGACGCGGTTAAATTTTAATAAATTATAATATTATCAATAAAGATGCTTTTGGGTCGTTGTGGTCGATGACATTTTACTCAGGGGGAAATGTGAAACCTGACCCCTTTTGGGCCTCGAATAATGTTCCCAACTCAGGTTCTCGGCAAAACCCGTCGCCGGGGTGTAATTGCCTCCGGTTCGCACGGTTAATTACAAAACTTAAAACCTGACCCCTTTTTTGCCTTATCAGTAATGTGCCGATTTGGCTGGCAGGAGCTGAACCCCATATTCAAGTGCGACAGTTTCCACACGCATCCATGCTTCGGGGGTATTGATTTTATCGAGTCGAGCTAAAGCATCCTTGGCACCGACGCTAGACGGCTTTACTACGGAAAGCGCATATTCCCCGACAGCACCCAAGCCGCTAAATGGCGTATCTGACCGTTCTGCCGTTTGGAGATAATTTAGCCAAGCAAGACGAAATGGTTCGGGACAATCGGATGTTGAAATGCCCTCCAAGGCGAGAAGGTATTTCTTGTCAGAAAATACGGGTTGCCTATGAAGTAAGGCTGGGCGACCATTGAGCATTACCCTCGCCTCAGAGTGCGCACTGTTCGCCTGCGTGAAGACGGCCACTATCGCTTGACTTTGGCGGGCTCTCACTTGCATCCGAATGACGACATATCCGAGGAAAATTGCGAAGACTGCGAGTGTAAGGAAAATAACTTTTCTCATAAATTTAAACTTAACCCCCTCCTCCGAACCAAGACAACTCTCAAAAAACAAATTCCTATTAGTTAAGGCGGGCCGGGGACGTCCCGCCCTACCAAGGGGACAAAGGCATAGAGGTGGACGGAAGTATTTTGAGTTCATCGGCGGTGAAAGTGTTCGGGGTGATCTCCGTGACAATCATCTA
>JABDGR010000021.1 GCA_013285985.1 Verrucomicrobiota bacterium
TTCATTCAGCGTGCTCCCGTTGCCCTTGTATTCGCCCTTGACTGCCTGGAGAATGGCGGTGACGCCTGCCGTCAGACCGCCGTTGTAATCGTTATTGCGGAAATGCGGGGTGATTTCGTCATCTTGGATACGCTTGGCGAGAGCATCAGGCAATGCACCTTCAAGTCCGTAACCGACCTCAATGCGCATTTTGTGATCCTGCACAAAAATAAATAAAACCGCGCCGTTGTTTTTATCCTTCTGACCAACCTGCCAGCTTCGAAAAACGCGGTTTGCGTAATCCTCAATCGACGAATCCGATTCCAGCTTCGGAAAAACCGCCACCACGACCTGGTTGGAGGTCTGCTTCTCAAAATCTTCCAACTGGCTGTTCAGGGTGCTGGCGGTTTGCGCGGAAACCACGCCGGCGTAGTCATTAAAATACCGATCCGGCTTCGGCGGCAGGGTCTCCGCCGGCCAAAGCGCGGAGGCGGTGGCCAGCCAGACCACCAAGACAATTAGCCAGCGGCGCATGGCGGGTTCAGGGAGCGGTGGAAGCCGGCGCGGTCGAACCGAAATTGAAATTCACCTTGGGGGCGGTCTCCGCGCCGGCCTGGGCCTCAAAGTAGGGCTTGGGTTGGAAACCGAACATACCCGCCACCAACACGCCGGGAAATTGCTTGATGGCGGTATCGTAACTCTGCACGGCGGCATTAAAGTTTTGCCGCTCAACGGTGATGCGGTTTTCCGTGCCTTCGAGCTGGGCCTGCAAGTCGCGGAAATTGGCCGTGGCCTTCAAAGTGGGATAATTTTCAGAAACCACCAAAAGACGCGACAAGGCCGAGGACAGCCCATCCTGCGCTTTTTGGAAGGCGGCGAGTTGCGCCGGGTCGGTGGGCGCCTTGCTGGGGTCAATTTTGACCTGGCCGACGGACGCACGGGCATCGGTCACCGCGGTGAGCGTGGATTTTTCGAAATTGGCCGCACCGGCAACAGTGTTCACCAGGTTGGGAATCAAGTCCGCACGGCGCTGGTACACGTTCTGCACCTGCGCCCACTGACTGTCCACCCCTTGGGAGAGGCTGACCATTGAGTTGTAGGAACCACCGATCATCCCGCCCAGCACCAGCAGGACCAGGATGGCGATGCCCAGACAACCTAACACAATCGTGGATTTTTTCATAACCTCGCCAGTTTGCCTGAAGCACGCGGAAAGGCCAATTACATTTTCGCCATTAGTTTATAACCCTCGCCAAACAAGGCGCTTGGCGGATGCGTTTTTGCATTGGCGTCACAGCCCGGGAATGTTCTAGTTAACTTTCACGCATTAACCTTACCGACATGACCCTGAAAACTGAACCGCTCACCCGCGCCTGCACCGAGGCCCGCGGCCTGGCGATGGACGCCGTCGCCGCCTGCAAATCCGGCCACCTTGGCCTGCCCCTGGGCGCGGCCGAAATCGGCGCCATCCTTTACGGCCATGCCTTGCGCGTAAACCCCGACGACCCCAAGTGGATTAATCGCGACCGCTTCGTCCTTTCCGCCGGCCATGGCAGCATGTTCCTGTACGCGTGGCTGAACTTGGTCGGCTTTGATCTTTCCATCGACGAAATCAAGCGCTTCCGCGCGCTCCATTCAAAGACCCCCGGGCATCCGGAATTTGGCGACACGCCGGGCGTCGAAGCCACCACGGGGCCGCTCGGCCAGGGCGTGGGCAACGCCGTGGGCATGGCGATGGCCGCAAAAATGGCCGAGGCGCGCTTCAACACACCTGAACACAAAATTTTCGACCATCACGTCATCGCGTTGTGCGGCGACGGCTGCATCCAGGAAGGCATCGCGAGCGAAGCCGCGGCGCTCGCGGGCCGGCAGGGTCTCGACAACCTCATTCTTTTTTATGATTCGAATGACGTGACGCTCGACGCCATGGGCTCCAAATCCCAATGCGAAGATACCGGTAAACGCTTTGAAGCTTATGGATGGGCCGTACAGACGGTCAAAGAAGGCAATGACATGGCCGCGCTGCTCAAGGTTTACGAGAAAGCCCTCGCCGCCAAGGACCAGCCGCAACTCATCATCTGCAAAACGCTCATCGGTAAAGGCATTCCGGAAGTCGCCGGCACGCAGAAAGCCCACGGTGAAGCCGGGGTGAAGTTCGTGGACGCCGCGCGCAAAGCCCTCGGCCTGCCAGCGGAAAAATTTTACGTCTCGCCCGAGACGCGCGCATATTTCGCCGAGCACAAGAAAAACCTCAAGGCTGCCTACCAGCAATGGCAGACCACCTTCGCCGCCTGGCAAAAAGCCAACCCCGACAAGGCCGAACTCCTCCGCTCGGGACTCGACCACGTCATTCCCGACAACCTGCTCGACAGTTGCCCGGTGTACCCGGATAACACCGCGCCGCTCGCCACGCGCAAGGCCGGGGCTGACATGCTCAACGCCCTCGCCAAGCGCCTGCCCCTCATCGTCTCCGGCAGCGCCGACCTGCACGGTTCGACGCTCAATTACATCAAGGATGCGGGCGACTTCGACAAGGACAACCGCGCCGGGCGCAACATTTACTTCGGCATCCGCGAGCACGCGATGGGCGCGATACTCAACGGCTTTGGTTACTACGGCGTTTTCCGCGCTTCAGGCGCGACGTTCCTGACCTTCGCTGATTACATGCGCGCGAGCGTCCGCCTCGCCGCCATTGCCAAGCTGCCGGTGTTCTACATCTTCACCCATGACAGCGTCGGCGTCGGCGAAGACGGCCCCACACACCAGCCGGTGGAAGTGGTTTCCGCGTTACGGCTCATTCCCGGCCTCGACGTCATCCGCCCCGGCGACCCTGAGGAAACGGCCGGCGCATTTGTTGCGGCGCTCGATCGGGCCGACGGCCCCACGGCCCTGTGCCTCACGCGTCAGGTCATCCCGCTGCAAGCCACCATCCCGCTGCACTGGCGGCGCGGCGGCGTGCTCTCCGGTGGTTATGTCGCGCAATACGAAAAAGGCGGCTACCTGAATTTGATTTTAATTTCCTGTGGATCGGAGCTGCAGCACGCCATGAATGCGGCCAACCAGCTCGGCAACGGCGTGCGCGTCGTCTCCATGCCGTGCTTTGAACGCTTTGAGCGCATGCCTTGGGAATACCGCGAAAGCATTTTGCCCAGTTGGTGCAAGAAGCGCGTGGCCATCGAAGCCGGCGTCACCGGGCTGTGGCATAAATATGTCGGCACCGAAGGCAAAGTCATCGGCATTGAGCGTTTCGGCATGTCGGCCCCGGGCGACGTGGTGATGAAGGAACTCGGCATCACCACCGAACACCTCGTCGAAGTTGCCAAAACGATGCTTTAGTCCGACCGGGTTGTTCCTCACACTTGCGCTGTGCGCGTCCTCCTAGCCTTCGACAAGTTCAAGCACGCCCTTGACGCCACGGGGGCGTGTGCGGCCGCCGCCACGGCCATCCGCGAAGCTTTTCCCCACGCGCATACCGACGAAGCCCCGCTGACCGACGGCGGCGAGGGCTTTTGCGAAATCCTCACCCACGCGGCGGGCGGACATGTACACAAACAGAAGGTTCATGGCCCGCGGCTGACGCCGGTTGAGGCGCACTGGGGCGAAGTGGATTTGGCGCGCCTGCCAAAACTCGCGCTCGATTTGCTCGACCTGCCGAACCACGGCAAACTCGCCGTCATCGAAATGGCCCAGGCCAGCGGCCTCGAGTTGCTTTCTCCTGAGCAACGCGACCCCTGGCACACGACGTCTTTCGGCGTCGGCGAATTGATTGGCCGCGCCGCGGAAGCGCATGCGCGCGCAATTCTGCTCGGCATTGGCGGCAGCGCGACGAATGATCTCGGCCTTGGCGCGCTGGAAGCCGTCGGCCTGGAATTTCGCGACACGGCCGGCACACCGCTGCATAAAATCACCCCGGCGAAATTTGGCGACCTGGCACGCATCGCCGGCGAGCCGTGGCCGCACCTGCCTGATTTGCGCATCGCCTGCGATGTGCGCAACCCGCTCCTTGGCCCCAACGGCGCGACGGCCGTCTTTGCGCCGCAAAAGGGAATGCCGGAGGGAGATTTCCCCCGCCTGGAAAAAACCGTCGGCGCAATGGCAAAAAAACTTTGTGCGCATTTTGACCAGCCGCGCACCCTGATGATGGAGCCTGGCACCGGCGCCGCGGGCGGCTTGGGCTTCGGCTTGCGCGTGGCCTGCACCGCCAAGCTGGTGCCGGGTTTTGAATTGATCAGCACCTGGCTGAAACTGGAGGAGCAAATCCGCGCGGCCGACCTCGTGGTGACTGGCGAAGGTGGTTTCGACGCCAGCTCGCTCTCCGGCAAAGCCGTGGGTGCGTTGGCTGAATTGACGCTCAAGCACCATAAAAAACTCGTGATTTTCGCCGGCAGCGTGGATGCGTCCTCCGCCGCCAGTTTGCGCGCCCGCGCGCCCGAGGGCCGCGTGCAACTGCACGCGCTTTCCACGGAGCACGAGCCCGCCGAGGTTTCCCACCGTGCCACGCGGGCGCGCCTCGCTGCGAAAATCAAGGCTGTGTTCTAGCCGAGCGCCCGCCGGGTCTTTGCGGTTGCGTTTTCATCGGCTTGCTTTACGGTGCAAACCAAGCGCCTCGACTGCCGGCGCATCCTCCCATTTTTCGGTCGCTGCATTCGTGTCCGCCACCGCTTCAGATTCCTCCGCCAATCCCCGGCATGTAGCCATCATCATGGATGGCAACGGCCGCTGGGCCCGCGAGCGCGGGCTGCCGCGCATCGAAGGCCACCGCCAGGGCGTGGAAAACGTGCGCCGCATCGTGGAGGTCGCGCGCGAACTGAACCTGCCCTACCTCACGCTCTACGCCTTCTCCGCCGAAAATTGGCGCCGTCCGGCTGAGGAAGTCGGCGCGCTCATGGGTCTGCTCGAGATTTTTCTGGAACGCTACACCCGCGAACTCGAACAAAACGAAGTGCGCCTGCGCGTCATCGGCCGGCCGGATAAATTGCCCGAGCGCCCGCGCGCGTGCCTCGACCGCGCCATCGCCCGCACGGCGCATTTTACGGAGCGCACCATCGTGCTCGCGCTCAATTACGGTTCACGCCAGGAAACCCTCGAGGCCGTGCGGGCCTACACCGAGGCCGTCCGCACCGGGCGGGAAAATCCCGCCGAACTCGACTGGCCGCGTTTCGCCCGCTATCTCTACACCGACGGCCTCCCCGACCCCGACCTCATCATCCGCACTTCGGGCGAAAACCGCCTGAGCAATTTCCTCCTTCTGCAGGCCGCCTATGCGGAAATGTATTTGAGCCCGGTGTATTGGCCGGACTTCAGCCGCGCGCACCTCGTCGAGGCCATCGAAGCCTACAAGCTCCGCGAACGCCGCTACGGCCAGACGGGCGAACAAGTGCGACCGCCGACGCCCGAACCCGTCTTGCACAAGTGATTAAGCGCACCCTCAGCACCGTCGTCTTGTGGGCGATTGTCATTGGGACCATCGTCGAGTTCGGGGCCACCGGCGGCGTGGTGCTGCTGGCGGTGTTTTCAACGCTGGCGCAATATGAATTCAATGGTTTGCTCGAAAAATGCGGATTGCCGCCATGGAAATGGGCGACGCTGGCGCTGGGTGAAGCGATGGTTTTGGAAGCTGGACTAAATCTGAAATGCGGAATTTTCCTTTGGCCCATCGGGGCCATCGCATTGACACTTGGTGCGCTGGCTTGCGTGCAAAACCCAAATGCCCATAACCGGCTGGCGGGTTCGGTGCTATCGCTCGCTTACGTGCCGGGGATGCTCATGTTTTATGCTCTGGTGGTGCAAAAATTCGGCCCTACTTGCGAGCACGGCGATGGCGTTGGCTTGGCCATCTGGATCATTGCCGTCGCCAAGTTCACTGACGTTGGCGGCTACCTTGTCGGCAGCCTCATTGGGCGGCACAAACTTGCGCCTTCCATCAGCCCGGGCAAAACTTGGGAAGGTGTGGCCGGAGGTCTCGCGTTCGCCATGCTGGTGGGAATGGGAATTTTGAAATTTTCCCCGAGCTGGTTGCCCTCCTTGTTTTCATTCAAATTGGCTCTGTTGCTTCCGCTGCCCATCGGTGTCGCTGCCATCATTTCCGACCTTTCCGAATCGGCCTTTAAACGTCGAGCCGGGGTGAAGGATTCCGGTCGCCGTATCCCAGGCATCGGCGGTGCGCTGGATTTGGCTGACAGCCTCCTGCTCGCCGGGCCGGTGGCCTATGCGCTCTTTCTGATATTTATCGCATTTGCATAGCTAGGGCAAATTCACCGGCGGGGCAGTTTCGTTGCCGGATTTCTGTGGGTTACCGCTGCCGGCAGGCGGTGCAACGAGGGGCGGCAGGGACATCTTCACTTGCACGTCCTGGTTGCCCGGCGTTCCAGCCAGGGATGGCAGGGTGATTTGCAATTGCGATGAATTGACCAACCCCACGCCGCCATTCACCGCCGCCGCGGGTGACGTCTGGGAAATTTGCACGGTCACTATCGCACCGGAGTTTGGTGAGGTTGAGCCGGGCAAGGGCGCCGCCGGCGACGCCGTTCCCGTTTGCGTCGAAGAATAATCGATTTGCACCGAATTGGCCGCCGGCTGCCCCGCGGCGGATTCGTAAAGGCTCGCGTGCATGGCCTCGGCCGGGCTGGCCGCGCCCCGGCGGGAGCCTTGCAGTTCACGCAGCAATTCCTTTTGGTCAATCGGGCCGGTGGAACTGACCACGGAATCACCGGTGGGCGCTTCCCCTTCTTCGTTTGAATTCGGGGTGGCGGCTTGAAACAAAAAATGCAGGCCCAAGACTCCGATCACGATGAACGCGCCCGCGACCGTCAAGCCGGCGGAAGAATCAAAAAAGGAAAATGCTTTCACCCGCCCGCCGCTGACCGATAAAGGTGACGACTCCAGATTGACCTTGCCCATGTCCACCGAGCTGGCGGCACCCTTGCTCAACTGCCTTTCCGCCATCGTGGAAATGGCGGCGTTACGGTGCGCCTGGCTCTGTTTTTGTTTGAGCGAGTCCTGGCCCGCAGAGCGCCGGGTACCCGAATGTTCACCGGAGGACGAAGAACCGGGCCGGGAAACAAATGCCGCGCCGGCCGACGCGCCTGCGCCGGTTGGATTCGGGCCATTTGCTCTGGGCGCGCCGTCGGCCCGGTCAGTCAAAGCCTTGCGGGCGGCCTGGTGGAGCTGGCAGGCACGCTCAAACCTCTGCCGGCGCAAAACATTGTCACGGATCGCGTGTTTGAGTTCCCCTAGCTCGTGCCGGCCAATCTCGTTGTCGAGGTAGAGGTTGATTAGCTCCTCGAATCGTGGTTCCGTCATGCGGCTTGCTCGCCCAGGACCTGTTTAAGCGCCTCGCGCGCCCGGGCAATCCGGCTTTTCACCGTGCCCAAGCTCAGGTCCAGCAAAGCGGCAATCTCTTCATAAGACAGATCGCGCACGTTGCGCAAGGTCAAGATTTCGCGGTGCGACGGGCTGAGGCGCTCCATCGCCGCTTCCACGCGTTCCACCAATTCCTGCGTGACGGCTTTTTTACCCGGGTCCGGCTCCTCGTCGGGCAGCAACTCGGCCAGCGTCAGATCGGAATGCGCACTCGTGGCTGCATCGAGCGATACGGCGGCATGGCGGCCGCGGCGCCACCAAAACCAGTAGCGATTGTGCGCCAGGTTCGTGGCGATTTGGTAAAGCCAGGTGGAAAACGCGGCGTCGCCCCGGAAATTTTCCAGCCCGCGGCGGGCGCGCAGAAACGTGTCCTGGGTGACTTCCTCGGCGTCCTCGTGGTTTTTCAGCATGCCGAAGACGCGGCGGAAAATCTGCTCGCGGTAGCGGTGGACAATGTCGGTGAAAGCGCGCTCGTCCCCCTGGCGGAAGCGTTCGAGCAGCAGCTTGTCGGCGGTGAGGTCTTTGCAGCTCATAGGTTTTAAGGACAATATAACCTCTTTCGAAAAAATGTCCGGTGGATAATGTATCATGCGCCAGCAGGCGGGCCGGAAGGAGTTTTTAGACGTTGATTATAAGGGTTTTGCAAATTCTCAAACTGTTGTAAAACCTCTGTCATGGCCCGACGGCCATTTTCAAACGGTCGTTTAAACACCATCAAATAGATGGCCGTTGTCCTCCATAGCATCAAGCATTTCACAACACCCATCAACCGCTGGGGAATTATTTTGGCAAAGTTGCAGGAGCCGCGGAGTGGAGGTCAAGCAACTCTCCGATGTCGTTGACCCCCTCCGCCGGAAACAATTCCGCGGGGAGAGGCTGTTTGCTCAAAATATACAGTGGCAGCCAGGACAAGGAATATTCGTGCCAGGGGCCGCGGCTCAGCGCGTAGGTTCGCAAGATTTCAGATTCCGGGCCGTCTTTAAAGCCGACGATAATATCCGGCGTCTGCGCCGGCACTCCATTCTCCCAGTTCGCCCGCGCGATGTTGTTAGGAAAAAGCGCGGCCACCGAGACATCGAAGAGGCGGTGGTTCGTTTGCCGGCTCAGCGCCAGCACAAAATCCCGGGTTTTGCGATAGTCAGCCTGGTGAAAACCCTCGAAACTCAAGCCGCCCGCCAGAATGGTATTAAAAGCCCGCGGATGTTCGTTGGCGAAAAAAAATGTCGAGACGCCCAGGATCACGGCCTGCAGAACCGCGACGTGGGCGGGCGGCAGACGACGCGGGTCCGCCGCATAAGTCAGCGCCGGCCAGATCTGCGCGATAATCAGAGGAAAGGAGTAATAGAGGTAAAGTTCACTCGCGAGTTCGGACTTCGCCAAAAAATTGAAAGCCACCCAGGGGAGGAAGGCCGCAAATCCGCAAAGCAGGACCAGCGAACGCCGCCAAATGGCCACCCCGAGGAGAAGGCAATGGGGCACCCAGATGTATTTGCCCTGGGTCCATTGATAATTCAGGCGCTGGCCCAGCGCGGCTCCGGTCAGATGGGAAAAGAGCGGATCGCCAAGGTAGATTCGGTGCAAGGCGTCGTCGCCCGGGAAATACAGTTTTTGAAAAAAGATGGCCAGCAGTGAGTACCCGAGGGCCAACGCCATGAAAACGGCCAGCGTGCGCCGCCGCGGCCGCCACTCGGGGATGACCCAGGCAACCCCCAGCAACAGAAGAAGAATTCCGAAAAGATGCAGCCCGCAGTCTTCCCGCACCAGCAGAGCCAGTGCAAACGGGCCCGCCGCCCACCGCCAGTTCCCCTGCAACAGCAGCGCCAAAAACAAAATCGCCCAGCCGCAAAACAGGCATTCGTAGTGCGGATAACCCACAGCGGCAAGCGTGACCCCGGAAAAACCCAGGCCCAGGCCGAACAAGGCGGCGATGACCGGCCCGCCCCGCATGGAGGCCAGCAGCGGCCGCGAGCACAGCGCCCCGGCAAAAGCCACCAAACCGTAAATGAATCCCTGAGTTAACGCGTAATAGTCCGGCAAGGGCCAGTCCACCCAATTACTGGGGATGGAAAGCAGGTATAAGAGAGGTGTAATATGAGTGCTTAGCCAACTACCCGGGCCAAAACTTACCGGATTGGGCAACAAGGGCGTGGTTCGATACACCAAGGTCGCCAAATAGCCGGAATCAAGCATGTAGGGCCCGTTGTGATAAAAATGCGCCAAAATAAAATTGACGTTAAAGAGACCGGCCGCCGCACCGGCCGCCAAAGCCGCCAGCCAAAAGCCATCGAAGCGAAAACCGAACCGAGTCGGGGCCAAGGGGCGCTGGAAGGCATCAGCCATAAAATTGAGTAGGCGGATTTTTTGCCGGCGCGGCTGGCTTAGAACTACGACCAGCCCGGCAGAGGGGAATGGAATGTCCATTCAAGCGGGCCTTATTCCCGCCTCCGACCCAATGCCCGAATTAAAAGCGCGGAGCAAGACTTACCGGGTTGAGCGATGCCCTTGACAGTTCCCATCAAGAGAACAAATTAGAAACATGGACATCAAAAGAAATGGCTCCACACCCTCCAATAAAGGGCCGGCGGATTGGTTCACCGGCACGGTGCGAATGGATCCGTTGATCCAGGCAAGCGCTCCGGCCCGCGTAGTCGGCGCGAGCGTCACTTTTGAACCGGGCGCGCGAACGGCCTGGCATACTCACCCGCTGGGCCAGACCCTGATTGTGACGGCGGGCTGCGGACGGACGCAACGCTGGGGCGGCCCGATGGAGGAAATCCGGCCGGGTGACGTCGTGTGGATTCCGCCGGGCGAAAAACACTGGCACGGCGCGGCCCCAACCACGGCCATGACGCATATTGCCATTCAGGAAAATCTCGACGGCAAGGTTGTCGACTGGATGGAAAAAGTCAGCGACGAGCAATACCAGGGCTGAATAAGGCAGAACAAAAAACGTGGGAGTTTTCAGCTTGAGAAAAACGGGAACACCGATTGGCATATCCCAGCCACAGTGTCATACCCCCCTTCACCGCAATAATTGGTTGCGATCAGCCCCCTACCCCCATGAACAAATTATTCGCCTCGGCGATTACCCTTGCGGTTTTCTCCGCGCAGTTGTGCCTCAGCCCCGTTTACGGCCAGGTGGCCGATGTGCCTAATGCCCGGCCGGTCGCGGGCATTCCCGTCAACGAGATTGAAGCCAATGTGCACAGCTACACTTTGCCCGACCTCTTGACGTTGGCGAACGGCCAGCCAGTCAAGGACGCCGCGACGTGGATTAGCCAGCGCCGCCCGGAAATTGTTCACTTCTATGAAACCCAGGTCTATGGCCGCGTTCCCGCCACGGCACCGAAGGTGACCTGGGAAGTTGCCAGCGTTGACCGCGCCGCCCTCGACGGCACCGCCATTAAGAAACAACTGATTGGCCACATGGGCAGCCCAACCGGCCCGGCCATCCACGTGACGCTTTTTACGCCCGCCAACGCGACCAAGCCAGTGCCCGTGCTCCTGGGCATCAACTTCAATTTTGGTGCGGGAACCCCGACTGGCCCAAATATAAAAGAGGCGGATTTGCTCAACCAGGACATGCGCGCGTTGATCGAACAGGAGAATCCGGCGACGAAGGCTATTTTTGACAACCATGCTTCTTTCAGGTTAGTCCCTCCCGGCGCGCCGACACCGACCGGCGTTCCCGCCGGGGTGCCCATTGCCAGGCTGCTCTCTGCCGGCTTCGGTTATGCGACCTTCTTCAAGGACGACGTCGAAACGGACATCGAAGGCGCCAGCTTGAATCCCAACGTCAACATCGCCCGAAAACTTGGCCTTGCGCCGGGCCAGACTGCGCCGGCCGCGGACGAATGGGGCGCCATCGCGGCCTGGGCGTGGGGCATCAGCCGGGTAGTGGATTACTTTGAAACGGACAAGGATGTGGACGCCAAGCGCGTGGCCATCACCGGTGGCTCACGCCTCGGCAAAACTGTATTGTGGGCGGGCGTGAACGACCCCCGCATCGCGATGGTCATCGCGTGCAGCAGTGGCTCCGGAGGCGCAAAGATCAGCCGGCGCAATTATGGTGAAACCATCGCGCACCTGGTCGCCCCCACGCGTTACCCGTATCAATTCGCCGCCAATTACCAGCAATTCGCCGCGCATCCCGAGGATTCGCCGATGGACACGCACATGCTCGTCGCAGCCATGGCCCCGCGCCCGCTGCTCCTGCATACGGGGGCCAACGGCGACAACTGGTCCGACCCGAAAGGGGAATATCTCGCCGCCATCGCGGCCACTCCCGCCTATGCATTGGTGGGCAAGAAGGGCTTGGATCGCACGCCGAATCAGGAAATGGTCACAGGCGAACTGGTGGGTGATGACCTCGCTTTTTACCTGAACAATGGCGGCCACGCCGCCCTAAACTGGGATGTTGCCCTGCAATTCATGACCAAGCATCTCCATCCCGGCCAATAATATTCTTGGTTATTTAACCATTTCCAAAGTTTGGCGGAAGGGGGATTTTTCTGAACCCTCACTGCATGTTGTGCTCAAGAGCATATGCTGGGGATACGAGCCCTCGCACCCAGCTTCTACGTTAGCACCTACAAATCAATAATTTGTATGCCATTTGGCGGATAATTTTAATGAGCTGATTCAGGGACCGCGTGAGGCACTGATGGGAATAAACTCTATTCCTGACGGGAAAGTACCTTGGCGTGAACTTTTCTGAATCCAACCGAGGCCGTCAACACCCTCATTAACAGAACACCATGAACTTCCACTTCCCTTCTTTCGCTTAACAAGAAGATGACCATGCACAAAGCTTCTATCGCGAAACCATCGAAAATGAAACTCCTGTACGCGGCGGTGTTTTGCCTCGCTCTGGCTCTCGGCGCATACTGGGCCGGCTATATCCACGGCGGCAATCTGACCACTATGGCAGCGGCAGACAAAAAGAAAGCAAGTTCCGCCAAGGGAATCATGATTGCGGCCGACAACCAGTCTGATTCCTCAGTGACGATGGCCAGCCTGCTGGCCGGATCCGCGCATCCGGATAAGGATATGCTCGATCGCTGGGCGAAGAGCATGAGTCTACAAGAATGCCTGGATAGCTTGAAGCAGTTGCAAGGTATGCCGGTGGGCCAGCCGCGGGATGACATGTTAAAAGCACTGGTCAATGCTTGGTCGCGTAAGGATCCCAAGGGGTTGCTCGCCAGTGCGGACGACATCACAGCGCCGAAAATGCGCGAAAACGGCACGGAGAAGGCCCTAGCGCACCTCGCTGAGGTCAGTCCCGCCGAGGCACTGGACTGGATCAAGCAGAATGCCGACACCAGTTCTTACGCCGACATGGGCAAGCGGATGGCTGCTGTCATTGGCAGCTACGCCAACACCGACCCGCAAGGTGCTTTAAGCGCAGTGCTTGCGCTCGACGACAACACGCCCAATGGCATCCAGGTTAAAATCAAGGCCCTGCAGAGCATGGCGGATAACATGGGAAATCAAGGACACTTTACTGATGCGATTGCGCTGTTCAACCAGATGCCCGCAGGCAAAATGCAAAGCGCAGCCTTGGGTGAGTTGGCGGCCAACTGGGGACAGGTCGCCCCGCAGGATGCGGCAAACTGGGTGGCTACGCTACAGGATCCCATCCTGGTAAACGTTGCGGGACAAAACCTATTGGACGACTGGGGCGACTCGGACCCGGTAGCAGCAGCGAAGTGGGCCGTGGGCATGGATCTCCAAATTACCACATCAGGCAACAACAGTGAAAATGACGACACATTGCTTTCCAATGTGGTAGATGAATGGGCCAAATCCGACCTGACTGCGGCTGGGCAATTCTTAAACCAAATGCCATCCTCACCGACGAAAGACGCTGCGATCGTTAGTTTTGTGAAGCGCGCCGCGCAGGACAACCCCGCGGACACGTTGAAATGGGTCGCCACCATCTCGGATAAAAACATGCGGGCCAGCGCCTTCATGCAAACGGCCAAACAATGGAACAAGCAGGATCCCGCGGCATTTAACCAATTTATGACGACCACCACGGCTCTGACTGATGAGCAAAAACAAGCCGTGGCTGCTGCGTTTAGCAAGATCAACGGCGACAAGTAGTCGGATTAAAAGGATGGAGTGAGGAAGCCGGTGATCGCAATATTGAATTGATAGAAACCTTCTATTTTAGGTGGGTTTGAGGTCGCCGGGTTTGTGGGACTGGGTTAATGGATTGAGGGCAAATCCGACCTGGCTTGTCTTTTCTGAATCCAACCGAGGCCGTCAACACCCTCACTAGGCAGAACATCATGAACCTCCACTTCGCTCCGTTCCTCGCCGTCATCGATGATAATACAATCCTTGTTTCAGCGTTCATTCTCGCCGTAGTTGCGATCCGAGCTATCGGACGCGCCCAGCGCTACCGCTACTGGGCCGATACCGCCCGCGCCGCAATCGACAAAGGCCAGCCAATCCCGCCCTATCGGGATCGGGGCCACCTTCTCCATGGGTGGACCCGTGGGCTCATCTGGATTGCGATCGGAGTGGCATGCTGCCTGATTCCCAGA
Source organism: Verrucomicrobiota bacterium (assembly GCA_013285985.1). Lineage (GTDB taxonomy): Bacteria > Verrucomicrobiota > Verrucomicrobiia > Opitutales > JABDGR01 > JABDGR01. The sequence goes on from JABDGR010000021.1 coordinate 13,893, forward strand.
CACGATTTGCGTGAGTGGGCCCCATTACCAATCTGCATTGGCGTCGCGATGCTGATTATTGGGCTGATCACGAAGCGTACCTCAGGCGATTCCGACAATCATCCCCCATTGTCCTGAGCCCGTGTCTGACAATGAGTTCAGCGATTCCAAGCTGGTCGTCCTTGCCCTCGCGCAGGACGAACCTTCTGCGTTCGGCGAATTGGTGCGTCGGCACCAGTCAGCCGTCCGCCACTTCCTCCGTCATCTCTGCGGCGATGCCGCGCAGGCCGACGATCTTGCACAGGATACATTTGTGAATGCCTTCCGTTCCCTACGACAATTTCGTGGCCAGAGCTCGTTTCTCACCTGGCTGTTAGGCATCGCGCACAACCGGTATCGCAATGCGCGGCGGCTAAAGCGTGAAGTGCTATTTGCGCCGGCGGACCTGCCCGAAGCCGATCCGACTGTGCCGGAACAGCAACGTTCGGATCTCCGGTCCGATCTCGCGGACGCTCTGCGCCTGCTCGACCCGGACGAACAAACCGCCGTGCATCTGTTCTATCATCAGGATCTCAGCCATCCCGAAATCGCCTCTATAACCGGATGGCCGCTCGGCACTGTCAAAACTTACCTCGCCCGTGCGAAAGAGAAACTTCGTCCTTTTCTTCAAGCGTGGAATCCCAAACTATAAATCAAACTATGAATCCTCCCGAATCTTCCGACGATCATCTATTCCGTGCATGGCTGGCGCAGGAAAAACCTCAGCCACTGCCCGACGCAGGATTCACGCGGCGCGTGCTCAAGGCACTGCCGCCCCCTTCGCAACGGGATTGGCGCAGCTTTGCGGGCATCGCCGCCGGTGCGGCAATTGGCCTATGCTGGGTAACCTGGAATGGAGGCCGCATTTCGGATCTATTCAACACAGCTACTAGCGTCGTCAATTGGGTCGGTAGCAATCCACTCCTTGCCTTTAGCATTGCTGTTGGAGTTCTTATCCTGTCCGACACTAACGAAGGCATGGAAGTCAGGCCCAATTATGCACAGCCTACCAAATCTAAATAAAATATTTTTGGATATTAAATTATTTCTGAATTAAATCAAAAAGCGGAAGGGGATGTTTCTGTACCCTTACGGCATACTGTTGATCAAGAGCAAATGCCGGGTTCCGAACCCTCCTCCAAAAAACGAGATTAAGTGCTTTTTATCAAAAGGTTGTAGATATACTCAAGTCCGTTCTGGCATGGCTCGCGGTAAACGTTTTTTGATAAACGCCTGAAGTTTCAGCAGCTTCCCAGTTTTAAGTCCTGCAAACAAGGCGCGCTGGTCAATCTTCAATTGCTCTAATGCTTTTTGGCCCTTTTTACTCGTTATTATGGCGAGCAATCGCTCAAGAAAGCCAATGAGCATGCGTTCCTCTATTCGTCCTTCATTGGCGGCCTTTTGCAGGTCTTCCAAGTAGTCCGGAAGCAGCCGGGCCAGAATGGCCACATGGCGGGCATCCTGCCGGCCCGTTTGGGGCAAGTCGGCCAAATTCGCCATCTTGGCCTTAAGCAGTACAATCGGGCCCGGCACCTGGACATGCACACCGCCTTCGCCTATCGCCATGGTGTAAATCGTCTCACTCAGTTCCTCGTTGCTCACGCCGTGGACGAAACGCAGTACCTCGATGAGCAACGGCAGTCCATTGGCGTCCTTGGTAATTACCACCCCCACCTCGTTGCTCGGCGGACGCAACGGGAAAAATTGCGGTTTGGCCCCCGCCAGTTTTCCCAGCGCCTTCAATGTCTCCCGATCTCCCAGCACGTCCGCATCACGAGAAACGAAAGGAGTCAATCCAATGGTGCGCTCCTGATAATAAAGCGCCCAGAGATTGACTGCTTGGCCGCCAACTAAAAGCAGTGGCTTGGCCGTCGCCAGCATTGGCGCAAAGTCGGCAGGCGGGCGGGGCTTCCCTTCAGATGGCAATGGTGGCATGGGCGCGGTCAAAATCAATCAAGCGAATAGCCTGATGTGAATTAACGAGAGAGTTACGTTCCTGGATGGCGTCTGGGCTGGCCAATTGTAAATCCAAAACTACCTGGTCGAATTCGCGCTGGGCGCGCTTAAATCGCGCCACTTGCGCCGCCGTTTTGAATTGCGCAGGCATTTGCGGGGCGCTTCGCCAAACGATTGCACTTAATGCCTTTGCTTGCGCGGGGGTAGCCCCACGCTTCCTGACTAATTCACGCGCCGCCTGACGCAACAGGGCCATGACGGTGGTGTCCTCTCTGCGGGCAATCTCCGCCAGCGCAGCCAGCACAGCTTCGTGCTCTGCCAAGCTTTGCCGTTTCTTTGATTTGGCTAGTTGATTAGGCATGTTAAAAGGTTGAATCAACCTAAACCAAACTCGACCAACAAACAAGCGCAATTTGAAGGTTGTTCATTAAGGCGGAACAGCCAATGCCTATCTACCCAAATGGCAGCATGTGACAACGTTCAGTAAATACGCAGGAGCATTCTTAAGTAGGGCCGACCCGAAAATTCTTTTGATACAGTAACACCCCATTCAAGTGTTTTTTATTTAAGGAATTCTCTTCCTCAGGACCTTCAAGAAATGAAAAAAGATCCTCATCATAGTGCGGCTCCAGCCCCTTATGGCACGTGTGACATAGCGTAATTAGATTGTTTAGTGTATTTAATCCACCAATTTCACGCGGCCTAATGTGATGCACATGAAGTTCGACGTGTACATTGCTTTCCGGATTACAACCACAAATTCGGCAACGATTGCTGTCTCTCTTAAAAACCTTCATTCTCAATTTTGGCGGAGTTGCCCTTTTAAAGGCTGACGGATCAAGTTTTTCCACACTGGAAAAACCAAGCCGCCCTGCACGTGTACAGGCGTATGCCCTTAACCAAAATGGTACGACTTGCTTCGCAATTACAGATGCGATTAATCCATGGCCGCCCATCGAAAAATAGACAACAAATTCATCAAGTGAATCAACCACTGAACAAGGGAGGCCGTCTCCCCGAATGTGTTTAATCGCTGCTTCTGCCTTAATAAAACATGCCTCGCGTAGTTCAATTCTAGTGTCGCCGTCCTTATAGCCAACCCAACTGCTAAAGCACGATCTTTCCATTTCCCCCGATTGGTTTCCCAAAAGTGTAAAAAAGTAATAATTCAATTTTGAATTTGGAGCCTTACTCAGGATTCTACGTATGAGCTTCTTTCGAATATTCATTTGCCACTTATTGGGTGTAAAAACGTTTTATTAAAAGTCCCTAGATTCATAAATGGAAAAACGCGGTATTGCGAGTATGTAAACATATTAACTTTAGATAAGAAACTTTCACTAAAGCATTAAAGCTACCGCCAGAAGGAATTGAAAAGCTGTTCAATTTGAAAAGCGGAAGGGGAGGGATTCGAACCCCCGGAACCTTGCGGTTCAGCGGTTTTCAAGACCGCCGCAATCGTCCACTCTGCCACCCTTCCAGGCCAAAGTAAAATTCCCTCCGTCACGCGAGTCAAGGTAGCGTTCGGCCTGAATGCTGCCGGTGGATTGACAAAAAAATTCTGCGCTATTTTAACGTGCGTTATTATTTTTATCGAAATATGACGGAAACTGCATCTTTATAGTGGCATTCCCCATGGGCCATTGCACAATGGGCACGTTCCGGCCACCCCGCCGTTATGGGAAAGCACACGAAACGTCGCGACCGTTCCACACCCGCTCCGGTCGCCGCCTCAGTTGCTTCATCTGCCGCATCCCCCGGCGGAGAAGGCACGCCCGCGCCAGCGCCCCGTAACGCCGGCTGGAAAGTTTTCGTCTTCGCGCTGATCCTCGGGTTGGTTGCGCTGGGGGCGTACCGCAATTCCTTCACGGGCGGCTGGGTGATGGACAACTCCATGGTGCTCGGCGAAGACCCGCGCATTCGTGAATTTTCCCGGGACAACCTGCATGACATTTTCACCCACGGCTATTGGTACCCCACCTTTGAGAGCGACCTTTACCGCCCGCTGACGACGCTCTCCTACCTGCTCAACTACGCGGTGCTGGATAACGGAGCGCAGGTGGAGAAGGTGCGCCAGCAATATCAGGCGCAAAACACGCCGTTTGACTATTCCACCCTCGACGACGGCGCGCACCTGACTGGCTACCATGTGGTCAATTTCCTACTGCACTGGGCCAACATTGTTCTGGTGTTGATGATTGTGCGCCGCCTATCGGGGAGCCTGGGGCTGGCCGCACTGGCCGCGGGAATTTTTGCGGTGCACCCCATCAACGTCGAAGCGGTTACCAACATCGTGGGCCGGGCGGATTTGCTGGCCACCCTGTCCATCCTGCTGGGCGGCTGGTGCTATATCAAAGCGGCGGGGGCCACCGGCGGCTGGCGCGTGGCCTGGCTGGCGGGCGCCGGGTTGAACGCGCTCTGGGGAGTTTTTGCGAAGGAAAGCGCCATTCTCATCTGCCTCTTTGTGTTTTTGTACGACATGATCTGGCGCTGGCCCGCCCTGCCCGGCCCGACTTTCGGACAGCGGCTGCGACAGGCGTTCGTGCAATTCTTCCTCAAAGGCTGGGTGGCGGTCTTGCTGCCGGCGCTGATTTTGATCGGGGTGTATTTCTATTGGCAGCTCCATTCACCGGTCTTTGGAGAGATTTTTGCGGACAACCCCATCGCGAAGGCGGATTCGTTTTTTCAAGGCCGCATGACCGCCATCAAGGTCCTCGGGCGCTATCTGGCGCTGCTGGTGTACCCCGGCACGTTGTCCAGCGACTATTCCTATAACCAAATCCCGCTCTATGGTTTGGGCGGCAGTTGGGAGAACGCCCAATGCTGGCTGGCACTGGTGGTGGTGGCGGCTTTGCTGGGCCTGGCTTTTTGGGTGCGGCGCACCCGGCCGTTGCTCGCCTGGGGCATCTTGATGATTTTCCTCATGCAGATACTCACTGCAAATCTGCTCTTTCCCATCGGCACCATCATGGCGGAACGGACGCAGTATCTGCCCGCAGTGGGCTACTCCGTCGTCGCCGCCCTGTTTTTGGCGCAACTGATGTCGTGGATGGGTGCGGCGCTTTCCCGGTGGAAAATCGACGGTCGCGCCGCGCAAATTGTGGCGGCGGGAGTCTTGGGCGGCTTGCTCCTGGGCGCCCTCGCCACGCGCACCACTATTCGCAACCAGGACTGGCAGGATAAATTTTCCCTCTGGAAAAGCATGGTCGCCGCGTCGCCGAACAGCTTCAAGGCCTACAAAGGCTATGCGAACATCCTCTGGCAGGAAATCCAGGCCAAACACACCGGCGACATCAAACTGGAAATGCAGACCCTCGACCAGGTCATCCAACTCGCCGAGCACGGCCTGAGCATTCTCGACAACCCCCCCCTACCCCTGAACAAACAAGACAACACGCTGTATCAGGATCTCGGCGACGATTACCGCCTGAAGGGCCAATACCTCGAGCAACTCGGCAAACCGGAGGAAGCGCGCCAGTATTACCTCAAATCGCTCGCGGTGCTGTTGCGCGCCCGCGATGTGGACCACTGGGTCAACCTGACCTCCCAGGAAACGCAAAGAAAACGCGGCCGGCCGGAAAATGAGATTCATGACGTGGGGAATTTCAACATTTATGTCCGGCTCAGCCTCACGTACGAAAAACTGGGTGACCCGAAGAATGCCGAAGCCGCGGCAAATTATGTCGTGCTCCTCGCGCCGGAAACGACCATGGGCTACCGCCTCGTCGCCATGGCTTATGACCAGCAGGGCCGCACAGGTGACGCCGTCGTGGAAATTCTCCAGGGCCTGCTGTTAAACATGCATGAGGGTGGATGCTGGGGCGACCTGAAGAACTTTTACCAGAAACTTGGTGTGCAGCCCTTTCCCCTCACGATCCAGCCCGAGAGCAACACCTACCAGATTCACGATGAAATCCCCATCGTGCGGGATGAAATCAACCATGCGGGCGTACAGTTGGTGAAGCGGATTGAAGAAGCCAAGCTCTTCAACGACGCCCTGATCATGAAAGACACGCTCATCACCAAGATGGGTGTCCCGGCGCAAATGTTCGACCAGAAGTGACCGGGGGCGCCTCTCCGCGCTTGCCCCGGCGCGCGGTATTTGTACGCTTGGAGGCATGCTCCCCCGCCTGGCCACCGCGCGCCTCGTGCTCGATGCCTTCACGCTCGACGACGTGCCGGCCATCGCCGAACTCGCCAGCCATCCGGAAATTTACGCCACGACGCTGCTGATTGAACGGCCCTACCAACCCGAACACGCCCAAAACTGGATTGCCACGCATCTGCCGGTTTTCCTCAAAAGGGAAGGCGTGAACTTTGCCGTCCGCTGCAACGGGC
>JABDGR010000022.1 GCA_013285985.1 Verrucomicrobiota bacterium
GCGTTTTGAAATATGTCCGACTGAATGACGTAATGACGGCAAATCAAAACCCCGGCGGGCAAATTGCACCCGCACCAGGCCTGGAACCCGCCTTGATCAACGTATTGAAGCTGCAGGAGGCCGACATGCAGCGCCAACAGTTGGAAACACAGCTAAAACAAGCCCCCTTTGAGTTGGCGACGCTGGAGAAAAGGGTCGCAGAAGAAAAAGCAGCCATGGAAACCCGGCGCAAGACGCTCCAGGAACTGGAAATACAACGCAAAGACATCGACAACCGGCTAAAATCTGCCGAAGCGCAGGTGCTTAAATTTCGGACGCAGCAGGCGGAAGTCCGCAAGAATGACGAATACCAGGCGCTGACGCACCAGATTGCAACCGCCGAAGCAGAAGTCAGCGCGCTCGAAACAGAAGAAATCCAGCAGATGATGAAGATTGATGAAGCGAGCGCGTTGCTGCGCACGGCGGAAGCCGAATGCAAGCGGCGACTGGCGGAACTGGCCGGGCAGATGGCGCACATACGGGAAACCGAAGCGCAATGTCGGACGAACCTGACGGCCCAGACGGGAGCCGTAGAAACAGCGGCCGAGGCCGTGCCCGCCGTCTGGCGGCGGGCTTATGATACCGCCAAAAGCCGCGCGAAACGGCCACCGTTTGTGACGCCCATTGAAGACCACCGCTGCGGGGGCTGCCATTTGCGCATGTCGAATGAGGTGGCTGAGGCCGCGCGCCACGGCGGCAAGCCAATCCCCTGTGACAACTGCGGTCGGCTGGTCTATTGGGCAGTTTGAACAGTCCGTGGAAAATCACGGCGGCAAAACGATTTCCCATGTGATAATGGGCTTGAGCTTGAGGCACCGCAGCCGCTAGTTTGGTGAATTGACCTCATTCGAGTTGCCTCCCCAGTTCGAAACCCTCCCCCCGGCAATTGCCGATTTCCGCATGACGGACACCTACGACCCCAACCGCAAAGTTTATAAAGCGGGCGACCATATGTATAGCATGGTGGACCTGCTCGCCAGTGCCATCTCCCCGGAATACCAGATGAATGGCCTGCCCCGGGTATCCGATTTTCACCTGAAAGTCGGCGAACCGGTGCGATTCCGGCTGGATAATGACCTGCAGGTGGTTCCCGAAGGCGTGCCGCTGACCCCGGAACTGATCGAGCCCATGGTTTTTTCGCTGTTGCGCCCGGACCATATTGCGCAGTTGCGCAGCGACCCACTGGTGGACCTGGACGCCGCCTTTGAACTGCCGGGCGGGAAATATTATTTTCGTGTAAACGTGTTCCGCGACCGGGACGGCCTGGCCGCCGTGGTGCGGCTGCTGCCGCCGTTCATCCCGCCCCTCGAGGAAATCGGGTTTATGTCGGACCTCACCTGGAAGAGCGTCATCGCGGCCAAACAGGGTTTTGTGCTGCTGTGCGGGGTGACGGGCAGCGGCAAGTCCACCACCATTGCGAGTTTTCTGGCCCGCATCAATGAACAGCGCCCGGTCCGCATCATCACCTTGGAAGATCCAATCGAGTTCGTGTTCCCCAACAAGCGCGCCTTGTTTTCCCAGCGCGAAATTGGCCAGCACGCGGTGAGTTTTGCCTCGGGCCTGCGCAGTGTGCTGCGGGAAAATCCCGACATCGTCTACGTGGGGGAAATCCGCGACCCGGAAACCGCGTCGCAGGCGCTGACGGCGGCCGAGACGGGGCACCTGGTTTTCTCGACCATGCATACGCGCGACACCGTGGGCGCCCTGACCCGCATCGTGGACATGTTCCCCAGCGACCGCAGCCGGGAGCTCATGGTCCAGTTGTCCTTCAGCCTTTCGTTTGTCATCAACCAAAAGCTGATCCCGCGTGCGAATGGGCAGGGGCGCTGCGCCGCCATCGAGGTGCTGCGCAACAATTCCGCGATGAGCAACTTGATCCGCACCGGCAACTGGCAACAGATTTACGGCGGCATTGAAACGCGATCCAAGGAAGGCATGAACACCCTCGAGCAGGCGCTCATTTCGCTCTACACCCGCGGCATGATCACGTTGGATGAGGCCATTAACCACGCGAACGACGCTTCGATCGTTGACCACCTTGCGCCGTATATGGATACGAATCGAAAAAAGCCGTAAGTTGCCGCCTATTTATTTTCCCATCGGGCCCACAGGGATAACGGCAAAAGGCGCCCGCCCGGCGCCGAAGCCGCCAGTGCGAGTTCTCCGATACTAATTGGGCCGGACACGTCACGCATCATTTGCCCAAGCAGATTGCCGAGCATGATGGAGGAAGCTTCCAAGTTATACATGGTGAGCAGTACGAAGCGGGGGTTTTCGACGAGCGCTTCGCGGCAAAGGGCGAGGAGTTCCGGCAAACCGATTTCCACCTTCCAGATTTCACCGTCCGGCCCACGCCCAAAGGAGGGCGGATCGAGCGCCAGGGCATCATAACGAATGCCACGGCGGATTTCACGGCGGACGAATTTCACGGCATCGTCAAGAATCCAACGGATGGGGGCGTCGTCGAGGCTGGAGAGTTTTTGATTGTGTCGCGCCCAGGTGATGGCGGGTTTGGAGGCATCCACGTGGGTGACGGCGAAACCGGCGGCGGCGGCGGCGAGCGTCGCCACACCGGTATAGCCAAAAAGGTTGAGTAACTTGGGCCGATTCTCGACCGGTTGAGGACGCCCCGCCTTGCCATGATTGGAGCTTTGCGCGTGGATAAACTCCCAATGCGGCGATTGTTCAGGGAAAATGCCGAGGTGCTTCGAAGTGTCGGTAAGTTTGGCCTGCAAGGTCAATTCACGCCACTGCATGGTCCACTCGCGCAATGCGCCCGGCGCCATTTGCCAATGGTCGTCCTGCTCGTGAACAGCGTGGGCGCGCGCCCAGTCTGCTTCGGGCAATGCCGGCTCCCACCACGCTTTTGGTTCTTCGCGGACAATAATCTGGCTGCCAAAACGCTCCAGTTTGCGCCGGCGGCCCGTGTCGAGCAGGGCGTACTCCTTCCATTCGCTGCTTAGGACCTTGATTTCCGGCAAAGTCATAGGGTCGGACATGGCAATAGCTCACTCCACCGTGACTGATTTGGCGAGATTTCTCGGCTTGTCCACGTCGCAATTGCGCTCACAGGCGATATAATAGGCCAGAAGCTGGATGGGAATGGTAAAGAGGATGGGTTGGACGGCTTCGTGGGCGTCGGGAACCCGGATGATGTCATTGGCCAGGTCTTCGGGCAGCTCGTCGCGCGGGGCGGAGGTGATGCAGATGACGGGGCCTTTGCGGGCGCGGATTTCCTGAATGTTTGAGATGACTTTTTTGAGCACTTCGCCGCGCGGCGCAAAAAACACCGAAGGACATTCCGGACTGACGAGCGCGATGGGGCCGTGCTTCATCTCGGCGGCGGGGTAACCTTCCGCGTGGATGTAGGAAATTTCCTTGAGCTTGAGCGCGCCTTCGAGCGCGATGGGGAACATCGCCTGTCGGCCGAGGAAAAGAAAATCCTCAAACTGCGCGTATTTCTTGGCGATGACCTTGATTTTATCCGCCTGGTCGAGCACCTGGCTGGTGAGGCCGGGGACGAGGCGCAGGGCCTCGACCATTTCCCGGCCCTCGGTGAAACTCAGATCACGCAGGCGGCCAAAATACAGCGCCATCATCGCAGTGAGCAGAATCTGCGAAGTGAAAGCCTTGGTTGAAGCGACGCCGATTTCCGGGCCGGCGTGCTGGTAGATGCCGCCGTCCGTTTCCCGCGCGATGGTCGAACCGACGACATTGGTGATGGCGAGCGTGCGAAAGCCCTTGCGCTTGGCCTCACGGAGGGCCTCCAGCGTGTCAATGGTTTCGCCAGACTGGGAAATGACGATGACCAGGGTGTTTTTGTCGAGCGGCGCATTGCGGTAGCGGAATTCGCTGGCGTACTCGACCTCGACGGGGATGCGCGCAAAGCGCTCGATGAGGTATTCGGCGACCAGGCAGGCGTGCCAAGCCGTGCCGCAAGCGCAGAAAAGCAGGCGGTCCACATGGCGCAACTGGAGCGGGTCGATATTGAGGCCGCCGAATTTTGCCGTGCTCTGGTCGTCGGAAAAACGCCCGCGGATGGCATTTTCGAGCGCGACGGGCTGCTCAAAAATTTCCTTGGCCATGTAGTGGGTGAAATGGCCGAGCTCCGCCTGCTCGATTTCCCAGTCGACCTTGGCGATGACGGGGTCCACCGCTTCATCGGCGATGGTGGTGATGTCAAAATCCTCCGCCGTCAGGTGGACGACCTGGCCGTCGTCGAGGTAAATGACGTTTTGGGTGCGACCGATGAAAGCCGAAATGTCGGAGGCGATCATGTTTTCGCCGTTGCCCACGCCGACGACGAGGGGCGAACCTTTGCGCGCGCCGACAATCTCACCGGGATAATCGGCGCAGAGCGCAACGATGCCGTAGGTGCCCTCAACATGCAGCAGCGCCTTGCGCACCGCCGTCAGGAAGCGGTTCTTGCCCGCCGCTTCCGGCTCCTTCTGGTAATGGTAAGCGATGAGGTTGACGAGGGCTTCGGTGTCGGTTTCCGATTGAAAAGTGTAACCGTGGTTTTCGCAGAATTTTTTGATGGCGAGGTAATTTTCAATGACGCCGTTATGACACAGGGCAAATTTGTGATCCGAGCTGACATGCGGGTGGGCGTTGATGTCGGTGACGCGGCCGTGGGTGGCCCAGCGGGTGTGGGCGATGCCGGTGTGGGCGGTTTCCTTTACGCCGGCAGCGGCGCGGATAAGGTTTTCGACGCGGCCGACCTTCTTGATCACGTCGAGCCCGTCCTTGGCGCCAATGGCGAGGCCCGCGGAGTCATAACCGCGATATTCGAGGCGCTTGAGGCCCTCCAGCAGGATGCCACAGGCCGCCTGTTTGCCGACATAGCCGACGATGCCACACATAAGAATTGCAAAAATAACGCAAACCCACAGGCTTAAGCAAGGCTGTATGCGCCGCACCCCCGCGCGCCCCAGCCTCATCCCCCAGCGTTGCGACCGCAGGTAGCAGGTTTTGTTTCTTTTTAATTCTCAAATTTCATGTCCACCCGGGTCATTTCCATCATCATGGGCGGCGGTCGCGGCAGCCGGTTGCATCCGCTGACCAAGGACCGCTGCAAACCCGCCGTGCCCCTCGGCGGCAAATATCGCCTGGTGGACATTCCCATCAGCAATTGCATCCATTCGGGCTACAACCAGATTTACCTGCTGACGCAGTTTAACACCGCCTCACTTCACCGGCACATCCAGTCCGCGTACCAGTTTGACCCGTTTGACCATGGGTTTGTGGACATTCTCTCCGCCGAGCAAACGCACTCGAGCGATCAATGGTATCAGGGGACGGCGGATGCGGTGCGCCAGAATATGCACCACTTTCATGGGGCGGACGACGATTTGTTCCTCATTCTCTCGGGTGACCAGCTTTACCGGATGGATTTTCGCGAGATAGTCACGCAGCATTTGCAGACCGGAGCGGATGTAACGATCGCGGCAAAGGCGATGCCGAAGGAATGCGTGCACAGCCTGGGCGTGATGCGCGTCGCGGAAGATTTGACCATCACGCAATTCGCGGAAAAGCCCAAAGACGCCAAAGTGGTGCAGGGGCTCGTCGTCGGCACCAGCGTGCGGGCGCGGATTAAGCACGCACAGCCCGGCCAGGATTATTGCCTGGCCTCGATGGGCATTTATGTTTTTACCGGCAAAGTCATCAAGGAGGCGATGGAAACGGCGGCGATGGACTTTGGCCGGGAAATCATTCCCAGCCTGCTCGGAAAAAAGAAACTCTACAGCTTTGTGTTTGACGATTACTGGGAGGATATTGGGACGGTCGGCTCGTTTTTCGAGGCCAACCTGCTGCTCACCACCGACAATCCCCCGTTTGACCTCTACAACCACTCACACCCGATTTTCACGCATCTAAATTACCTGCCGCCGCCCAAGTTCACCAACTGCACGCTAAACCACACCATCGTGGCTGCCGGGAGCGTCATCACCAGCGCGAAGATCAGCGAAGCGATCATCGGCGTGCGCTCCAATATTGGAGAAGGCGCGGTTTTTGAGCGCGTCGTGATGATGGGCTCGGACGAATTCGAAACGGAGAAGGAACGGCGCCGCAACCGCGAACGGGGAATTCTTGACATCGGCGTCGGCAAAAATTGCGTGATGAAGAACGCCATCATCGACAAAAACGCGCGCATCGGGGACAACGTGAAACTTTCGCCCGAAGGCAAACCCGACCAGTGGCAGCAAGGCGACCTCTACGTGCGCGACGGCGTCATCATCGTCGCCAAGAATGGCGTGGTGCCGAGCGGGACGGTGGTTTAGCGAATCACATTTACGCCTGCGCCAAAGCCTTTTTAACCAGCGCTTCAGAAGTGGCTTTAGCGCCGAGAACAGATTGGGCACGGCGGGCGGCCTTGTCGGCGTCGGGGGCTTTATAGCCGAGAGCGATGAGCGCGCCGACGGCGTCGGTGAAGGCAGAGCCTTCCTTCATCTCCCCCTTCGCCAAGGCTTCGGGGGACAAGCCGCCAGTGGCTGAGGGTAAAACTTTATCGCGGAGTTCGATGACGAGGCGTTCGGCGGTTTTTTTGCCGATGCCGGGGCATTTGGAGAGCAGCTCGACATTCGCCTGCGCGATGGCGGATTTGAGCGTATCGGCGGAAAGGCGGCTGAGCAGATTCAGCGCGGTCTTGGGGCCGATGCCGGAGACTTTCTCGACGAGGAGCTGGAAGAAGTCGCGGTCCTCGCGCGTGGCAAAGCCGAAGAGCTGCTGCGAGTCCTCGCGATAAACGGCAAGGGTGTGCAACTTGACGCGCTGGCCGACGGCGGGGAGTTTCTCGGCGGTGGTGAGCGGGATGCAGACTTCGTAACCGATGCCGTGAGACTCCACCACCGCCCGGAGCGGGGAACATTCCACGAGCACGCCTTCAAGCGAAACAATCATTTAAAGGAGTTTATTTAGCTTTTCAGGCCCAACACATCATCCATGCCATAGAGGCCGGGCTTCTGCAGCACGACCCATTGGGCCGCGAGGAGCGCGCCGGAGGCGAAGATGGCCCGCGAGGAAGCCTTGTGGGTGAGTTCGAGGCGCTCGCCGTTGCCGGCGAAAATGACCGTGTGGTCGCCGACGACGTCGCCACCGCGTAGGGCGTGGACGCCAATCTGGTCAACCGGACGCGCGCCGACCAGGCCGTGGCGGCCATGGACGACCGAGCCGGCCGCGAGCTTGCGGGCTTCGCGGACGATTTCGATGAGTTTTTCGGCGGTGCCGCTGGGAGCGTCCTTTTTGTCGCGATGGTGCATCTCGACGATTTCGACGTTGTAGCCGGAGTTGAGGACGGTGGCGGCTCGCTGAGCAAGGAAGTTGAGGAGCGTAACGCCGACGGAATAATTGCCGGCCCAGACGATGGGGATTTTTTTCGCGAACGCGGTGATTTCTTTGCGTTCAGCGGCCGTGTGGCCGGTGGTGCCGATGACGACCGGAACTTTGTTCTCCGCCGCAAGCCGGACAAAGGGCGCGGTGGCCTCATGGGAACTGAAGTCCACCGCGGCTTTCACGCCGGCAAAGGCGGGGGCGTTGAGCGCATCGCCCGCGTCCAAACGGCGCGCGATGACCACGCCCGCGCCGGGTGCGGCGGCGGCGATGGCCTGGCCCATGCGGCCTTGGTAACCGTTGAGGAGAATGGAAAGCGGCATAAACGAAATTTACTGCCGCCGAGGATGCACAGCTTTCCCGCCGGATGCTAACCAAAAATTGCCCCACCCGACCGCCTTCACAACCGCGAGAGCAGCAGTTCGCGCTCGAAGATCATTTCCTTGGGCAGGTGGTCGAAGAGGGAAATGAAAAGCTCCTCATGGGCGAGGGTCTGGTGGGCGGTGCGGGTGCGGTCGAACGACATGAGTTCGTTCCACTTTTCCCGGGAATAATCGAGGCCGCGCCAGTCGATATCCTGGTAACGCGGGAGCCAGCCGAGGGGGCTTTCCTTGGCGAAGGCGCGGCCGTTGGCGCGTTCGACAATCCAGCGCAGGACGCGCATGTTCTGGCCGTAGCCCGGCCACATGTACTTTCCCGAAGCATCTTTGCGAAACCAGTTGACGTGGAAAATGCGCGGGGCCTCCTCGAGGTGCTTGCCGACTTTGAGCCAGTGGCGGAAATAGTCGGCCATGTGATAGCCGCAAAACGGGAGCATGGCCATCGGGTCGCGGCGCAGGGTGCCGATGCTGCCCTCGGCGGCGGCCGTCTGCTCGGAACCCATGGTGGCGCCAAGATAGACACCGTGGCTCCAGGTGAAGGCCTGGTAAACCAGAGGCACATCGCTCATGCGGCGACCGCCAAAGACGAATGCCTTGATGGGCACGCCATCGAGGTCATTGACGGCCGAGTCGAGGCAGGGGCAATTCGCAATGGGCGCGGTGAAGCGTGAATTGGGGTGGGAGGAAACCCGCCCGCAGCCGGGCGTCCAATCCTGGCCCGTCCAATCAATCAGGTGCGCGGGAGGCTGCGGCGTCAGGCCCTCCCACCACACATCGCCGTCGTCGGTCAAGGCGACGTTGGTGAAAATCGTGTCCTTCGCGCACGAAGCGAGGGCGTTGGGGTTGGTTTCCGCGGAAGTGCTGGGGGCCACGCCGAAAAACCCGTTCTCGGGGTTGATGCCGTAAAGCCGGCCGTCCGCACCGGGCTTGATCCAGCCGATATCGTCGCCCACGGTGGTGACCTTCCAGCCCTTCATTTCCTTGGGCGGGATAATCATGGCGAAATTCGTTTTGCCGCACGCGCTGGGGAAAGCCGCGGCGACGTAAGTTTTTTCGCCTTCGGGGTTTTCGACGCCGAGGATAAGCATATGCTCGGCGAGCCAGCCATGGTCGCGCGCCATGCAGGAGGCGATGCGCAGCGCGAGGCACTTTTTGCCCAGCAACGCGTTGCCGCCGTAGCCGGAGCCGTAGGAAACAATACTGCGCTCCTCCGGGAAATGCACAATGTAGGTGTTGTCCGGATTGCAGGGCCAGGGGGAATCTTTTTGGCCGGGTGCAAGTGGCTGGCCGACCGAATGCACGCAGGGCACAAAAAAACCGTCTTCGCCCAGCACATCCAGCACGGCCTGGCCGACGCGCGCCATGATGCGCATATTGACGACGACGTAAGGCGAATCCGTGACCTGCACACCGATATGCGCCAGGGGCGAGCCGACCGGGCCCATCGAAAACGGAATGACGTACATCGTGCGGCCGGCCATGCAGCCGGTGAACATGTCCGTAAGTTTGTGCCGCATGGCGCGCGGCTCCTCCCAGTTATTTGTCGGGCCGGCATCGTCCTTGCTGACCGAGCAGATAAAGGTCCGCTTTTCCACCCGGGCGACATCGCGTGGGTCCGAACGGAAGAGATAGCAATTGGGCCGCTTGGCGGGGTTAAGCTTGATGGCCATGCCACTTTTAACCATCCCGGCGAACAATTCCTCCGCTTCCGTCGCAGAACCGTCACACCACCGGACTGCATCGGGCCGGCACATCTCCGTCATTTTGCCGACCCATTTCAGCAGTGCCGCGTGGGAAGTCCTGGGTTGATGGTCACTCATGTCAGCAATGGGCTAAATCGGCCTGTTTTGCTCGCGTTCAGGCTAAAATTAGTCGTGACGACGTGAAGAGGAGCTTTGGGAGGACTCGGAGCCGGAGCGATGCCGCGAGGAACGGAAATGCCGATGACGGCGGCGGCGGCGCTCAAATTCCTCGCGTTCCAGTTTCGGAGGCGGCCGAAACAGGGCAAAAGCGACCAGCGCCAGCAGGCTGCCACCCACCCCCAACCCGAACCCGGTGAGCCCGATATTGGCCCAAGGTCTGGCATCGGCAGTGGACGGTGATTCGGCCGGGGCCAGCACCGCGTAATTAGGGTCGGTGAGGTTGAAGTTTGTTTCGGCGTCAGAAACCGCCACTTCCATTTTGGAAAGCACGTCGTTGCTGGTGTTGAGATCCTTGCGCAAGCTGTCATAAACGGAACGCGCGCCGGACAGCTCCTGGTTTTTGCGCTGCATGTCATCCAGCCGCTTGGCGGCCTGGTTAAAATTGCTTTGGGCCGCTTGTAAATTGGCGACCAGTTCGTGCACGGCGGCATCGGTGGCGGCGTTAAGCTCCTTCATGGCGACATCGAGGCGCGCTTTGGCATCCGTCATCGCCGGGGCCTCCTCCTGATAATTTTCGGAGCGCAGCTCCTGAACATGGTTGGTTTCGTTTTGAGCGGTCGCGTATAATTGGGCGATATTGGACTGGCTGCGGATAAACTCGAGATCCCAGACGGCTTTCTGGGCGCCCATCTGGTCGAGCACCTGTTGCCGGTGCAGATCCAAGGTGTCCATCGCGCCTTTGTATTGGACGACCTGTTTGTTCAAATCCGCGATGGTTTCAAGATAAACGCTGTCGGCCCCCGAGTCAAAATTCATCCCGCCGAATTGGTTGCTGAGGTCCTTCATTTGCGCCCGCAGGTTGTCGGTCTTATCGCGCTGGGTTTTGATTTTTGCGTCCAGATCCGCCAGGCTCTGGTGCATGCGCTCGTCTTTGCTGGCATTGCTTTCGCGAACGAACTCGCTGGCCAGCGCGTTGGCGATCAGCGCGGCGACGGCCGGGTCAGGATGTTGAAACCCCACATCCACCATGCCGTCAGCAGCCGTCAACCGGCGGCCTTCGAGCAGGATTTCGACGGGGCCGATTCCCGGCCCCCAATGCAGCCAATGGTCAAAAGGAGCGGCGAGGCGGCGCCGATCCGCATCGCTTAAATCCGCCGCAATTTTTTTGATCAGGGCATCCGAGCGAAGCGGGGCCAGGTAGGGAGAATTCGGGCCAATCCGGAGCGCATTAACGTTGGAACGGGAATTGTAGTCCGAAACCTGGGCGTAGGCCGTGTATTCGCGCGTAAAAAACAACGCGTAAAGCAAATAAGCCGCGGCTATTGCGATAAAAACCCCGAGGAGTGCGCGCTGGCGCTGGCGGACAACATACAGGATATTCATGGGGAAATCGACCGGGCAGAAAGCGGGAAAAGGCAATCATGAAGGACAAACCTCGTTTGATCAAGACTGCGCGCAAGCAAACGCCGGCCGCTCTTTTGCATTTCCCTTGACCGAGGCGGATCAAAAGCGTGAGATTCCCCACCCCCTATGAATGCCCCCCGCCTTGCTGCTGCCAAATCATGTTTTATCGCCGCACTTCTGGCCGGCCTCGCTCCGTGGATTTGCGCCCAACCTGCGCCTGACAGCGCACAATCCACCCCCGCCATGGCGAAGGAAGCGCCGGCCAAAATGGCCGTGGCACCACCCACCCCGGAGGTTGTCGCCAAATATTTCTCCAACTGGCCGGAAGGAACCGACCCCAAAGCCGTCGGCAAGCTGGTCGCGGAAAATTTTGCCGGCCGGCAGTTCCGTTTTGAATCCGGGCGTTTTGCGTCGGCCAACCCGCCGTCGCCGGTCATTTATCCTGAAGTGGTCTGCTGGTACGGCGCATTCACCTATGCCGAGGCGGCCAAAGACAATGCGTTGCGGGACAAGCTCATCAACAAATTCGGAAAATTCTCCACACCGGAAGGCGCGGCGCATATTTCCAACGCCGCCAGCGTGGACATGCACGTGTTCGGCGCCGTGCCGTTGGAAATCTATATGCTCACCAAGGCGAAGGGCTACCTGGACCTGGGGCAAAGTTTCGCTGACAACCAATGGGCCAACCCCAAGGACGGCGGACTTTCCGGGGACAGCCGTTACTGGGTGGACGACCTGTATATGCTGCCTCTGGTCGAGCTGCAGGCTTACCGTGCAACGAAGGATAAAAAATATCTCGACCGCACGGCCCTGACCTTTTCCACCTACCTCGACCGCCTACAGCAGCCCACCGGCCTGTTTTACCACGGAGACGGCGCGAATTTTTATTGGAGCCGCGGCGACGGCTGGGTGGCCGCTGGCATCACGGAACTGTTGCGGGACCTGCCCCCCAACCATCCCCAATACGCCAAAATTTTCGACGGTTACAAAAAAATGATGGCCGGCCTGCTGAAATACCAGGGTGAAGACGGCCTCTGGAAGCAGCTCATCGACAATACCGACCCGGCGAACTGGAGCGAAAGTTCCGGCTCCGCGATGTTTACCTTTGCCTTCATCACCGGCGTCAAGAACGGCTGGCTCGATGCCACGACCTACGGCCCCGCCGCGCGCAAGGCCTGGCTCGGCCTGGTCAAGCTGATCGACCAGGAAGGAAATATCTCCAACGTCTGCGTGGGCACCAACAAATGGACCGCGGCCCAGGGGGACGGCGTGCAGTATTACCTCAACCGCACCAAGGACAATACCCCCGACCAGCTCCACAGCTCGGACGTCCTGCACGGCAACGCCCCGGTGTTATGGTGCGCTACCGCGCTGCTGCGCTGAGGGAGCGGGAAAATTTTGCGCGCTTTTGCGCTTGTCCCCCGCAGGCGGGATGGAGTATGAAGATACTTTGCGCCGATATTTCCGGCTCGGTCCGGGATACGGCAGCCAGCGGGGTGTAGCTTAGCCTGGTAGAGCGCTACGTTCGGGACGTAGAGGCCGTGGGTTCGAATCCCACCACCCCGACCATTTTTTCAAAATTTTCATCAGCCGGCCTGCCCCGTGGCTTTTCCTGGCTCGCCAGGATGGTCGTTTCCCATCAGTGAAAAGGCTTCCGCGTACAACATGCCCAAGCATTCCCCAAGCATGTTAGGAAAGATGCTCAGCCAGACCCGGAGCTGGTTGAGCGCCATTCCGGCAACTCCCCAGCGACGACCTTCGCGGATTTATTGGTCAGTCGTGGTCGTGGCCATGCTGCTGGTCATTGGCTCGCTGGATTACATCACGGGTTACGAGGTCTCGGTCATGGTCTTTTATTTGTTGCCGGTGGCCATCGCCGTGCTGGCGATGGGCTGGATGGCCGGCGTGGTGGCCGCCGTCGCCAGCATGGCCATATCATTGTGCACCGACCTGGCCACCGGGGCGCACTACCATGATCCGTTGGTGCCCTGGTGGAATGCGCTGATTGTGCTGGCCACCTACCTTGTGGTGATCTGGCTGCTGGCGACACTCATCTCGAAAAACGCCAAGCTGCAGGAAATGCACGATGAACTGGAGGAACGCGTGCAGAAGCGAACCGAAGCGCTCACCCAGGAAATTGCCGAGCGCGAGCGGCTGGAAAAAGTGGTCCTCGAAATCAGCGAACGGGAACGCTGCAACATCGGGCATGACTTGCATGACGGACTGGGGCAATACCTGACCGGCACGGCCCTCGCCGGAAAAATTCTCGCGGACAAACTGGACTCCCGGGCAGCGGGAGAAGCGGTGGATGCCCACAAGCTGGTCGAATTCGTCGAACAGGCGATTGAGCAGACGCGGGGTCTGGCCAAAGGGCTTTTGCTGGCGGAAATCGAACGGCAAAACCTGGCCAGCGAGTTGGCGGAACTGGCCAGCGCCACCGAGGAGCAGCACCACCTCGCCTGTGTATTTCGCAATCATGGCGAAATCCAGCTTTCGGAAAATGGCGTGGCCACTCACCTCTATCGCATTGCGCAGGAAGCCGTGCGAAACGCGGCCCGCCATGCGCGCGCCCACACCATTGAAATCACCTTGGCGGCGGAGGCAACTGGGCTGATTTTAAGCATTTCCGACGACGGCATCGGTTTGCCCATGCCCAACGGGCGGGGCCCGGGGCTGGGCTTGCGCATCATGGCCCACCGTGCGGCCATCATCGGCGCTGTTTTCACCATTGAAACTCCGCCGGAAGGTGGCACGCTGGTTTTGTGCCGGTATCCCCCCACTGTTTCCCCGCCATGACCAGCCCATCCCTCGCAACTTTAAAAACACCGCCGACCCCCGAGGCGCGAACCCGGGTCTTTGTGGTCGACGACCATGCGTTTGCCCGCGAGTGGCTGACCAACTTCATCGAACAGCAAAAGGACCTGTGCGTTTGCGGGCAAGGCTCCACCATCAATGAATCGCTGGCGGAGATTACGCGTTTGCAACCGGAAGTCGTGGTCGTCGACCTGGCGCTGCGCCACGAATCCGGCCTAGAATTAATCAAGCAACTGCAGACACTGACGCCCACGCCCCGCGTGCTGGTGCTGTCCATGCACGACGAGGCTTATTACGCCGAACGGGCCCTGCGGGCAGGCGCGCTCGGCTACGTCATGAAACGGGAATCGACCGGCAAAGTCATCGAAGGCATCCGCCAGGTTTTGCGCGGCCAGCTCTACGTCAGCGAGTCGTTCACGAACTTCATCGCGCAAAAATATGTCGGCCGGAAAATGGAACAGGGGGCATCCTCCATTGAACAACTGGGCGACCGGGAACTGGAAGTTTTTCGCCTGATTGGGCAGGGCCATGAGAATCGCCGGATCGCACAGGAATTGCACATCAGCCTCAAGACGGTTCAGGCCCATTGCGAACACATCAAGGAAAAGCTCGGCATCGAAAATGCGACCGGGCTCATACGTGAAGCAGTGCGCTGGGTCGAAAGTGAACGGCGCATTTGATGTCCGCTTGGAAAATGTCGCCGGGCACCGGTTCAGTCATGCTACGTTAGATTAGGCAAGTATCCTAATCGTTTTTAGAATTTGCCCCTAAAGACAAGCGCTTGGTCATCGTGATAGAGTCAGAGTCTGCTCCCCCCTGCTCATTCAGGCGTGAAAGACCATGCTTGGCTCAGACAAAATTGAAATTCACCCCGCCGCCCTGAAATCCTGCGGTTTGTTCGCCGGCCTTTCCGACAGTCAACTCGAGGAGTTGATTGCGTGTTTGCGTCTGGAAAAATGGCCGCGGGGCGGCCGCATCGTGACCGCAGGCGAATGGAGTGATGCACTTCATGTCATTTACCGTGGCGGGGTGGACATTCTCCGGCAAGTGGTGACCCGGGAAGGTGAAGGTGAAGAAAAAATCGCCGCACTGCGTGAAGGCAATACTTTCGGAGAAATGGCGCTCGTGGATCGGCAACCTTGCACCGCTTCGGTCGTGGCCAACACCGACTCCGTCATCTTCACCCTCGAGCATGCCGACCTGCCCAAACTTGATCCGCGCATTTACGCTGCCATGCTCGTGAATCTCACCCGCGAAGCCAACCGCCGCCTCCGCAGCCTGGATCAGCATTTTGCCGTATCGTTGTTCTCCAATCTCGAGCAAACTCGTTTCCGTCCGCTTTCCAAAGTCTGACTGGCGGGTTCGCAAATGGGCCCCGCCTTTTCGGTTGCCAGGCCTGCACTAACCTGCCCTTTTAACGTGAACCCAGCCCGGGCTGGTCCGGGTGTCATCGCTTGACGCCGAGGTAATTTACTTTACACGCATCAACGTATCCGTATATTTTGATGCGTATGCCTGCCTCCCCCATCGGTCAGCCGATAACGGCCATGCTTGGTGCGGGCCGCCCGCTGGTTTCGATTGAATTTTTCCCACCCAAGACTCCCGAAGGCGCGCGGCAAATCCTGGACACCGCCGCCAAACTCGCGCCGTACAAGCCTGATTTCGTTTCCATCACCTATGGCGCCGGCGGCTCAACGCGCGAGCGCACCCTCGAATACGGATTGATTCTACGCGACCGCTTTGGCTTCGAGGTCATGCCGCATCTAACCTGTGTCGGCCATTCGCGCGCGGAACTCCGCGCCGTACTGGACCGGCTGCGCGACGCCGGCTTCCGCAATTTGATGGTGTTGCGCGGGGACCCGCCCAAGGGCGAAACGGAATTTAAGCCGCACCCGGACGGCCTGCGTTATGCGAACGAACTGGTCGCGTTCATCCGCCAGTATTATCCCGGTTTTTGCCTTGGAGTCGGGGGTTATCCGGAAACGCACCCAGAGGCTCCGTCGTCGGAGGATGACTTGCGCCATTTAAAAGCCAAGGTGGACGCCGGGGCGGACTTCATCACCACCCAGCTCTTTTTTGACAACGCCGCGTATTTCAAATTTGTCCAGCGTTGCCGCACGGCGGGCATCACCGTGCCGATTGTGCCCGGCATCATGCCGGCGCTTTCCCACGCCCAGGTGGAGCGATTCACGACGTTTTGCAAAGCCAGCTACCCGGCCAAACTGGTAATCAAACTTTCCACGCTGGCCGGCCAGGATGCCGCGGCGGAAGCCGTGGGGGTCGAATGGGCGGACGCCCAAATCCGTGAGCTGGTGCAAAAAAAAGTCCCCGGGCTGCATTTGTACATCATGAACCGGGCGTCCTCGGCGCTGGCGCTTTTTGCCCGGCTGCAAAAAGAAGGCCTGCTGCCCGCGCGTTGAATCCGTTTAGTGGGAAACGGTGCGTTCCCAACGCAACCAACGCAGCCAACCTAGCCAACGCATCAATCCTAGCCAACGCAGCCAACGGAGCACTATTCGGGAACGGAAAAATCTGCTAGGCTTGCGAGTGCCCGCACCTTTTGCGTTCTTTGACCGCGGGCGCGGGCGCCTCCCGGCGCCGGCTTTCACTTTCCAGCGCACTCTGCAGAATGGCCAGATCATCGAGGATGCGCCCGGCCGCGTCATCAGCCTCCCTCTGGCGTGGCGATCCCGTTTGGACGGAATCGCGCCCTTCCACCAAATACTCCACGCTGACCTGGAAAACGTCCGCCAGCTTTTGCAGCATTTGGACTTCGGATGGCATTCGGCCGTTTTTCCAGCAACCGACCGTGGAAATGGCGTTGCCCGTGGCGTCGGCAATGTCGCGCAGCGTAAAATCGTGGTAACTCATGAGTAAACGGAAGCGCCGCGCAAAGGCGGAGGAGGAAGTGGCAGTGGAATGCATGGAATTTTTCTATTGACCTGTGGAAAAATTACATGTTAGTATAAAATACCTATTTATACAAATATATTTTAACGCTCCCTCAACCCTCATCCCCGCCCGACACCGGCCGCGGGGCTGCCCACCCCGCTCCGCCATGCACCTCGCCTACCAAGACAGCCCGGAACACTTCGAGTTCATGCTGCCGCCCGGCCAGCAGTGGTTTTCGCCCAAGGAGGTGGCCTCCGTCATCGGGCGCACGGACCAATTTGTGCGTGATGCCTTTGACAACCAGAAGATACTCGGCCACCAGAACAATGCCCGGGCCCGCAAAGGACGGGAACGGCGGCGCACCTACCAAATCCACCGCGAAGCGGTCATCCTGTTCCTGCTGGAGACGGCCAATTACCGCCCGAAGGACTTTTTGGCGCGCATCGAGGAAATCCTCCGCAACCGTTCACCCCAACAATTAACCCAGCTCCAGCGCTACGTAACCAGCCGGCTGGGTGGCGGGGCGATTCGTCGCGGGTGAATTTTTGTGTCGGCAAGCGGGCGGACTTGGGCGATTTTAGGGGTACTCATAACTCATGGCCGACACCCTCAAGCCAACGGGCGACAGACCGCCGGCGGTTTTAACCGCCGGGACGATTCCCTACCTTTGGATCCTCACGTCGTTTTTGCTCGTGCTGATTTTGGACCAGGCCGGGGCCCAGGGCACCGTCCCCGAGCACGAACATTTTCCGCTGCTCAACCTTGGGCTGGCGGCGGCGTTGACCGTGATGTGGCAAAATGGCTGGAAGACCTGGCCGGTGGTGTTCGTGGCCGGGGTGGCCAGCGGGGCCTTGCGCCACTTCGGCTGGGTGGCCGCGCCCCTGTATGGTTTTGGACTCGTCGGCGGAGCTGCAGCGGGGCGCGCTTTGCTGGCCGTGAGCGGGTTTAACGCCCGCTTGCGCAGCGCGGCGGATGTGCTGACCCTTTCGGTGCTTGGCGGGCCGGTAGCGGCGATTATCACGGCCCTGGGCCTGGCCCTGGCGCCACGGGTGCTTTCGGGCGGCGATTTTGGCGGAATGTTCAAGACGCTCTTCGCTCAATGGCTGGCGGGCTGGACGGGCGTGCTGATGATGGCGCCGTTTTTGTTTTCATTGAGCGCGGATTATTTCCACCGTTGGAATCCGGCGCGCGTGCGCGAATGGCTGCTGGTGAACATCCTGCTCGTGGGCAGCCTGCTGGTGATGTTCCAAAACCTCACCAGTGGGGACCAGATGCGCTACCCGCTGGCCTATGCGGCGCTGCCGTGTGTTTTTTGGACGGCCTGGCGCTTTGGCACCGCGGGCGCGGCGCTGGCGAACCTGCTGGTGGGTATTATCACCGCCTTGTGCGCGAATGAGGGCCTGGGCCCGTTCGCGAGCAATGGGGAAATATCCATCCTGCTGCCCGCCTGGGCGTTCCTGGCCTTTCACGGGCTGGTGGCGCTGCTGCTGGCCGCGTTCACGGACGAGCGCCGGCTCGAGTTGCTCCAGCAGCGCCAGAAAGCGCGTTTCCTGCGCCAGTTGCTCGATGAACTGCCCATTGGCGTTTTACTGAAGGACATTTCTGACCGGCCGCTGGTCGTCAACCGGCGCTGGTTCCAATTCTTCGGCAAGGCCGGGGGCAGCGAGGAAGACCAGTGGCAGCACCAGCGCTCGATGGACGCCTTCTGGCGCGGGCGCGAGCTGACCTTGCTGCAAAACCTCGGTGAAACCTTGCGCGAAGAAGCCGAGAGCACCGACTTTGAGGGCCGCCAGCGCGAACTCTTACTGACCAAGCAGGCCGCCTATTTTGAACAACGCGGGGAACGTTTACTGATGGTCGTGGCGGACGATATTTCCACCGGCCGCGCCAGCCTGGGGGAAACGCGTGAAAACCTGCAACGCATCCGCGCCGCGCTCACCGCGGCCGAAGTCGGCGTCTGGGAATGGAACATCCCCGCCGGCCTGATTCATTTCGATGAGATTTTCGGCAAGCTGACCAGCCTGGTATCCCGGCCCGAAGGCATCTCCGTCCAGGAATGGCAAAACGGCATCCACCCGGAAGACCGGCCCACGTTCCAGCACGACATGCTTCAGCACATGCATCATCAGGCCGAGCTTTTCGCCACGCGTTTCAAATTCCGGCGCGACAACGGGTGGATCTGGCTCGTGGTCCGCGGGCGGATTGTGGAGAAGGATTCGCGCAACCTCGGCGTGCGGATGATTGGGACCCTACAACATCTGCGCGCGACAGTGCAGGCCCTCCCCGACCCCAATGCGCCGGCGCCGAAGTGAAAATAGCGGCGACTATAAAAGTTAAAACCTGACCCTTTTTTGGCCCCTCATCAGCCAAGTGATCAATTTAAATTTAAGCCAAAGGAATAATATGATGACATTTCCCGTATGGATCGATGGTGTACTTGGGGTTGTTGATAATATTCAAGACCTTGAATATCAGAAGCGTGTTTGGCTGCGCGGTGAAGGTCCTGAAGTGTCAACTTTTGGTGACACTGTGTGTAACTTTTTTGACGACTATGACGCAGACGGACTCCTTGCGCGCAGTCCAAAAGAAAGTGGGCTTACTGAGCTTCAGTATACTAAATT
The DNA here is from genome assembly GCA_013285985.1 of Verrucomicrobiota bacterium. Taxonomy (GTDB): domain Bacteria; phylum Verrucomicrobiota; class Verrucomicrobiia; order Opitutales; family JABDGR01; genus JABDGR01. The sequence continues at coordinate 19,342 of JABDGR010000022.1, forward strand.
GAAAGAGTTTCGTGACGTTTTGAACGAATATTCTGATAAAATATTTGCCGCAAAATCGTCTGATGCATTTATCCTGGCCGATCCTCGTTGGGATGAAATTCGTGCTTTGGCGCAGCAAGTTTTAGACGCATTCAAAAAATAGCCCCATGCGCCTGCTGCTCGCCCTGACAGCCTTGCTTTGGGCGGCTTTGCCGTTACATGCCTACGACTTGCGGGACCGGATGCTGGCGGGCAGTACAACTACGGGCCAAAAAGGGGTCAGGTTTTAAGTTTTGTAATTAATCGAGCGATCCGGTGGTTAACCCCCTCCCCCAAACCCAATCAACCCTCAAAAAGCAATTTCCTATCAGTAGTTGACAACCGTCCGCTATTGCGTACGCTTGGAGGATGACCTCGATTACCGCAACGAAGGCCCGCGCCCAGCTCTATCAATTATTGGACGAGGCAGCGGCGGCGCATGAGCCGATTCAAATCACCGGGAAACGCGCGAACGCCGTCCTGGTTTCCGAGGGGGATTGGCGGAGCATCCAGGAAACGCTTTATCTCCTTTCGATTCCGGGGATGAGGGCGTCCATCCGCAAGGGTTTGGCGACGCCGCTGTCCCAAACTTCCAAAAATCCCAGCTGGTGAAGGCGGGCTGGCAGGTGGTTTACACGAAGCAGGCGCAGAAGGACGCCCGCAAACTGGCTTCGTCCCATTTGCGCCCACAAGCGGAGAAACTGTTGGCCCTGCTCGCCGAAAATCCCTGGGCCAGCCCGCCGCCTTATGAAAAGCTAGCCGGGGACCTGACGGGCGCGTATTCCC
>JABDGR010000023.1:0-12206 GCA_013285985.1 Verrucomicrobiota bacterium
AGCGGGCTCTGAACAATTGACCAGAAGATCCAAAACAGCAGGCTGACCACGAGCGCAAATCCCCCCACCCCTAATTCAATCAGCACACTAATGCTGCCATTATGAACGTGGCTTACCAGAAAAATATTGCTGACGTCCGCGGCATACGTCGGGCCCAGTCCGGTGCCAAAGGGATTGGCCCTGACCAAATCCAAACCGTATCTGATCAGGGCGATCCGGACTTGCCCGGATTGATTTAGCCGGTCAAGGCCGTTGTAGGCAAACCCCATGCCAGTCTGTTGATCGATCTTGATGTTCAAAAAAGAGGAAAATAACTGGGATTCAAAGAAAAAAGCACCGCCAAACAAGAGCATGGCGATCACGGCCAGGGCTTTGACGGGCGCGCTGGGCGTGCTGTAAAGGATGTAAGGGATGAACATAATCGGGATCGTAAACAAAGCACCACCCGCACCCGAATAATAGATGCCCACCAAGCCGAAAATAACCAGCAGGGTGCGCTGCCGGGCCGTCGCAGCAAACAAACCGGTGGCTACAATAAGATTCCCGTACAGACCGGACAAGTGGCGCGCAGCCGCCAGCGATTCATCACTAAATTGGAATTGGAAACTGGTTATGATCGAGAGGTAGAGCAAAACAAAGAGGTAAGGCAGCCGGCGCATCAGGGCTGGCATCCAGGCGCCTTCGGTTGCTCCAGTAACTCGGGAAAACGATAAAACGATTGTTAGCCAAAGCAACCAGCGGGGAGCGGTCTGCGTCCGGTCCCAGGATATCACGATGTTGAACATCGCCAGCAGAATAAACAGCGACAGCAACACCGTGCCACGACCGCCGGGACTGCGTGACCCCGGAACCAACAACGCCTTAAGCATAACCATGAATACGAGTAAAGCGCTGCCGTATAGCTCTCCGGCATCCGAACGCTTCATGAAGTTGACTATGTAACTTCCAGCATAGACAAAGGCGGCAAAGGTAAAATAACTCAGAATCCACCGGTCGTTTTTACCCAATTGGGAAAGGCCGCCCGCGGGTGAGGGCAACGGCATGGGCCGGGGGTGCATCGGAGAAGCGCGCTGGAGATTAAATCCGTTAACAAACCGCGAAAGACGACATTGTAAACTTACGAAAAACCCCAGGGAGAGTCAAGAAATTCCCCCCGGCGCCCTACTTGGCCTTGGTCACGGCCCGAAAAGCCCAAGCATGCGAAATCAAGAAATTGAAAATTGTTCCGCAGACAATTCCAACCAAGGCCGCCCAATAGACGTGCCCGCCCAGCCAGGAAGATTCCCTGGCCAGGCTGACCGTAACCGACCAATTGACTACCGCGCCGACCAGGCAGGTCAGAACGAAGCGCAAATATTGCGGCAAAATTGGATGCTGGGCCGTCAGGTCGAAAGTCAAGAAACGGTTCGGCACATAATTCCAGGTCATCGCAATCCAAATGGCCAGGGCATAGGCAAGTTTTTGCGACAGACCCATTTTTTCAAGACCGGCAAAGACGAGCAAGTTAACCACCACGCCCGAGGCGCCAATCGCGCAAAACTGGACAAAGCGCGAGACCCGGCCAAATTTGTAGTCGTAGAGCCTTTTGAGATGCAAGAGGTACAGCAACTGCTCCCGGAAATTCAGTTTGCTTTCCCCAAACTTGCGGTCGGCAAACTGAATCGGGATTTCGGCCACTTTCCGACAAGGACATTTGACCAGCACCTCGAGCAGCATCTTGTAGCCGATGGGGTTGAAATCCTTCCTCTGTTCAAAAATCCGGCGGGGCAGCAGATAGAAGCCCGCGCCGCCGTCCCGCACACTGGTCAAGGGCCGGGCCAGCCAGAGCGCCACCAGGCTGTTCAGCCAGCGGTACAGCCCCCAGCCTTTTTCCACGCCGCCTCCCGCCACATAGCGGCTGCCCACCACCAGATCGGCCTGTTGCGTCTCCAGCGCGCGAAGCATTTCGGGAATGGCCTCAGCCGGATGGCTCATATCCGCATCCATGCATAAAAGCACGTCCCCGCGCGCCTCGCAAAAACCCCGTAAAACCGCACTGCTAAGACCGCGTTCATCCGTGCGCACAATCAGCCGTACGGGCACCCCTTGCTGCTGAAGTTCGCGGACACGTTCATCCGTGCCGTCACGGCTGTTGTCGTCCACAAACACGATTTCGTAGGGAATTGCCGGTTCAAGCGCGGCGCGAATCCGCTGCACCAGCGGAAGGATGTTTTCCGCTTCGCGAAAAGTGGGGACGACAATGGAGAGCATAGGCACGGGAAGGTTCACGGTCGTTCAGGCCGCTGACAGGTAAAGCTGGCGGAGGCGTGTAATCATGGTTTGGGTGGAAAAAGACTCCAAAATTTTGCCGACCGGAGGGGGCGGCCCCGCGGACCAAGGCTGGATTTTGGCCAGCGCCTCGGCCAGCGCCACTGGGTCGCCGGGGGGAACCAACAGGCCCGCGGCGGGGTCGCAGACAATTTCCGGAATGCCGCCGACCTGCGACGCGACCACCGGCAAGCCGGCCGCCAACGCCTCAAGCAGCGCCACTCCGAAGGCTTCGGCCCGCGACGGCAACACAAATACGTGGGAGTGCCACAGGACCCGGCGCAATTGTTCCTTATCCATGGCTCCAGCAAATAGAATTCGCGACTCAGGAAAAGAAGGAAAATTCGGGAAGGCCGCGGAGGCCTCGGCGGGAGAGGCGCCGATGATGGCCAGATGCCAGTCGAAATTTTCCGGCAAACGCCCGACGGCTTGCAAGAGCGTGTCGAGCCCCTTGCGCACGATGTCACTGCCCATAAACACCAACCGGCGCGCAGCCCTGGGACGGCCCAAAGGGTCCTCCCCCAACGCGGCTGGACGGGCGAAAAAACTTGCGTCGACCGCTTTGTGCACCGTGATCACGCGCCCGGGATGCGGCGGATGGTATTCCGCCAGGACTTTTTGGCGGGTGAAATTGGAATTGCACAAAGACAAATCCTGCCGCGCGAGGAAACGCCGCTCCAGCTGGCGGCGGCGCGCCAGGGCGAAAAACCGCCGCCAGCCCGCCCGGCGAATGGTCTCCAGCGCGCGTCGCCACAGATCCGCGTTCTCGTAATCATTCACCTGGCCCCACAAGGGGCCGGCGTAATTAAGCAGGGATGCATGCAGGTTGGAATTATTCACATGCAAAATGACGCGTTCGCCCGGTGCTCCCAGCTCGGCGGCCACCCGCAAGGCGGTTTGCCCGAGCCGCCGGTATAAATCCAACGAGCCGGTGCCCCGGCCCGCCGGGTGCCAACGCGGGTTCGTCCCGGAAAACTCCGGAGCCACGAGGTGAAATTCAATTTGTTCGTCGTTGGCAAAAGCCTCCCAGAGGTAACGCACATAGGTATCCGGCCCCGTGGCGCCACGACCGAACAAGGTTGTTACAAATACGACGCGCTGCCTGGTGGCCATGGCCGGAGCTTTCATTGAATCAACCCGTGGCTTTCAAACCGTTCCACTTTTGCTGTAAAAATTCCCTTACCCAGCGCCAGGCGGCGTGGGCCTCCTCGACCTTAAGCAAGAAAACTGCCCCCAACAACAGGCTCAGACCCAAACCGCCCATCAGGGCTGATTTCATCAATTCGAGAATCTTCCCCGATAAGGAAATGTCGCCCGCATATTGAAGCCACGGCAGCCAGGATGGCATCAACCACGCCATGGACAGCGAAAGCACGGCCGCCACAATGAGTTTCCAGGTTTGCCGCGGGAAAAAAGCCAATTGCCATTGTGGGCGGCAGGCATGGACGAAGATCGCGGACAAAAACAGGGCCGACACATTAAAAACCAGCACCACCGGAACACCGTTGACCTGCAGGTGGTGCACGATCCAGGGGGCCGCAAAGCCTGACAGCACCTGCGCCACCGACATCGCCAGGTACTGCGGAAGCACATCGCCGACCACCATGTTGAGCCGGCGATAGGTCTGCCCGGTAAAATCGACAATCAGCAATCCATACAAGCAGGATACATAGTAGACCGTCTGGACAATATCGGCCTTGCTATAATTGGCGCCACCCCACAAGGCGCCCAGCAGATTGGGAATGGCCGGGAGCAAGACCGCCACCATCGCCGCAAACAACAGGGCGTAATGATAGAGGGCATGGGAAATGCGCGCACGCAGTTGACCAGGGTCGCGGTGGGCCAGCACTGATGCGTCCGTGAAAAACACCACACTCACGGGACGCATGAACAAGGAACCCGATTTTACATAGAGCAACTCCGCGTATTTGTAAACCGCCAGAGCGCCATTGGGCAGGTAGGTCAAGGCCGCATTGAAGCCGATAACATACCACTGGGTGGCCAGCACATAAATGGCGGTGACTCCCACGCGCGCAGTCACCGACCATGTGCTAAACCCGGGTTCGCGCAAAATCCACGCATGCCGGTAACCGTTGCGGGAAAGGTAGCGCAAGCTGCCCCACAGCATGACCACCTGCGTTACATTTTGCGACAAGACCACCGCCCACACCCCCACCCACCTGGCCGTCGCCACCATCGCCACCAAGCCCAGCGCGTTGCCCAACACGCCATAAATGGCAAACCGACTATACCAACCGCGCGCATTGCCGACAATGTACAGGTGCCCGTTGGCCACTGTCAGGAGCACCCCGGGTATCAAGCCAATCGAAAACCACGCAACCTGGACTTGCGCTTCGGGAGAAAAACCGGGCGCAATCAATTTGGCCATAGACGAGGCCGTCACCACAAAAACCACCCCGGCGAACATCAGCGCGAGCATGATATGGTTGAAGAGAGCCGAAAAACAGCGATCGGCCTTCTCCGAACCCTCGGTTTCCCTGATTTTGACATATTGAGGCAGGAACACGTCGGAAAACTGCCCTACCATGAAAATCTTTTGCACAATCATCAGCACCGTGATTGCGGCAAAATAATTGCTCATCGGCGCCGTCGTGCCAAAGCACTGCGCCGTCACGATGCTGTCGAGGACGGTGACGCCCAGCCCGACAGCATTGACGAACGTTAACCCGCCGATGGAACGCAATTGCGACATATCACTTCACCATGGCTTGCTCTTGAATCAAGGCTTCGATGACGACGGCCGGGTCGAGTTTCTCCATGCAAGTCGGTCGCTGTTCGCAGCGACCCCGGTAGCACGCGGCACATTCCTCGTCCGCGACGAGCACACGACCTTGGCCATAAACATCCAGTTCCCACGGTGAAGTCGGGCCGACGAGCACCACCGTGCGTTTCCCCAACGCCACTGCGATGTGAAAGCCCAGGCTGTCCGGCGTAAAAAACAAATCCGCCAGGCTGACCAAGGAGGCGAAATCGCCCACGGGGTTGCGACAGCCCAAGTCCACCACCTGTCCCGCGCATTGCTTCATGATGTCAGCATTGAATTGTTCTTCCTCCGGGCCTCCGTAGAGCAACAGAACCGCCTCCGGCCCCCGCCGGCGCAACTGCCGGATAAGCTCAACGAAACCAGGCACCGTCCACTTCTTGCACTGCCAGCGTCCCCCGCCGCCCGTGTTCAAACCGATAACTTTGCGTCCCGGGGCCAGGCCGAGCGTGGTGCGGTACCGGGAGATCAAAGATTCATCCAACAATCGCGCGGGCAATTCAGGCCGGGCCACGGGACCGGGTAGACGGCAGATTTCATACATGATTTCCTGGTAAGTGCGGCGGTTGGCCTTTTTGAGGCGGTCATTCACGCCCATGAGCCACCAGGTCCGCGCTTCCGGGCTGGCTGGCTCGCCCACGCCAAAGCGCCCGGCGATGAAACCGAGTTTTTCGTGACAACGCGCCAGCGACATGATTTGCGCGGAGAGCGCATCGGCATCGAGGCCGATACCCAGGTCGAAATTCTCCGTTTGCAATGCTTCAAGATAATTGCCCTCGACGGCCAGCACGCGGTGCAAATGCGGGTTGCCTTCCAGGAGCGGGCGCGAACGTTCGCGCGTCACCCACGTCACTTGGGCGCCGGGGAATTTTTTGCGCAAGGCGGGCAGAATCGCCGTGGTACGCAGAACATCGCCCATCGCGTCAAGTTTCACCACGAGGATTTTTTGCCCCAGCGGAGCGTAGTCGGCGCAGCCAGGACAAGGCCGTCCGTCACGCTTGTGAAAAACACAAGGGGCGGACCCGCGGTAATACGCACAGTCCGTATGGATGATTTGGTCAGCTTCGGTTGGATTCATATTAGGGGAAATTTATTGGGAAACCGCCGGCGTGGCGGCCAATTCACGAAAAACTGCGGCGAGGTTTTCCCATTTATAACTGGTGATTTCCGCGAAATTCGCCTCGCCGATTGCCGTGAGGCGGGCCGCGGGCAATGAGGCAAGCTTCGCCAGCGCCGCCACCAGGCCGCCCGAAGCGTAAACCAACTCTTTTTGCCGGTGCAGCCGCTCGCCGATAACCCCGAGGTCGGGCGCCACCACCGCCTTGCGAAAACTCATCGCCATGCACACCGAACCGGAATTTTCCACCTCGGTGAATGGCAACACCACCACATCGGCGGCATTGTAAAACACCTGCAGTTCATTTTCCGGGATAAAATGCGGGTGAAGCCGGATGCGTGAATCCGACTGGCCCAAGGCCGCGATTTCCGCGGCATAGGACGGAATAAAAGGTTTGCCCGCGATGACCAGACGCCAATGCGGCCGCGCCGTCTCCCGGAAGGCGGCAATCAACTCATGCAGGCCCTTGTAGGGGCGGATGCTCCCCAGCCACAACAAAACAAAATCGTCCGCGGCCAGGCCCAACCGTGTCCGCGCCTCCGCGGACGTCACGGTGTTGGGATAATATTTTGAAAAATCGCCTTCCGGCACCACGCGGATCTTGCTTCGCTCAACCCGGAGGGTCGCACAGGCCCTCGCCACCGCACCCGGCGAAAACACACGGATTAGCGACGCGTTCCGTGCAAAATAGCGCTGGATCCGCGGCGTCCAGCGGGCCGCGGGTGATGGCTCATGCGCCCGCAGGTTATGCAGCGTCCAGACAATCGGACAACGAAAAATCCTCCTTACGATTTGCACATCCAGAAAGAAGGCGGCAATTTTTGCCAAAGTGACCCAGCGGGAGCGGCCCACATGGTAACGGTCAATCCAATCGAAGTGGAGGATGCCGGGCTGGTCACGCAAGCATGTGCGCGTGCCGGCAAAAAAACGGCTGCGCACGCCCGACCGCACTTCAAAATCCCCCGCCGCCGCCACGCCCCGCATCCGCAGCAACTGGCCGGGGTCTTCCGGGCCGGCCACTGGCAAAAAGCCTATGCGCGTTCTGATCAAATCGTTGCTCATTGAAACGGAGACGGTTGAATTTTCGCCGACCAACCGGCCTTCCCTTATAGGGGCGTTTCCGCGGGCAGTTTGGCCGCGTCCTCCGCCTTGACGGCCAGAAATGGTCCAATGGCCAATCCTTCAACGTTCCCCTCCAGCAAGTGTTCGACGGCGTCTTTGGGCGAACCGACAATGGGCAACCCATGGCGATTGAAGGAGGTGTTCAGCACGACGGGAAACCCGATTTTCCGCTCCATGGTTTCCAGCAACTGATAATAGGCCGGGTTTGTGTCCGCGAGCACTCCTTGAGGCCGTGCCGTGCCGTCCACATGGGTGATGGCCGGAAGCTTGGCCCGATATTCGGGCCGAACATTAAATGCCTTGGTCATAAAATATTCGGGGATGTAGCCCTCCAGATAGGTATCCCATTTTGCGTCCAAACCCGACGGCGCGAAAGGGACAAACCAGTCCCGCTTTTTCAAGTACTTGTTGATTTTGTCCTTCATGCCCTGGTTGCGCGGATCGGCGAGCACGCTGCGCGCGCCCAGCGCGCGCGGGCCCATCTCCATCCGCCCCTGGAACCAACCCAGGACCACCCCGCCGATAAGCAGGTCGGCCACCGCATCATAATACCGTGCCGGCCGGCTAAAGGCGATTTTTCCCTGATGGCGCCGCAGTTCCGCCTCGATGGTCGCCGCATCAAACTCATTGCCCAAATATACGGACCGAAGCCGGCCAACCCGGGCCCGGCCAGCTTGCAGACGCTGGGCATACAACGCCGCCCCCAAAGCCAGCCCGCTGTCACCCGCGTCCGGAAAGACGTAATAGTCGCGCACGCCCAGTTGTTCGTGGACCAGCTTGTTGAACTTGACGTTCAGCATCACGCCGCCCGCCACACAGATTGGGAGACTGGAGCCGCAATTTTCGCGGGCTTTGCGGAAAAATTTGGCCAACACTTCCTCGACCACCCGCTGGCACGCGGCCGCCAGGTCGCGGCGTTTTTGCTCGTCACCGACGAGTTTGCGAAATTCGTCGGCCTGCACAATGCCCGTCCCCGTATCCCCGTGCAACTGGATGCGGCGGTACTGCCAGGGTTCCTTGGTTTGCAGCCGGCCCGCATCGTCACACCAAATCCAGCGTTTAAGTTCATCATAGAAGCGGTCCGGGTCCCCATAACACGCCAGCCCCATGGTTTTGTTTTCGCCTTCGATCGGCTCAAATCCCAGTGCTTCCGTAATCGCCTGGTAGAAGCTGCCGATGGAATTTCGATCCGACACCGTGTAGGAACGAGACAGGTTCTCCCCCTCGCCCAATCCGACGGTGGCTGAAAGCTGGTCGCCAAAGCCATCCACCGTGACACACAATGCCTTGTCAAACCCACTGGTATAGTAGGCGCCGGCTGCATGGCAGAGGTGGTGTTCAACATAAAACATTTTTTGTGGAACCAATCCTGATTCTAGAAAGAGTCGGGGCCAGTTGAGGCTGTAACCCATGGCATTCCCCATCTTGCGGCGCAACTGGCGCAGAAGCGAAGGCTGGGACGGTGTCGGCGGCTCGTCCGGCGAAGCCACGGAAAGTCCCTCCATCATCGTGCCTGGGTTCCTGCCTTGCAGGGCGATGACTCCCACCTCTTTCGGCTCAACCCCGCCAATGCGGAGCACCTCGCGAATGGCCAGCGTCGGAAACCCGCGCTGGTGTTTTTTACGGCTCAGTCGCTCCTCCGCGATAACCGCCGTGATCCGGCCGTCTTTAAGCAAAGCGGCCGAGGCGTCATGTCCCGTGTGAATGCCGAGAACCAGGGAAAGGTTGCTCATGGGTGTGTTTGGGTAAGATTGTCCGCGTGGATTGAAAATTGTTTCCCAATCGGATGGGTCACTGAATCGCGCTCAGGTGGCCGGCGTTGGCACCAGCTCTTTGAGGATGCCTGCGGCAATGTCCGAGAGGGAACGCAAAGGGGTCGCATCGGCCACGGCCCGGTTGTAGGCGAGAAACCCGGCCGGCTGGTTGAGCGCATCGCGCAAAGTAGCCGGCAAATCTTCCGCCCGACGCACAACATTGGGAAACCGGTTGAGAATCATGTAGCGGTCGTTGTGGTATTGGTGAATGAAATGCCGGAGGTCAAACCCCGCGCCGGGCGAGCCCGCCCTGAAGTCGTCCATCGCCAGAAACAAAACCGGCCGGTCAAAATAACAGGCCTCCCAGCCCAGCGTGGTGCCCAGGTGGACGAAAGCGCGGGCGTGCTCGACCTTGTTGTATTTCTCGAAAACCTGCGCCGCAGACAACTCGCGACCCTGCCCCTCCTGCCGGAACCAGTCGAACCGCACGTTGCTTTCGCGCCGCAGTGCGTCATAACAACTCCAATCCAGCAGATTCGGATACGGACGCACGAGCAAGACCGTCTGCGGCGCGACTTCGCGCAGGGCCACCGCCAGTTGCAAGATGACGGCGACCTCCTGCCGCACCAGATCCGGCGTGCCCGTGCCACACCCGTAATAAACATAGTCTCCCGGCACCAGGCGCTGGCGGGCCGCGGGCGTTTCCAAATATTGTTTAAGCGGAGCAAGCTGGGTCGCCCCGACTTCGCGGATCAGGCGCGGCTCGACGCCCTGCAAGTCCGCCAAGTCCTCGCTTAAACCACGGTTCCAGGTAAAATAGGCCCGCATCCCGCCGCGCGGAATGGTGGTGTGTTTGCACGGGTGGTCCCAACTATAGATATAGGCGGCATTGGGTTTGCCGGAGGTTAGCGCGCGACGCAAAAACGGCAGCGAACCGATGCGGGTGATGTGCAGGAATGCGTCCACCCCTTCCAGGGAGGTGGCATCACCCCCGCCGAGCCACGGCAACACGGTGTCGACGGAAACCCCCCACGGGAGCAAGCGCCGCAAACGCAGGTAAAACAAACCGCGCTTCTGGCGCGCCGGCGGCAACTGGGCCAACCCAAACATCTCGGTGATGAAAAAATTATTCCGGCTTTTGGGCAGGCGCCGAAAAACGAGGAAGAAACGGGTGACTATCGCCGCAACCAGGTTGCGGGGCCAACGGTACAGGCGCAATTCCTTCAGCCCCTTGACCGGGTGGGCAAAGGGCCGATCGGTAAAAACGACCACGTCCACCTGCTCACTCAAGGTTTCGATAAAGCGGTGCAAGTCCACGCGAAAATCAAAATGCTCAACGCTCAGGCCGAGGGTAAAACGCCGCCCTACTCCAACTGTCGTGCGGGAAGTGGTGCTTCTATCGCTCATCTCAATCATTGGCAGTTCAGCCTTTCCGGCTCCGGCGAAGCGTTGCCCGGCGCGGGACAACCGCATTCATTCATTCAACCCTGGCGCGCCCGGCTTAAAAGATCGCACACCTCGCGCACCGCGCCGTTGCCGCCACGAGCCTGGGTGACGATGACCGCGGATGAAATGACGGACGGATGCGCGTCCGCGGGAACACAGGACAAACCGCCACCATCGCGCACCGCGCTCAAACAGGGCAAATCCAACTCGTCATCGCCGACATAGGCGACTTCGGCCAGGGACAACTTCAGCTTGGCCGCGAGGTCGCGCACGACGGGCAGCTTGTCCTTCACCCCGGGGAAATAATTCGTGACGCCACTGGCGCGCATCCGCGCCGCCGTGCTTGCGCTGTTCTCGCCGGAAATGACCGCCACCTCAATGCCCAGGCGGCGCACCTTGGCCAGCCCGTGGACATCGCGGATATGAAACCGCTTTAGCGCTTCGCCCTCCGGGCCGTAGTACAGGGTGCCCGGCGTCAGTGTTCCATCAAGATCAAGCACGAGCAGGCCGATGCGGGCCAGATCCGCCGTCGGGCCCGGTCGGACACAATTCAGACTCCGCATAATTTCTTCCGCTTCGCGCAAATCATGGGCGTCATCGATGTCCGTCGGCCAGGCGGAATCAATTTTATATGGCAAAATTTTTCCGCCAGTCATCGAACCGCCACGAATGATGTCCGCGCGAATCACATCCACCACTCCGACATGCCACCAGGCCTGGGGCAGTAATTGACGCGGCGCATTGTACGGCTCGGCGATGCCGGGCACGTCGAGCAGGTTGCGCATATAAGGGCCGCCCTGGTCAAGCCGCCACATTTTAAACGGATTAACCGGCGCCGGGCAAACCGAGCGCACGGCCGTCGCGGTTGGATCATTCAAAAGCATTCGGACGGTTTCATCAATGGCTCCGGCCGGTCGCGCCGGCGTCGTTGGCCGCAGGTGGACGACGATGTCGGCCTTCCATCCTGCTTGTTTTTCCAACCAGGCGAGGGCGTGCTGGAACACGGGCAGGTCAGGTGTCTCATCGCGGGCGAATTCCGCCGGGCGCATGAAGGGGGTCTCCGCGCCGTATTTGCGGGCCACGGCGGCAATGGCCTCGTCATCTGTGGAGCAAATCGTACGGGTGACGAGCTGGCTGGCTTTGGCCGCGGCCACGGAATATGCCAGCAGCGGATGCCCGAGCAAATTGCAAATATTTTTGCCCGGCAGGCCTTTGGAGCCGCCGCGGGCGGGAATGAGCGCAAGGATGTTGGGCATGTCGGCTTTAACCCTTGCGGCGCAGTTTTTTCATGATCGGGACTTCACTGTCGTAGATACACTTCTCGCCATCGCCAAAACTTAATTCGATGGCGCGCACATCGCGCACCAGACGCGCAAAGCCCTGCGGTTCGATGGAAGCGGCCTGATCGCTGCCCCACATGGCACGGTCAAGGGTGATATGCCGCTCCAGCACACATGCGCCCATGGCCGCCGCACCCACCGATGGCGCCAGGCCGACTTCGTGGCCGGAATAGCCCACCGGCACACCGTAGCGCGCCGCCAGCGCCAAAATCACCCGGAGATTGAGTTCCTCGAGCTTCGAGGGATAGGTGCTGGTGGCGTGCAACAGGATTAACTCCTCTTTGCCGAGCACCTCGACCGCGTGGTCCACCTGCGCCAGCGTGCTCATCCCTGTGGAC
>JABDGR010000023.1:12216-13996 GCA_013285985.1 Verrucomicrobiota bacterium
CCTGTGGACAGGATGATGGGACGGCCGGTTTTGCGGTGGTGGCGCAACAAACCATCGTCCGTCAGGCTGGCCGAAGCAATTTTGTAGCAAGGCGGGTTGAATTTTTCGATAAAGTCCACCGAGGCCTCATCCCAGCATGAAGCGAACCAGTGGATGCCCTGGTCGCGGCAATGGCGGTCGATTTCCTGATATTGGGCCTTGCCGAATTCGAGGCCGCGCTTCAGATCGCCGTTGGTCGGGCCAAAGGGATTTTCGCGCGGCTTGGCCAGTTCTTCGGCGGTGTAAACAACATCGATGGTGCGCTTTTGGAACTTTACCGCATCGCAGCCGGCATCCACCGCGGCATCGATGAGTTTTTTGGCAATGGCAATGTCGCCATTGTGGTTGATGCCGATTTCCGCAACGATGAAACAGGCGTGTTTATCGCCGACTTGGCGGCCTCCGATGGTGACAGCTTTGGGCATAGGGAATGCTATTTGATGTTGGCTGAAAAATTGCCGCCGTTCGGCAAATATATGTTAAAAATACCGTGGAGGCGAAGATGCGTCAAGTTTTCCCCGGACACCAAACGTCCATTAGTTGACCGCTCCAAGCCACTCGTGGTTTTCGCGGTGCCAGGCAATGGTCGCGGCCAGGCCGTCGTCAAAGGAAACCTGCGGCTGCCACCCGAGCAGCCGGCCGGCCTTCGCAATATCGGCGCGGGTGGCCTTGATGTCCGCCGCCATCGGCGGGAGGCCCTGCACGAGGGCCTTTTTACCGAGGGCGTTTTCGATTTTTCCAATCACTTCGCCCAGCGTCGTCGGCGAGCGCCCGCCGCCAAAGTTAATGACTTCAAAGCCAACGGGCTTCGCCGCGAGGATGGTCCCACGCGCAATGTCGTCCACGAAGGTGAAATCTCGTGATTGCTTTCCATCGCCAAAAAGCTGCACCGGCCGGCCGTTTTCAATCCATTGGATAAACCGGAACAGGCTCATGTCGGGCCGCCCCGCGGGGCCGAAAACCGTGAAGTAACGCGCGACCGTGATGTCCAGCCCGTGCATCTTGTGATGGCTGTAGGCGAAAAGTTCCGCCGCTTTTTTTGACGCGGCGTAGGGCGACAGCGGCGTGTTGACCGGCTGGTCTTCGTGAAAGGGCAGCTCGCTACCCGCGTACAGCGAGGAGGTCGAAGCCAGCACCATTTTTTTTACGCTGAATTTGCGCTGGCATTCCAGCAGGTTCAGCGTGCCATGCGCGTTGGTGGTGAGATAGACGTGCGGGTTTTCCAGGCTGTAAGCGACGCCGGCGCGTGCGGCGAGGTTGAATACGGCCGTAAACTGAAATTCACGGAAAAGTTTTTCCAGCGCGGCCAGATCCTCGACATCGACATTTTCGAAGACAAAACGCCCATGCGGCGCCGTCCGCCGCTGGCGCCCGGCGTATTGCGCGCGTCGCGCATCCCCCCCCGGCCGCCAGCCGGTTTCACCCAGCAAGCGCGCCAGCCGGTAGTCCTTCAGCCGCACGTCGTAGTAATCGTTCAGGTTGTCCACGCCGACGACGGAATGGCCCTGGGCGAGCAGCATTTCCGCCACGCGCGCAGCAATGAAACCCGCAACTCCGGTAACAAGATAAAATGCCATAAGAAAAATTTAGAGCCAGCGGGCGCCGTCCTTTTTTGCGGCGAGGGTTTGCAGCAGCTTTTTTAACTCCTGGGCGCGGGCCTTCGGGCAGATGAGCGTGGCGTCCGGCGTTTGCACCACAACCAAATCATCCACCCCCAGCAACGCCACCAGGTGGCCGGGCT
>JABDGR010000023.1:14006-19093 GCA_013285985.1 Verrucomicrobiota bacterium
GGCTCGCTAACGACAACATTGCCCCGGGCCTCGTGCAAAGCAGTGTCGCCACGCGCGACATTGCCCGCCGCGTCGGCTTGCGCATGCCGCACCAGCGCGGGCCATTCGCCCACATCATCCCAGTCAAAGCCCGCCGCAAAGACCGCCACATTGGCCGCCTTCTCCATCACGGCAAAATCGACGGAAATTTTCGTCAGCGCGGGATAAACCACGCCCAGCGCCGTGGCTAGCGGTGCGCCGTGGTCCAACCGTGAATTTAAATCCTTCATGCTCGCGGCGATCTCCGGGGCATGTTCGTTGAATGCCTTCTCCAGCACCGAGGCCCGCATGACAAACATGCCCGCATTCCAAAGGTAGCCGCCTTCCTTGAGATAACGTTCCGCCGTCGCACCATCCGGTTTTTCGACAAATTTATCCACCTTGAACCACGGGCGTCCTTCGCTCTCGCCCAACTTCGGCCCGCGACGCAGGTAGCCATAAGCCGTCGCCGCAAACGCCGGAGGCACGCCGATGGTGTAAATGAAATCCTGTTTGGCCGCGGCCGCAAAGGCGGCCGCCAGAGTCGCGCGGAAGCCCGCCGCATCATGGATGGCCGCATCCGCCGCCAGCAGCGCCAACACTCCGTCTGCCTGACGCCGTCGCACCAGCAAAGCCGCCAGCGCGGCGGCGGGCGCGGTGTCGCGGCCCAGAGGCTCGCCGATGATTTGCTCCGCGGGAACTTCCGGGCACACAGCGCGGATCGCCGCGACGTGTTCCATATTGGTTAAAATGAAAATCCGCTCCGGCGGCACCAGCCCGGCCAGCCGTACGACGGTCTGGGCAATCATGGGCTGCTCGCCCACGATGGGCAGCAAATGTTTGGGGCGGGCCATCCGGCTTTGCGGCCAGAAGCGCTCGCCCCGGCCACCCGCTAAAATAACGGCGTAATTTTGAGACATAAATTATTTCCGGCCGGCCTCCGGCAGGGAGGCGGCGCGCCATTCGGCGGCGAACTCGGCAAGGGTCCGACCCGGGCAACCGCACGCCTGTGCATGCGCGAACAACTCCTCCATATCCGCATTCAGGCGTGAGATTGAATCACCGTTGGGAAAGGTCGGGCTGCCGCCCGGCATAAGTTCAGACGAATGCAGCATGAACATCAAGTGGGAACGGCCCCCGCCGGCTTCGTCCACGCGCTGGCGCAGGGCGAGGCCATTACGCCCGTTGGGCCTCAACCAATGGTGGCGCTTCGAACAGCATTCCAGCAGCGCCTTTGACCAGCGCGACTGCGGTGCGGCGATGGTCATGGGCACTTCGAGCAAGGCTCCGGGCGCGGCGATTTCCACCGGCTCAAGAATATTGTCTTCATTAATGAAGTACGGGTCACGGGAGGCGCGGCGGTAATCCGGCCCGCCGGCGCCACGCGGGTCGCCCTTGGTCGAGCGCCAATCCACCCCCGGGCACACCGAGCAATCGACCGTAAACCCGTGTTCACGCAGCCAGCGCGCAAGACGGCCATCGAATGCCCAACGCCCCGCGCGATGGCTGCGCAGTGGACGCTGGAAAGTTTCCTCCAGAAAGCCGGCCATGCACTCGAGTTTTGCCCGCATGATTGGCTCGGGGTATTCGATGAGGTACGGATGGTGCCGGGTGTCATCCTCCGTCAATGGCTCCAGCGGTGGCGTGTCCCAGGCGTGAAGGTGCAGGCCCACCTCGCCGGCTTTGCGCGCCAGGACATCGCGCAAAAATTCCACACTGGCGTCGTCGTGCGCCATTTCCCAGTTGACGAGCCACGTGGGGCGAAAGCCGAAGCGTTCCGCCAGCGCTTGGAAAGCTGGCAGCCAGGCGGCATTGCGCGTCGTGAGTGGTCGCGGTCGCGACCAGACATTGTCGCCCTCGGTGTCAATCGTGATGATGAACGGCGCCGGCATGATGTTTTTTTGCTACGCTTTGGACGCGTGCCTGGCCTCCAACTCGGCTTGCTTGAGTGTCGAAACCAGCAAGAGGGAAAACAGCGTCAGCACCGATGCATTATAGGCGGGGAAATCCTCCGTGCAGTGCACCAGCATCCCCCCGCAGGCCATCAGCACGGCCAAGCCCGCCGCCCCCAGCGCACGCGCCAGCCAGAGCGCCCGGCCATAAATGTAGAGCAAAATGACCAGGAGGAAGCCCGCGCCAATGAAGCCAAATTCCATCGGCAGTTGCAGCCAGTCCGAATGCGCCCAGTCCGTTTGCGACCGCAGACCGCCGTCATAAGTCGAATCCAGAAAGACGTAATCCTCCCGGAAAAAATCCGGTGAAACATAACGGTAGGCGCCCCCGCCCCACCCAAGCCAACGATGCACCTGGAGCATGTGGATGGTTTCCCGGTGAAGAATCGCCCGCGTATCTTCCTCCGGGTGCGCGTTGAGATATTCGATGCGGGCCAGCGTGCCGGTGTCGCGGTTATAAAATTCAAAAAAACCCACCCCGATTACTCCTGTCACCAAAATTGCGCAGCCCAGCCACAAACCCGGCGAGCGATCCTTGGCCAACAGCCCGGCGGCCAGCAAAACCATAAAACCGCCGACAAAAACACCGCACGCAATCGCCAAACCCGCCCGGCTGCCAAGAGCAAAAAAACTGGCGAGAATAACCAGGCAACCGAAGAACGCCACCCAGGTCAACCCGTTGTCCCGCGCCTGCTGCCGCGCCCGTGCCTGCAACCGGCAAGCCACCGCCAGGCCCGCGCCCATCGCCAGATATAAGAAGGCGGCGGCTTTGTTGTGGTCCACAAAGCTCCCGTTCTGCATCGAAACCATTTGCCCCGGCAGGGTATAAAACCCGAGGATTTTTTCCGGCGGATGAAACCGCTCAAAAATCACCAGCACGGCCATGGCTACACCGTTCAAAAACGCCGCCAGGGTGAGCAGGCGGCAGGTGCGCCGGCGGCGCACCGCCGCCCACCAGGCGCACACCAGCAGCCAGGGCCCCAGCCAATACACCAGCGTCCGCCAGGTGCAGGGCTGAAAATAATTCCCGCTGATGCCGGAAGGCAGCCACGGCACATGGGGACTTGTATAAACATCATATAACAACAAGCCGGGCACCCGTTGCACCGCATACCCCCAGGGATTAAGCGCCTGACACAGAATGTATCCGCAAAACAACAACCCGAGCCAGAAAACCGGGAAACGCCAGAGTGTGCGCCAATTTTCCCGCGAACGGAGCGCGGCGGTCAGGGCTACCGCGCCCACCACCGTATTGAGGGCCTCCGTCCACCAAAAGCGTCCGCCGATAATCCACGGGTGGATGACCAGCCACGCACAAATAAGGCCGGCCACAAAACGCTCGCGGCCGCCCGCGGAAAGTTTCTCCGGAGCAGCAACCGCAACTTGAGGGTGCGGGGAATTCATCGCATCACGCACGGAAATATTTTTCCGGCCGGCGGGCCACGCAATTGCGCGTGTCCACGAAAGGAATGGGCCAGCTCGAAAAATCGAAGCTGCGGTACTCCGCGTGCGCGGTGACCAGCAGCGCAAGGTCGTGACCTTCAGGCGACAGGGCCGTGGAGCGCCGCCCCGCAAACTGTGGGTGCTCGCGAGTGGGCCGGATGACCGGCACGTGCGGGTCGTGATAAGCCGTCTGCGCCCCGCGTTCCTCGAAGAGCTGCATCAGCGCATAAGCGGGTGATTCGCGGTCGTCATCCACATCGGGCTTGTACGCGAGGCCCAGCAACAGGATGCGCGCACCCCGGATTGGCCGCCCCAAGGCCGCCACGGCAGATTCGACGACATAGCCCGGCATCGCAGAATTGATTTCCCCCGCCAGTTCGATAAACCGCGTGTGCTGGCCAAATTCACGCGCCTTCCACGTCAAATAAAACGGATCAATCGGGATGCAATGGCCGCCCAAACCGGGCCCCGGGTAAAACGGCATGAACCCGAACGGCTTGGTCTTGGCCGCTTCAATGACCTCCCATACGTCGATGCCCATCGCCGAATAGACGATCTTCAATTCGTTGACTAGGGCGATGTTCACCGAACGGTAAATATTTTCGAGCAACTTCGCCGCCTCGGCCACGCGGCAGGAGGACACCGGCACGATGTGCTCGATGGCCCTGGCGTAACACGCCACCGCCCGGTCGCGGCAGGCCGGCGTCAACCCGCCAACCACCTTGGGAATGCGCTGGGCATCCCATTGCGTGCTGCCGGGGTCTTCCCGCTCCGGCGAAAAGGCGAGGTGGAAATCCCGTCCGGCCACCAGGCCGGAACCGCGTTCGAGAATCGCGCGCAAATCCGTGTCGGTGGTGCCGGGATAGGTGGTGGATTCGAGCACCACCAGGTGGCCTTTGCGCAAGTGGGGCGCCAAATTTTCGCCGGTGCCGAACACATAGCTCATGTCCGGCTCGCGTTGGTCATTCAGCGGCGTTGGCACACAGAGCAAAACCGCCTCCACTTCGCGCACGCGGGCAAAATCGGTCGTGGCCGCGAGCATGCCTGCCCCAACCGCCTGCGCGACAGCACTGCTTGGCACGTGCTTGATGTAACTGCGACCGGAGTTGAGCGCCTCGCACTTGGCGGCATCCACATCCACACCGAGGACAGCGACGCCGGCCCGCGTAAACCGCAAGGCGAGCGGCAAGCCAACGTAACCCATTCCAACAATTGCGATTTTCATGGGGAAGCCACCACCACATTGCTCAAGACTGGACGCGGGCGCGCGGAAAATTCACCCAGCTTGATGGCCACCGCAGGCAACAGCGTCGCGGCAATCAACACCGCGGGATTGTAAAACGGGCAGTCCGCCGCCGCCCCGGCCATGACCATCGCCACGGCGCCCAGCGCAATCCACGAATCACCCGGCAACACGCGACGCATCCGCCAGGCCTTCGCGACCCACCACAACACCCCCGCCGCGAACAATCCCGCGCCCAGCAAACCCCATTCCGCGGGAAACTGCACCCAGTCGCTCAAAGCGTAGTGCAGCCCGTAACGCACGTCGCTCGGATGCTGCGGATCGCGGAAGAGCGGATTGTGGGACAGGTAATAAGGTGAAACGTAGCGAAAACTCCCCGGCCCCCAGCCAAATAACGGCTCATCCTTGATCATCGTCGCCGAAGTGCGCGC
>JABDGR010000024.1 GCA_013285985.1 Verrucomicrobiota bacterium
ATTCCGTGACGGATATGCCGCGGGCGCGGGAGTTTTATGAGAAAACCCTCGGCTTCAAACCGGCCAAGGTCTTTGGCGACGACAAAAAGGCCTGGATTGAATACGAAACCGGCCCGCACACGCTCGCCATCACCAATATGGCTGACGACTGGAAACCGTCCTCCGAAGGCGCGGCCGTGGCTTTTGAAGTGGCGGACTTCGACGCGGCCATCAAGGAACTGAAGGCGAAAAACGTCAAATTCGCCATTGAGCCGACGGACACGCCCGTCTGCCGTATGGCCATCATCTGCGACCCCGACGGCAGCAAAATCTGCCTCCATCAGCGCAAACCGGTGAAGCTGCCGAAAGTTGGTTGAGCTACGGTAAGGTAGGGACGCCTCTCCGAGGCGTCCGCGGACGGCCCGGAGGTCCGTCCCTACCTCTATTGCCAATTCTTAGTTGAGTGTTGGGCGTTGAACGTTGAATGTTGGCTGTTTCCGCTTCCCATGGCCACGCCTGCTCATTCGCACTACGACGCCGTCATCATCGGCGCGGGGATGTCGGGCCTCGCCGCAGGCATCCGGCTGGCGCTATTTGAGAAAAAGGTGGTCATCCTCGAACGGCACAACGCCGCCGGCGGGTTGAACAGTTTTTATTTCAAGGACGGGCGCAAACACGACGTCGGCCTGCACGCGATGACGAACTTTGTACCGCCCGGCCCGCGCGCGAAGGGCGCGCCGCTGACCAAGGTTTTCCGCCAGCTGCGCCTGAAGCGCGAGGACTTTGACCTCGCGGAGCAAAACGGCTCGCGCATCGCCTGGCCGGGCGCAAGCCTGCGCTTCACCAACGATTTCGCCGTGCTCGAAAGCGAGGTCGCCCGCGCGTTCCCGCGAGAAATTGACGGCTTCCGCCGGCTTGACGCCGCGGTGCGCGCCGCCGCGGCCGAATCCGTCGCGCTCGACACCGCACCGCGCTCCGCCCGCGCCGTCCTCGGCGAATACGTGCGCGACGCCGTGCTGGCGGACATGCTGCTGCTACCGCTGATGTATTACGGCAGCGCACAGGAGCACGACATGGAGTGGCCGCAGTTTTGCATCATGTGGCAGGCGCTGTACCACGAAGGCTTTGCGCGACCGTTCGAGGGCGTGCGCAAGGTCATCCACGCGCTGACGACGAAGTACCGCGAACTCGGCGGCGAGCGCTGCATGAAGTGTGGCGTGGAAAAACTCCGCGTGCGCGACGGCGGTGTACGCGAGATTGTCCTCGATGGCGGCAAAGTCATCACCGCGGACAAAATCATTTCCAGCGCCGGCCTGGTCGAAACCCTGCGCCTGTGCGACGACCAGCCGGCGGAAATAGAAAGGAAATCCATCGGGCGGCTCTCGTTTGTCGAGACCATTGCCATGCTCGACCAGCAGCCGCACGCCCTGGGCTGGGACGACACGATTATTTTCTTCAACGACGCCGAGCGCCTGCATTACGCGCGGCCGGAGGAATTGGTGGACCCGCGCAGCGGCGTGATTTGCTGCCCAAATAATTACCAATACAGCGGCGGACGGCAGTTGCCCGAGGGCATTTTGCGCGTGACGGCGCAGGCGAACTTCGACCGCTGGATGGCACTCGCGCCTGATACGACGGCTTACACCGCGGAAAAAAAAGAATGGTTCGCGCGCCTGCAGGCCGAGGCATTGAAGTTTTTGCCCGGCGACCATCCATTGCTGACGCTGGAGCGGCACACCCTCGCCACCGACATGTTTACGCCGCGCACGGTGCTGCATTTCACCGGGCACCTCGACGGGGCGATTTACGGCTCAAAACGCAAAGTGCGCGACGGGCGCACGCATCTGGCAAATCTTTTCCTCTGCGGCACGGACCAGGGGTTTCTCGGCATCACCGGCGCAATGCTCAGCGGCATCACCATGGCAAACGTCCATATCCTCGGCGCGGGCGGGCGGGATTAAGGCTTCGTATTCGCCCGCAAATATTCGAGCACGCGCAGCACCGCCGGATCATTCGGGCCGAGGTTCGCGCGGATGACAAAGAGCGCGCGGACGGCGGTCACGTAAGGAATTTCTTTTCCGGTTTCGTTTTTGTAGAGATGGCGTGCGTAGCGCACGGCGCGGTCAATCAACTTTAGGTTACTGGCGCGCACATAGGTCATCAAATTCCCCCGGCAGCGCCCGAGCCGCGCCATCACGGCGGTTGAATGCGCGTTGAGCAGCATTTTTAAATAGAGGTGCGCGGTGAGCAATCCCCCCGGCGGCAAGGCGGTGGTGAGGACCGTGTTTCTGACAGCCAGACGCAGGGCGGCGGCTTCGATTTCCACCTGCGCGATGTATTGGACCGGCGACCGCGTGCGCTGGATGCGCTGCTCGAGCACGTGGTCGGAAAAATCGTAGCCCTCCAGCCAGGCGCGGGACGTGAGCTTTTCCAATCCCGGCCATTCGAGCGTGCGCGGTTCCCGTAATAAAAATTTTTGCCAGGCGGTGGCGGCATCCCGCGCGCCGGGCAGGTGCAGGTAGGTGAGACTGGCGGGCTGCTCTGGAGCAAAGGTGTTTTCAAACGCCGCGAGGCTGAAAGTCGGCGAGCGCTCGGTGGTGTCGGTCAAAGTCGTCAGGCCGGCGCTGCGCGTACGATAAAGGATGTAGGCGCCCTTTTGGTAAATTTCCGCCTCTTCGGCCGTGAGCGGCGCGAGCCGGGCATAGTCCGCCGAGCGGGTGAATGCCAAAAATTCCTTCATTAACGGCGCAATCTTGGCCGGGTCGCGGTGATATTCCAGCGCGAGGCCCACGGCGGCGAGGAGCACCGTGCTCGCCTGCAGGCGCGTGCTGCCGGCGAGCGCCATCGGGCCGACGTGGAGGTTGAGCTTGTGGATGCGAACGTCATCCAGCACGCGGCGCGAACGCTCAGCCACGGTGCGGAGTTGGGCATCCGGGTTGCAATAAAGGAACCAGGGAGGATTTTTTGAAACAGCCGCCGCGCGTTCCGCCGCGCCGATGACCCAGGGCGTTTCGCCGCCCTCGGTCGAAGCGATAAGCAAGTCGCCGTCGGCAAAGCCCAGCTCGTCGAGCTGCCGCGCGCCGTATTCGGGAAAGTCTTCGAAATTTTCAATCGAGCGGATGAGTGCGGCGTCGCCCCCAGCCATGAAACCGATGACGCGCCCCGCCAAATCCTTGGGCAACATCCCGGCGCGGCCCAGCCATTCGGCCGCGAGCGAGAGCCGGCCCGTCGCGCCACAACCGCAAAGAAACACGCGCTTCCCGGCAGTGAAAGTTTTGTTAACCGCCCCGGCCAAATCCGCCACCCCGCCAATTTTCTGCTGAAATTGTTCCAAGGCCGCGACATCCACCGCCTGCAACACACGCAAAGCCGCGGGCAAATCGTTCTGCGCCTGTTCGGACAAATTGGCCGTCAGGGAGTGAAAGCTCTCGGTATCGAGCGCGCCGAGTTGGTATTGCGCAGACAGGGCGAGGAATTCGGCGGCGGTGTCGGCCGTGGGCATGGGGAAAATTAAGCAGTAAAAATGAAGAATTAAGAAGTAAAATAAGCGCAAAGCAAAAACGGCACGGACACCCGGTTAATTTGCCGTGCCAATCCGCGCCATTCCGGGTTTCTCATTTGACTCGGGAGGGGCTGGACAATGATGATAAAATGAATCCATGGACACCGCCCAGGAGTTGGTTGAGGCCGCGCTCGAGCTCGCCGCGCGGACGGCGAAGCTCAAGTTCGAGCCACCGGTCGAATACGTTTACCGCCCGCTGGAGTACGCGTGGCGGCCGCACGAGGCGTACCTGCGCCGGCATGGCCGGGGCGAAAAGCGGGTGGTGTTTCTTGGCATGAACCCGGGGCCATTCGGGATGGCACAGACGGGTGTGCCGTTTGGCGAGGTGAAGGCGGTGCGCGACTGGGTGGGCGTGCAAGCGCCGGTGGACCATCCGCCGCGCGAGCACCCGAAGCGCCCGGTACTGGGCTTTGCCTGCAAGCGCTCGGAAGTGAGCGGCAAACGGCTGTGGGGCTGGTTCGCGCAACGTTTTGGCACGGCAGAGAAGTTTTTCCAGGACCATTTTGTGGTGAATTATTGCCCGCTGCTTTTTTTGAGTGAAAGCGGCAGCAACCTGACCCCTGATAAATTCAAGGGTGACGCAGCGGATGCGCTCTTTGCCGCGTGCGACACCCATCTGCGACGCGTGGTGGCGGACATGCGCGCGGAGTGGCTCGTCGGCGTCGGGGCGTTTGCGGAGGCGCGGGCGCGGCAGGCGCTGCTCGGCCACGGCGTGGCGATTGCCCGGATCCCCCACCCCAGCCCGGCCAACCCCCAGGCGAATAAGGACTGGCCGGGCGCAGCCACGAAGGCCATGCTCGCGCAAGGCGTGTGGCAGTAGCCCATTCAGCCTGCCATCATGAGCAATAATTCCCGGGCGCCCGTTTCCAATTACCGCGAAGGCCTCGCGGTGATGTGGTTGAGCCTCGCAGTCAATATCGCGCTGGCGGGGGTGAAAATGCTGGTGGGCGTCTGGGCGCGCTCGCAGGCGCTGGTGGCGGACGGCCTGCACAGCCTCGCCGACCTCGTGGGCGACATCGCCGCGCTGCTGGGTTTGAAAATCGCCGACAAGCCCGGGGATGAAAACCACCCCTACGGCCACCACAAGTTCGCCAGCCTGTCGTCGTTGTTCGTCGCCGTCATGCTGTTGGGTTTTTGTGCGTTGTTGATTTGGAATTCGGTGCACAAACTCTCGGAGCACGCGATGGAAGTTCCCGGCCTGGCGGCGTTGTGGGTCGCACTGGTGGCGCTGGTGGCCAAGGAAATTTTCTACCGTTATGCCGCACAACAGGCACGGCGATTGAAATTACGCGTCCTGGCGGTGAGCGCACTCGACCACCGGGCTGACGCACTGGCGTCGCTCCTGGCGGTGGGGGCGATTGGCGGGGCGCGGCTGGGCGGCCCGAGTTGGGCATTTCTCGACAAAATGGCCGGGCTGGTCCTGGGCGGCTACCTGGCGTCATTCGGCGTGAAGATTTTGTGGCAGTCCTGCGCCGACCTGCTCGACACCGCGCCCGGGCCGGAAATGATCAACGACCTGCGCGAACATATCCTCGCGGTGCCGGGCGCCGTGGCGTACCACCAGTTCCGCACGCGGCGCGTGGGGGATTTATATGAAGTGGACTTGCATTTGCAGGTGGCCCCACAGTTGACGGTCGAGGCGGGCCACGAAATCGCCAGCCAGGTCAAGAAGGCCATCCTGGAAAAGCACCCAGAGGTTTTTGAAGTGCTCGTGCACCTGGAGCCGGCCTCCGCGCAGCATTTGAAGGGCGCCGGCGTGCATGACAGCAAAATAACGGAGTAATTCTTGCGGGAAGGGCATTTCCTTCTTGCCCTTGCGGACGGCGCGAAAAGACTGGCGGGGCATGGAAAAACGCGCCCTGCTCTCCGTCAGCGACAAAACCGGCCTGGCCGACTTCGCCCGCGCTCTGGCGGGCCGCGGCTACCAGCTCCTCTCGACCGGCGGCACGGCCAAATTGCTGCGCGACGCGGGCTTGAAGGTCACGGACGTGAGCGAATACACGGGCTTCCCCGAAATGATGGAAGGCCGGCTCAAGACGCTGCATCCAAAAATCCACGGTGGCCTGCTCTGCCGGCGCGACAACGCGGACCACCTCGCGCAGGCCAAGGCCCACAATATCGGGATGATTGATTTGGTTGTGGTGAACCTTTACCCATTCGAGCAGACGGTCGCGAAGCCGCACTGCACATTGGCCGAAGCCATCGAGAACATCGACATCGGCGGGCCTTCGATGCTCCGCAGCGCGGCCAAGAACCACGCGGCCGTCACGGTCGTCTGCGACCCGGCGGACTACCCGCGCGTGCTGGCGGCGTTGGACGATGAGGCAAAGCTCGAACCACTGCGGCGTGAATTGGCCCTTAAAGTCTTCAAACGCACGGGCGCGTACGACACCGCCATCGCCGCCTACCTCGCGGCCCAGCAGGCGACCGCACCCGACCTCGACGCCCTCGCGGGTTTCCCGGAAAAATTCACACAGACGCTGTCCAAGGCGCAGAACCTCCGCTACGGTGAAAACCCGCACCAGCATGCCGCGCTTTACGGCTCCTTCGGCGAATGCTTTGAGCAACTGCAGGGCAAGGAGCTTTCGTATAACAATATTTTGGACATCACTTCGGCGGCGTACCTCATCGGCGAATTTGAGAAGCCCACCGTCGCCATCCTCAAGCACACGAACCCGTGCGGTGTGGCGAGCGCGATGAATTTGCTTGAGGCCTGGGAGCAAGCCTATGCGACCGACCGGCAGGCGCCCTACGGCGGCATCATCGTCGTCAACCGCACCGTGGACGAACCGCTGGCCAAGGCCATCGCGGAAATTTTCAGCGAAGTCATCATCGCGCCGGGTTTCGACGACGCCGCGCGCGCGGTTTTCGCGAAAAAGAAAAACCTGCGCCTCATGGTCGCGAAGGCCAACCTGCGAGCGGAGACGCTCCTGGAAGTGCGCAGTGTCATTGGAGGAATTTTAATCCAGGACCGCGACCACAAACCCATCAGCCCGTCGTCATGGAAAGTCGTGACGAAGCGCGCACCGACGGAGCAGGAATGGGCCGCGCTGCAATTCGGCTGGCGCGTGGTCCGGCACATAAAATCGAACGCCATCGTCTACGCGGCGGCGGAACGCACGCTCGGTGTCGGCGCGGGGCAGATGTCGCGGGTCGACTCGTCGAAAATCGCCGTGTGGAAAGCGGGCGAGGCGGGCCTGTCGCTCAAAGGCTCGATTGTCGCCTCGGATGCGTTTTTTCCGTTTCCCGATGGTTTGGTCGCAGCAGCCCAAGCCGGCGCGACGGCAGCGGTACAACCTGGCGGCTCAGTGAAAGATGCGGATGTCATCGCCGCCGCCGACGCCCACAACCTCGCCATGGTTTTCACTGGCGTGAGGCATTTTAAGCATTAAACTTTTCGTCATGCAGCGCGGGATAAAGCGACACATGCTCGGCGCGGCCTGGCTGCTGGCCTCGGCTGGTTTTGTATTCGCCGCAGAGACCCCCACTCCACCAGTTTTTCCCGGCAAGGCCGGCACGTTTGTGGACGAAAAAATCACGGTGGAGAAAACAGAGCGCGAATACCGGCTCGAAGTGCCGGTCACGGTGGACTTGAGCAAACCTTCCCCCATCGTCTTTGCCTTCCACGGCATGGGTGAGGACAACAAGGACCACTACGCGGCCATTTCCGGTCTCCCTGAATTGGCAGCGGAACATAAATTCATCCTGGTGTTCCCCGCGGCGACGGCGGAAACAGTGCAGGGTCAGGCGGTGAAAACCTGGGCGATGACCCCCGAAGGCGCAGTGGCCGACGTGCATTTTTTTGACGCGCTGCTGGCGAAACTCCGCGCCCAATACCGCCTCGACCCCGATGCTATTTACATCACCGGGATGTCCAACGGCGCGTATTTTGCGCACCTCCTCGGGCGCGTGCGGCCGGAAATCATCGCGGCGGTCGCCGCGCATTCCGGCGAGCTGGGTGAGTTTAACTGGGGCGAAATCATCACCGCGCGCAAATTCCCGGTGATGATCATCCACGGCGACGCGGACAAGATATTCGACATCTCCCTGGCCCAGCGCGCACGGCAAGTTTACCAATCCGCGGGCCATCCGGTCACCTATGTCGAAATTCCCGGCTGGGGCCATGAATGGGACAAGCGGGTGGATGAGCAGATTTGGAACTTCTTCAACACCCACCGCCTGCATTCGCCGCCGCCGGTCAAACCCGCGGCCGACCCGGCAGCGGCGAAATCTTCCGTGCGATAAGAGATTGATTCCTTCCGCGTTTATCCAAAGACTGCCGCTCCTCGCCCTTGCTTGCCCGCCGAGGAGGCTCCCATGCACCGACCCGCCCTGGAACATTTACGCGGCGACCCCGTCATGGCGCGGCTCATCGAAGAGATTGGCCCGCCGACCCTGGGGGCGGCCCGCCAGCCCACCTTCCAGTCCATTGCCCGCGCCATTATCTATCAGCAGCTGAGCGGCAAGGCGGCCGAAACGATTTTGCAGCGATTTGTGACGCTGTTTGGAAAACGCAGCGGCGGGTTTCCCGAATCGGAGGAAGTCCTGTCCATGCCCCCGCGCCAGCTGCGCCGCGCCGGCCTGTCCGCCGCAAAGGCCCGGGCGATATCCGACCTGGCCCGGCGCACGCGCGACGGCCTCGTCCCCACCCTCAAACAATGCGACGAACTCAGCGACGCCCAGTTGCTGGATGTTTTCACCTCCATCAAGGGCGTCGGCCCATGGACGGTGGAGATGCTGCTCATTTTCAACCTCGGGCGGCCCGACGTGCTGCCCCACCGCGACCTGGGCGTGCGCCGCGGCTTCCAAGTCGCGCACAAGCTGCGCAAACTGCCCGCGCCGGAACGCGTGGCCCGCGAGGGCAAAAAATGGGCGCCGCATCGCACGCTGGCCGCCTGGTACCTCTGGCGCGCGGCGGATGGCGCCAAGGAAAAGCAAAAGGCAAAACCCAAACGTAAAAAATAGGCAACAAACCGCGACCGGGCGGTTTTTTGGCTGGTGTTCGCCGGCCACATTTCCAAACTTAAATTTTTTCCAATCCAAAATATATTCCCATGAGCAAAAACATTCTCGGCTGGGTGGATATTCCCGTCGCCAATCTAAAACGCGCGATCAAGTTTTACTCCGCCGTCCTCGGCGCCAAGGTCACGCATCGAAAAATGGCGGGCTTTGAGTTCGGCCTGCTGCCGTATTATCAGAGCAAAGTTTCCGGCTGCCTAGTGAAAATAAAGGACAATAAACCCTCCAAAAACGGCCCGATGATCTACCTCAGCGTCGGCCCGCATCACGACCGGGCGGAAAAGGCCGTGCTCAAAAATCGCGGAAAGATTTTGCTGAAAAAACACCAAATCGGCCCCCACGGTTTCCGCTCCGTCATTCTGGACAGCGAAGGCAATCGCATTGCGCTGCATTCGGACAAAGGTTGAGGCGGAGCGGGCCTGCCCGGGTGACGTCGATGCGGAACGATAAATTGTATCCGTGACATCCAGGTCATCCGTCGTTTTTCTTGTCGGCATGACCTGGACCCCCGTTTTGACGGCTTTTTCCGCGCTGCTGGCGGCACAAGTGGCGGCAGACACCTGGCTGGATGTGCTCAACCGCTGCCACGTCCGCACCCACGCCGACAAACCTCCCGAGGGCTTGCGGGACGTGATGGACGCCGAAACTTATCAACGCTCGGTCCAATACACGCTCGCGAAAAATTCCTTTGGCCAGTGGGAAAGCGGGTATGACGCCCTCTGGCAATTCGCCTGGCTGGGGCTGGGACTTTTGCCACCCTTGTATCACTGGCTCGCGGGAATTTTGGGTAACTCCCTGTGGGGTCAGGCGGCAACACTGTGTGTACTGGGCATCATCATGGCTGTGCCGGGCCTGCCGTGGAGCTGGGCCGCGCAATTCCGGCTCGAAGCGCGCTTCGGCTTCAACAAAAGCACGCCAAAAATTTGGGTGACGGATTTATTCAAGGGCATGGCGGTGGGCCTGGTGCTGGGCTATCCCCTGCTCTGCCTGGTGTTGTGGTTTTTTCGCCGGCAGCCGGTGTGGTGGTGGCTGTGGGCGTGGGCGGCGTTGCTGGCTTTCCAGCTGGTGATGGTTGCGCTCGCACCGCGCCTCATCATGCCGTTGTTTAACAAACTGACACCGATGCCCGAGGGCGAATTGCGCGCCACCTTGCTTGCTCTCGCCGAACGGACGGGTTTTCGCTGTGCGGCGATTGACGTGATGGATGGCAGCAAACGCTCGACGCACTCGAACGCGTTCTTCACCGGCTTCGGGCGTTTCCGCCGCATTGTGCTTTTCGACACGCTCATCGCGCAGCTCGCGCCGCGCGAAGTCGAAGCGGTGCTCGCGCACGAAATCGGCCATTACCGCCGCGGGCATGTGCCGAAGATGCTCGCGCTCTCGGCCTTTTCCTCACTGGCGGGCTTGTGGCTGGTGGCCTGGCTGGCCGGCCAAAAATGGTTTTATGAGGGCTTTCGGTTTTCCCCGGATGACGGCATGCCCGCGGTGCTCTTACTCTTTGCACTCGTGGCGCCACTGGTAACGTTCTGGGCGCATCCCCTGGGTAACTGGTGGTCGCGCCGCCATGAGTATGAAGCCGACGCCTTCGCGCGCACGGCGATGGGCGAGGCCGCGCCACTGGTTTCCGCGCTGCGCAAATTGCATGAAAAAAACCTCGGCAACCTGACGCCGCACCCCGCGTATTCATTTTTCCATTATTCGCATCCGACTCTCATTGAGCGCGAGGCCGCGTTGCGGGCACCGGCCGCTTCCATTCTTGCATGAGTGATTTTAAATCCAGTGCCGGGCGGCGAATTGGCGCGGTCATTCTGCTCGCGTTGTTGAGCTCGTGCCGCAAAAGCGCGCCGGCGACCATGGAAACTGCCGCCGCGCCACCGCCCGGTTCTGTCGTCACCCTTCGCCTGGCGACCTACAATGTCCGCAATTACAACTCGATTGACCGCCACATCGGGGGAGAATTCAAGCCTCACTGGCCGAAACCGGAAGCGGAAAAAACCGCCCTGCGCGCCGTCATCTGTGCGGCGCATCCCGACATCCTTGCCATCGAGGAAATGGGCGCAGAGGGCGAACTGGAAGAACTGCGCCGCGACCTCGCCAACGAAGGCCTGACCTACTCTTATTCCACGCTGGTCAAAGGCCCCGACCCCGACCGCCACGTTGCCGTGCTCTCGCGTGTGCCACTGACGGCGGTCCACCCACGTGAAACCATTCCGTTCAAATACAATAGCGCTGAAGACACGGTGAAACGCGGCCTGCTCGAGGTGGACCTCGTCACCAACGGCCAACCCTGGGCGCTTTACATCGTCCACTTGAAAAGTCGGATTACTGAAACTACCGATGACCCGCGCAGCGCCACCGAGCGCGAGGGTGAGGCCCGCGCCGTGCGCGACATCGTGCGCAAGGAGCAGTCCCTTCCCGGCACAGCCCTGGTTGCCGTCGTCGGCGATTTCAATGACGCCCGCGATTCGCCGCCACTCAAACGCTTCACCGAACTCGACGGCAAGCCGCTCCTGGAAATTGCGCCGGATGCCGATTCACGCGGCGAGACGTGGACCTCGGCTTATGGACGGGCGGATGAATTTGACCGCTCCGACTACATTCTGCTTTCACCCGCACTCGCCGTGCTCGAAAAAAATAAAGGCGGCATTGCGGACCTGCCCGCGGCGTTATCGGCCAGCGACCACCGGCTCGTCTGGGCGGACTTGTCGTTTCCGGCAAAGTGATTTTTTATTTTTTGCCCAACTGGATCCTGGCTGCGGCCGCCGCGCCGATGATGCCGGCGTTGTTGCCCAGGGCCGCCAGCGCCGTGGCGCAGGGCACGGTCAGCAACGGCATGAATTTGTCGCCCTTTTTCGTGGCCCCACCGCCGATAATGATCAACTCCGGCCAGAAAATCCGGTGCAGGTACTTGAGATATCGGTCAAACTGCTTCGCCCAGGCTTTCCACGAGAGGTCGCGCTCCTGTCGCGCACGCTCCGACACGATTTCCTCCGCATCGCAAATTTTCCCCGTGTGCTTGTCCTTCATCTTCAGGTGGCCGAGTTCCGTGCTCGGGATGAGCATGCCGTTGTAAAAGAATCCGCAACCAATTCCCGTGCCCACGGTGATGACCAGCACCACTCCGCGCCGGCCTTTGCCCGCGCCGTAAGTCATTTCAGCCACGCCCGCTGCATCCGCGTCGTTGGTAACATGCGCCGGGCAACCGGTGCGCTCCTGCGCCAGCCGGGCAAAATCGACCCCAATCAGCGTTTCATCCAGATTTGCGGCCAACATCACCCGACTCTGTTGGATGACACCGGGGAAACCGCAGCCCAGCGGCCCCTCCCACTGAA
This sequence comes from Verrucomicrobiota bacterium, assembly GCA_013285985.1. GTDB lineage: Bacteria > Verrucomicrobiota > Verrucomicrobiia > Opitutales > JABDGR01 > JABDGR01. Next base: position 11,893 of record JABDGR010000024.1, read on the forward strand.
AATGCTTGGTGATGGCGCTGAGGACATCGCCTATCGCCGCGGGGGTTGCCGGCTGTGGGGTTTCGATCCTCACGCGTTCGCCAACGAGCGCACCTTTGGCCAGATCAACAATTCCGCCCTTAATTCCAGTTCCACCAATGTCTATGCCCAACAACAAGTTATGGTTATTCTTTGTTTTTGACATAACGCTGGTTTGTTATGCTAGGGTGGCGAGTTAACAAAAGATGGCGGCCGTGACCAAACAAGATTAGGTTTTTTCGACTGGATTAATGCCATAAAAAACATAATTTGGCCAAAAGCGATGCTGAAAACCGCTTCAACGCATTTAGGAGCCTCCTGCGGCCTGTTTTTGCCCCTGTTTTTTATAAAAAAAGCCTGAAAATCAGCTTGCGTGGGACTTGTTGGAATGGTAGAAATTAATCAGGTTGAAGGAATCCCCCTTTCAACCGTTTGGCTCATCGTTAAAATTTATGACCATGAAACATCTCAAGATTTATCTCCTTACCCTTTTTTCGCTCGCGCTGGCACCCAGTGTCCACGCCGCGCTGGCTCCGGGCAAGGTGCAGGCCCTCCTCGTGGTGGGTGACGTACAAATTGTGGACAGCACCGGCAACCGTTCGCCCTTGACCAAAGGCCAAACCTTTGAAGAAGGCAAAACCATCGTCGCCGGCCCCGCCAGCGGCGCAACCTTGGTCTTTTCCAACGGAGCGACCATCCGCGTAAAGGAAAACGGCCAGATCAAGCTGGATAAGTTCGAGCAAGCGCCGTTTGACGAAAACAAAGAAGGCACCTTCCTGCGCCTCACGCGCGATCCCAGCCAGTCCATCACTGAGTTGGACTTGCGCAATGGCACCCTGCAGGGCGAAGTCAAGGAGTTGAACAAAGCCCAAAATTCCTCCTTCACCGTGAAGACCCCGGCCGGTTCCGCCGGTATTCGCGGCACCGTCGTATCCATCACCGTTACCCGTGATGCTTCGGGCAACGTCACCGGCGTCACGGCCACTTGTGTGACTGGCAATATCGCCTTCACTCCGGCTGCCGGCTCTCCGACGACCATCGCTGGCGGCGGCGGCACTACACAGACCATTTCCAATTCCAACGTCAGCGTCGGCAGCGGCGGCGCACTGCAGATTTCGCTGACCACGAACGCCAGTGGCCAGGTTACGGGCGCCAGTGTCACGGGCGCCGGTGCGACCACGGCCCAGTCCCAAGCGGCCCTTGCCGATTTGTTCACGGCCATCAATACCATGCGTTCGGCGCAGAATTTGCCGCCCGTCACCCCGCCGACCGTTACACCCACCACCGGATCGGTGACCGTGAATGGCACCGCTGTCCCACAGGTTACTTTGACCACGACTGAGCCGTCGACAGCGACGCTGACCACCATCGTACCTCCGTCGCCACCGGTAAATACTGCTGTGGCCGGCACAGGCGGCACGGGCGGCGCTGCTGGCTCTGGTGCTGCTTCAGGTTCTGGATCGGCCGGCACTGGCTCGGGCGCATCCACCGGTAGCGGTGCAGCCACGTCAGCCCCCCCTGACACTGGAAGCGCCCCCCCCAACCCGAACACCAATCCGTCGGTTACAGTCACACCGGGCTGATGCCGTGGAATTGAACCTCCCGGGACGCCAGTCCCGTTTACAAACCCCGGCCCGCTACCGCGCGCCGGGGTTTGTTTTTTAATCGTGGATGCACGGCCGGCTTGCATTCCCGTAGGCAAATTTGCCGGGCGGTTTCCGCGGCCGCAAACCCACGGCTATTTTCGCCTGGCCGCTGCGAACCCCGATACTCGGCAATCCATTCGGTCGGTCTAAGCATCAACCGCGGTTTATTCCTTCGCCGACTTCGCCCCATTGCGTCCGCCACCGCCTTTATGAATCGCATACTTGCCCGGGCCGGTAAAAAGCAACGCCAGGAACGCGAGGCAGAAAGTCAGCGGTGAATCAATTTTCCCAACAAAACCGGCAAAGTCGCCATAAGAGGAAAATGTCGGGCCGGTGCCCCACAGGAAAACCGTGGCCACAATCATGTTAAAAAACAGCAGGAGGGCGGCCGGGCGGAAAAATATGCCGAGAAAAATACACAGGCCACCAAGCATTTCCGTCAGTGCGGCCAGCAAACCCCAGAACAGCGGGGCAAAAGTGATGCCGAACTTGGCCATGGCCCCGCCGATGCCGGTGAGCATCTGTTCGCCGCCCAGGAGTTTCTGCACGCCAAAAACAAAAATGATGCCCCCGAAGGTCACCCGCAGCACGAGCAGGCCGAGGTCGGGACGGTTCAGTTTTTGCTCGAAGTAGGCGTAAAGGCTCATGAGAAGAGTGGTTGGGGTTATCGGAGAGAATTATCCGGGCTTCCCGACGATTGGCCAGCAGAATTTTGGCGCAGGACTTCAAGGATGGCTGGCGGGGTCTTAGATTGCCACCGCCCCGGCCACCCGCCATGGTGGCCTCGTTGTTCCGTCCCGGAAAATTACCCTTCTCCAACCCCTCAATACCATGAAAACAAAAATTGAATTGGATCTCAAAAGCCTCGTTCTCGGCGCGGCCGCCGCCGCCGTTGTCATCTTCGGTGCCGGCGCTGCATCGGGCAGCTCAGATCACGGCCCTTACCAACTGCGCATTGGCCTCAACGGGACGACCGCCCTCGTCAACACCCAAACCGGGCAGGTCTGGACGGCCGTCATCCGCGAGAGTGACGGCCAGGCTATTGGCCTCAGCGGTTTTATCCAGGCCAAGGAACATTAAGCCACCCAAGCCAGTTGAAATGGATTTAACATCCGGTGGCGCAGGCCGATAAAAATTCCGTGGAAACGACGATGGCCGAACATCCCCGACCGGCGGGCACTGCCGGGCTCCTGCTGGCGTTTGCGCTGGTGGTGGCCACGGTGTTGCTGGTGCTCGCCCTGGCCTCGGTTGAGTTTCAGCCCACGCTCAACAGCGATTATTTGCTCGCGCACGTCTTTGCCCACGGACTGGGCGACCCTGTGCACCCCGTGTCGGGCTGGAAATTCGGCTCCACGGCGTTTTGGTTTCCCGATTATGTGATTTACCTGCCGTTGTATGAGCTCTGTGGAAATTCCGGCTGGAGTTACCCGCTCTACGCGGTGGTCATTTTTCTCCTTCTCGGCGCGACGATGGCCTGGAGCCTCGCGGCGGCGGGCGTGCAAAAGACCTGGGCGGCTATCGCCGGGTTTCTTGCGCTCGATGTGATTCTGCTCGGCCAGTTCATTCCCGGGCACGCGCCCTGGTTGTGGGAGCTGGGCATCCCGGCCTACCACGGCGGAAACCTGGTTAACGGTTTTGCCCTGCTCGCCATCACGCTAACCGTTGTCCGCAATGGACAATGGAGCCGCGGGTATTCGATCAGCGTGGTGGCATGGATGACGCTGGGCCTCGTCTCCAATGCCTTGCTGCTCTTTCATTGGATGGTTCCGCTCGCGTTCGCGCTGGGCTGGCAATCCCGGCGGACACCGGCTTTGCGGGCCGTGTCGGCGGGGTTTATGCGCCGGGCCGCCTTGGCCCTCGGCCTGGCGTTAAGCCTGCAAGCAGTATTCGCAGCCACCGGGTGGTTTCTTTTCTACCGGCTCTTTCGCGAATGGCCGCTGCCCACGCTGGTCTGGGGGTCGCTCACCCAATTTTTCACCGATTTTTTTGCCCATGGTCTTTTCCGCAGCCAATGGCTGTTTTGGACGCTGGCCGCCGCGGCCGCTCTCGTGGCCGCCCATGGTCTGCGCACACGAAAAGAAAATCCCCCGAACGCCGCCACCCAAGTTGCCTTCACGGCGGTGCTCGGCGGGCTGGCCCTGGCCTGGGCCACGCCGATAGCGGCGATTTATTGGCATGATGCCACCAGTTTTCGCTACCTGCTCAACTGGCTCGTTGCGCCAGCCTGGTTGCTGACGCTGTGGCTGTGCGCAAAGCCATCACGCACACGCTGGCTGGCGATTGCGACACCGGCGATGGTTCTGCTGGGGGCGGTGCTGGCGATTCCGCGCATTGAAGCCGCGAAACTGGTTTTCCCGAATTCGCCGGAAGCGCTCGCCCTGCGTGACTATTGCGCCCAACGCGGCTTGCGCGAAGGATTGGCCGATTACTGGACGGGGCATTCGTTGAATGTGGCCTGGGATTTTAATGGCCCGAGTCTGAGCAATGTCCGCGACAAGGACTTCGCCTACTTCTGGGGCAACAATGTTTTTACTTATTTTCCCGCGGCGGTGAATCAACCCGGGTTGCGCCGGCCCGCGCCACAATTTGTGCTGTTGCGCGGGCTGGATCGCGAAATCCTGACGCAATGGCTCGGCGACGGCCCACTCCATATTGAGAAAGCAGGTTCATATGACATCGCCCTGCTTTCGGCGGAACAGACGCGCCGCGCGGGCGAACTCATCACCGCCCAGGCTGAGGACGCGCTCCAGGGCCGCCGCGCGCAGTGGCTCAATTCCCAGTTGCCGCCGGCGCCGTAAAAAATCACCCGCCGTTTTCCTGTTGCACCTGGAAGAGATTCTTGGTCGTGAGCATGGTGATGAACTGCTTCAACGCGGGGGTGAGCACGCGGCCCTTGCGGTGAATGATGGCCAGGGGACGCACCAGCCGGCGGCCTTTGATTTGCAGCCGGCACAGGAGCTTTTGCTTCAACTCGGGAATGATGGTCGCTTCGGGCACCAGTGCGATGCCGGCGTCAATTTCCACCGCACGCTTGACCGTCTCGATATTGTCGAATTCGCGCACCGGTTCGATGTTGATTTTGTTGTCCTTGAAAAGCTGGTCGGTGGCCTTGCGCGTGGGGATGTCCTGGTCGAAGCCGATGAATTCGTATTGCGAAAGCTCCTCGATGGGCACCTCCTTGCGATTGGCCAGCGGGTGCTTTGGCGCACAGATGAGCACGAGCTGGTCTTCGTGGAATGGGATAATCTCGAGCAGGCGGTGTTTGACGGGAAAGGCGACCAGGCCAAGGTCCATGGCGTTGTGCAGCACATCCTCATACACCAGGTTCGAGCGGCGGTATTCGACCCGGACGTTGACCGCCGGGTATTCCTGGAGGAACATTTTGACGTAGGCGGGCAGCTCGTGCAGGCCGATGGAATAAATCGTGGAGATATGGATTTCACCACTGACGGTCTTGCGCATTTCCTGCAATTCGCTGGCCAGTTGCTCGGAAAGCTGGAGGAACTGGCGCGCCGACTCGTAAATCTTCTGCCCTTCCGGCGTCAGGCGAAAGTGCTTTTGCGCGCGGTCCACAATGAGGACGTTGAAATGCTTTTCCATCGCCCGCATCTGCTGGCTCACCGCCGACTGCGTGATGCCGTTGACCTTGGCCGCACGAGAGAAACTTTGGCTCTCGACGAGGTCAGTGAATATCTTGAAATTTTCCAGGTGCATAGAGTTCAAATGTAATTCAGATTGCGCGGGAAGCAACCCTGAATTAGCATAACTAATAGCCCAGCCATGATAAGTTACGAAGAGTTTTTTGCGAATTTGGTCCGTGTGCGTGCCCGTATCGCCACCACCTGCACCGCCGCCGGGCGCGACCCGGCCAGTGTGCGCATCCTGGCGGTGACGAAAACCCACCCCATGGAAGCGGCGCTCTACGCCCACCGCGCCGGCTTGGCCGGAGCGGGCGAAAACCGCGTGCAGGAGGCATTGGAAAAAATCGCCATTTGCCCCGACCCGACAGTGCGCTGGGAGCTCATCGGCCATTTGCAAAGCAACAAAGCCGGCAAGGCGGCCGTGGCGTTCGCCCGTATCCAGTCCGTGGACAATGCGGAACTGGCGCAAAAGCTTGACCGCGCGGCCGCGGCCGCCGGGCGCGTGCTGCCGGTGCTGCTGCAAATCAACGCCGGGGACGACCCGGCGAAATTCGGCGCCCATTGCGCAGACGCCCCGGCCCTGATTGAAACCGCCCTCAAATGCCCCGCCCTCAAAGTTGAGGGCCTGATGACCATCGCGCCTTTCGCCCCGGACAATCCCGCCGTCGCCCAAAAATGTTTCGCCCGCCTCCGCGAAACACGCGACGCACTGGCGAAGCAGTTCAACGTCGCGCTCCCCGAACTCTCGATGGGCATGACCGACGACCTCGACACCGCCGTCCGCGAAGGCAGCACCTTGATCAGAGTGGGGACGGCGTTGTTTGGAAAAAGAACCTAGGTTCGGCCAGTTGTGCTTAGTTTTAATGTTATCGTTAAACGTTGAGCGTTCGGCGTTGGGCGTTTTAGCTTTGCGGTGTTGATGCCTTCCCCAAACCGCCGACCTGTCTGGTGGATTCCCTCGCTTTATCTGGCGGAGGGTTTGCCAAGCGCGGTGGTGACGGCGATGGCGGGCGTGGCGTTGCTGGACTTCGGGCATTCCGCAGCGGAGACGGCGGTTTACACCAGCCTCCTCGCGCTGCCATGGGCATTCAAGCCGTTCTGGGCGCCGTTCATTGAGCGGCTCGGCACGCAACGCGGCTGGGTGCTGGTCATGCAGGGCGTGATGGCGCTGTTACTCGCGGCGCTGGCATGGGCGCTGCCGCAGCACAACTGGCTGCCGCTGACGCTGGCTTTGCTCGCAGGCGTCGCCTTCGCCTCGGCAACGCACGACATCGCGGCCGATGGCTTTTACATCGCGGCGCTCGACGAGCACCAGCAGGCGGAATGGTCGGGCGTGCGCAACACGTTTTTCCGTCTGGCGCTGCTGGCGGGTAACGGCGGGCTGGTATGGCTCGCGGGCAATTATAAAAAAAGCCACGGGGCGGCGGGAGGCTGGACGCTGGCGTTTTTGGCCGCGGCGGCGGCGCTGGGGCTGCTGGCGCTGTATGATTGCTGGGCGGTGGCGCAATCCAGGATAAAAAACCCGGCCGCAAAAAGAAGCAGCGAGAGAAAAACCTCCGCGTTTGCCGAAGCCTGGGCCACCT
>JABDGR010000025.1 GCA_013285985.1 Verrucomicrobiota bacterium
ACGTCGCCCGCGGGGAACACGCCACCGCGCATTACGCCATTTGCAGTGCGTTGATGGCGGTGGGCATGGCGCTGGCGGGGCTGCTTGCGGGTGAAGCACTGTCCCTCACCGCCCAATTTTCCGGCGGAGGCTACCGGCAGTTTTTCTCGTGGGTGATGGTTTGCACGCTGGTGAGCTTCGCCACGCTGTGGAAACTGCCGCTCGAGGGCGATTTCGGCTGCGCCGTCAGCCCGGCAACGGGCCGACGAACCGCCAAACGGTGAACAGCCAAGCCAATTTCTTCAAGTGCTCAACCACATATACAGCCCCTGCAACAGCATGTAGATGAGGATAGCCCAAACAATCCACTTCATGGGCCAGGATTTCTGGGCCGGGGCTGGTGGCGGCGATGAGGGCTTTTCAGACTCAGACATGGGTATGAAACAGTATTGCTTTACGGGCTGATAATACTTTAGTAAACAAGTTCTTATACCTTTGCTCCGGCCGCGCAAACGGCTGAAAAAAGTATCCCACATTCATGCAAGCGGCGCCGAGAGTCAAGCAAGGCAGCCTGCCGCAGGTTCTGCCGTGGCCGTATCTGGTCTGTGGGCGCGACGGACTCATCCGCCATGCCAACCGGCACATGGCGCGGCTGCTAGGCGCGGACGCCGCAGCGCTGGCCGGGCAGCCACTCGCGCAATGGTTCATGGTCGATGACGGCAACGGCGGTGTGTTGACCGACACTCTGGCCAAAGTAACCTCCCGCCAAGCCTGGCACGGGCGGCTCAATTACGCGTCGGGCGGCGACCGGGTGGCAATTGAAGCGATGGTTGAAAACGACCCCGCGGAGGATGGGCAGCTGTGGCTCATCGCGCTGGAAAACCCCATCATCAATGAACAGATGGTCATGAGCGCCCGCAGCGAGCTGCACTTGCTGCAAATCCTCATGGACCACACGATTGACTATGTTTTTTTCCTCGATCTGGAGGGGCGCTTCGTCGTCACCAATGCCGCCTTTCAAAACGCGTTAAAGGTGGACTTTCCGGGACAGGAAATCGGGCGCGAGTTCCGCGAATTTCTCGAGGAACAGTCGGCGAAGGAGTTTGCCGAAACCAGCGCGCTAGTGCTCGCCTCCGCCAAGCCGCTGCTCAACCACGTCAGCCTGTTCCGCTTCAAAAACCGGGAGGCCCACTGGGTGCAGTCAAACAAAATGCCGGTGTTCGGCCAGCACCGCAAGTGTCTCGGCCTGGTATGTGTGTCGCGTGACATCACCCAGCAGCGCGAATACGAGGAAAAACTCCGCTCGGCCATCCGCCAGGCCAACCTCGCCAGCCAGGCCAAGAGCGATTTCCTCGCCAACGTCTCGCACGAAATTCGCACCCCCATCAACGGCATCATCGGCATGTCGGAGCTGTGTCTGGAGACCACGCTGACCGCCGAGCAGCAGAGCTATCTCCAGTCCGTGCTCTCCTGCTCGAACACGCTCCTGTCGCTCATCAATGACATTCTGGACTTCTCGAAAATCGAGGCCGGCCAGTTGCAGTTGGAAAACATCTCCTTCAACCTCCTGCACTGCCTCGAGGAGGCGGTCGGACAATTTTCCTTCCAGACTCTGGAAAAGGGCCTCGAGCTGGCGGTGGATTTCGATCCCGCCCTGCCCCACCTCGTGCGCGGCGACCCCACGCGCTTCAAGCAAATCCTCTACAACCTCCTCAGCAACGCCATCAAGTTTACCGACGAGGGCGAAATCGTCGTGCGGGCCGCGCCGTTGGACTTTTCGACTGACACCGTGCGCGTGGCCCTGTCAGTGACCGACACGGGCATCGGCATCCCCGCCGGGCGGCTCGATGTGATATTCCAGAGCTTCACCCAAGCCGATGCCTCCACCACGCGCAAATACGGCGGTACGGGCCTCGGCCTCGCGATTTGCAAAAAACTGGCCGAACTGATGGGCGGTACCATCCGCGTGGAAAGCAAACCGCGCAAAGGCTCCACCTTCGAGGTCGAGATCCCCCTGGGCCTGCCGGCCCGGCAACCTTCCTCGACTCCGACCCGGCTGGCGCGCCTCAAAGCGTTGCGCGTTCTGATTGTGGACGACAACCAGACCAATCGCACCATCCTCTCCCGCCTGTGCGAGCAGTGGGGCTTTGTGGCCGTGGGAGTCGCAGGCGGATTGGAGGGGTTGGACACCCTCGAAGCGGCGACGCGCAAAAACCAACCATTCCAACTCATGCTGCTCGACCAGCATATGCCCGAATTAAGCGGGCTGGACGTCGCCGCGCTGGTGCTCAACCGCCCTTCGCTCGCAGGCATCAAAATTATCCTGCTATCCTCATCGCTCAATCTGGCGGAGTCTTCGCGGGCGGCCGCCCTGGGTATTTCGCGCAGCCTCACCAAGCCGGTGAAGCAGAAATACCTGCTCGATTTGATTCTCGATGAACTGGGCGGCGGCGCGATCACACGCACACCGGCGGCCGCCGCGGCGAAGGATGACCCAGGCACCACGGCCAGCGAGCCTACCCCCCCCAGCGCCTATGTTCCGCGGCATATCCTGCTGGTGGAGGACAACCCCATCAATCAGGAGGTCTGTGTCAAACGCCTCGGCAAGATGGGGCACAAGGTCACCGTCGCCAACAATGGCGCGGAAGCCGTCGAAGCCTACCGCAAGGGTGAATTCGACCTCGTCCTGATGGATGTGCAAATGCCGGTCATGGACGGCTTCGAAGCCACCCAGCGCATCCGCGATATCGAACGCACGCGCGACCGCTACACTCCCATCATCGCCATGACGGCCCGCGCCATGAAGGGCGACGAAGAACACTGTTTGCGCGTCGGGATGGACGGCTACATGGCCAAGCCTTTTCGCACGGCCAAACTTGCCGAAATTTTACAAGACATGGAGCCACCACCCACGTCCGCCCGCTCAGACCCGCCGGCCGCGGCGGACGGGGAGGAAATATTCGCGCCCTATAATCTGCGTGAAATGCTCGGCAAGCTCGCAGAGGATGACGCCGACGATTTACTTCAGGCCACCGAGGTTTACCTGCGCCATCACCTCGATGAAATCGCCTCGCTGGAACAGGCCTGGCAATCCGGCTCCAGCGAAGAACTGTCCAAACGCGCCCACCGCATCAAGGGCGGCATGGCGGCGCTGCGCGCGTATCGCGCCCAGCAGCTGGCCAAAGAGATCGAGGTGGCCGCGCGCCAAGGCGACCGGGAATTGCCCGGCAAACGCCTGCCGGAACTGGTCGCCGAAATGCATCACATGGCCGAAAATATTCACCGGTCAAACGGGAAAAAATCCGCGCGCACTTAACTACGCCCGCACCGGGTTTGATTTTTCCCTTTGCGCCCAGGCCGCTTTGCGCGAGAATCGCACCCCGTGCCTGTCGCCCTCGACCTTTCCAGCACCGCGCATTGCCGCAGCGCCACCGGCGTGCAGCGCGTCACGCGGCAGCTTCACGCCGCCCTGGCGGAAACCGGCCCGGTGCCAGCGGCGGTGATCTGGGACTGCTACGCAAAACGTTGGCGCACCCCGGACGCGCGCGAACTCGCCCTGCTGTCTCCGGCGGCCGCCGAAAACCCCGGTGCTTCGCGCAGCGAAATCTGGACCCTGGGCCAGAAACTGCGCGGCTGGCTGCGCCTGGGCCACGAGCCGGACTGGGAAAGATTTCACGGCGCCGCGCTGTTGGCGCCGGAAATTTTTTCGGCGGAGGTTTTCCCCAACTATGCCTCCCTGCGCGCCAAACTGGGCGGGCCCGCCGCGGCGCTTTTTTATGACGCCGTTGCCCTGCGCTTCCCCGCGCTGACTCCGCCGGGCAACGTTGCGCGCGTGGAAAACTACCTGCGCGAACTCGCCTCTTTTGACGGCGTTGCCGCGATTTCGGAGGCGTCGCGCGCTGACTTGCTCGAACAATGGTCGAGACTCCAGGTGACCAAAACACCCCCAGTCGTGGCGATTCCGCTCGGCGTCAGCCCCCCGGCCACACCCGTGCCGCCGCCGCGCGCGGACAATGACCGTTTGGGTGCAATGATTTTGTCCGTCGGTTCCATCGAGGGGAGAAAAAACCACCTCGCACTCCTTGAAGCAGCGGAGACACTCTGGCGCGAAGGCCGGCATTTCCGCCTCATCCTGGCCGGCCTGCCGCGGCCCGAAACCGCCGCTACTGCCCTGCGGCTGGCGGCCGCCCTGCAATCCGCCGGCCGACCGTTGCAAATGGCCGGGCCCGTGAGCGATCGCCGACTCGAGGAGTTATATGCGCGCTGCCGCTTTACGGTTTATCCTTCACTTTACGAGGGCTATGGCCTGCCCGTCGCGGAAAGCCTGCTGCGCTCGCGCCCCTGCGTGTGCGGCACCGGCGGGGCGCTCGCGGAAGTCGCCCCAGGGGGTGGCTGTCTCGTGGTGCCGGAGCCAAGCTCAGCCCACCTGGCCGCAGCTCTGCGCTCGCTACTGGATGACGACACCCTGCATATGCGGCTGTGTGCCGAGGCCGCGCGCCGCCAATTCCCCAGTTGGGCCGATTACGCTCGGCAGCTGGCCTCCTGGATGGCCACCCTGCCCTGCCGCCAGCGCACCTGACATTTTTCAGTCTTGCCCGCGCCACCCGGCCCGCCGAATCTGGAACTGAAAATCATGTCGTTACCGCGCCACGCTCTCCGGTATTTCGTCCGCACCACGCTGGGGTGGAGTTGGCTGGCAGCGGCGCTGGCCGCGCAGACGACCCCGGCAAATGACCCTCTTTTGCAGCCCCTGCCGGAATTCGTCCGCCCAGCCCCGGGCCAGCCTCTGCCTGGAAGCGAACAACAATTTGACCAATTGCTTTCCCTGGCCGCCACGAACTCGCCCGCGATGCGTGAGCAAGAGGAAACGGTGTCGCAGGCCAATGCCGACCGCTTCCGCAGCTGGATGCGCCACACGCCCGCCATCACCGCGAGCTACAGCGTGGGCGCCTTTTACCAGACGAATGCTTCCGGCACATCTGACAGCACACTGACCCCCGGCGGGTCGTTCACCTTGACGGCGAGCGAACCGCTCTGGCATTGGGGCGGATTTGACGCCCAGACGGAACTCGGCATCCTGACCGAGGAAAAAGCGCAAAATGACGCGGTGATTGCCTACGCAAAACTGTGCCTTGACCTGCGCAAACGCTATTACGACCTCATCGTCCAAAAAGCGCTGGCCGCGATGCTGGCGCGGGAAGTTGACTCGGCGAAAAACCGCTACGACAAAGCGCACCTACTCTTTGAAAACGGCAACGCGACCCAGGCGCACGTGCACGAACTCGAACTCGACTGGAAATCGCTCCAAACAAGACAGGAAGACACCGACGAAACGTTTAATGCGCAGCTGGCGGATTTCCGGCGCCTGACGGGGTCGTCCTCCTTTGCCGCGGAAGACCTGCCCGACCATATTTTCCTGCCGATGCTTGACCAACCCGGCCTGCAGGCGCAAAACGAGAATTTTGAAAAAAATGGGGTGAACCAATCGCTCGCCGCACGCTCGGCCGATTTAAATGAAAAGGCCCTCGACCGAAAAATCACCATGAGCAACGCGAGCCGCCGGCCCATGTTTGACTTGGCGGCCAGCGTCAGCCAGCAACCCTACATCAACGCGGCTAACAACGGCCTGAAATTCGGCACCATCTTTTTCGTCGGCGTGACCGGTTCCTGGTCGCTCTTCGACCGCGGTGAATCCTTCGCCGCCACCCAGGCGCTTTATTCCCAAAAACGCGTGGCGGAAAACCAATTCGTGGACACCCGGGAACTGACCAAAAACGACGCCGACCACAGCCTGCGCCTGATTAACCTGGGCCTGCGCGCACTGGACTTGCTGAAAAGCCAGTATGCGCAACAACAGGAGGACTACAGCCGCGTGCAAATCCTGGCTTCGACCGGCCAGACGGAACAAACCGACTTGGATGATTCGCGCGACGCCCTGCTCGACACGCGCCAGCAAATCCTCTCCCGCCAGGCCGATGTCGCCGACGCCTATTACAGCTTTCTTTCCGACATTTTCCAGGATCCCGCGCTGGTCAACGCCCCGCCCTATACCAAACCTCGCTGATATGAAACGAATCTTAATTTTCCTTGTTCTGGCTGTCGCACTATTGTGGTGGGCGCTGTCCCGCGTGCTGGTGCCGACCTCCGCCGCGGCGCTTGTTACCCGGGGCAAGGCCGTGTATGTCGTCACCGGTAGCGTGACGGTTTCAGCGGATGCCGAGTCATCCCTCGCGAGCCCCGCGCCCGGCATTGTGCTCGTGGACGGATTTAGCATTGCCGAAGGCAAAGAAGTTAAAACCGGCGACCTGCTGGCACGACTCGACCCCGGGGATATCCCCTTCCAGCAAAACACGGCCCAGGCGGAACTCGACCAGATCAAAGGCCGCCTGGCTGCGGATAAAAAGCTTCCCACTGAAATTCAACTTGCCAGCGCTGAAAAGGAAGTCGCCGACGCCAAGCCGCTTTTCGAACACAATCCGCAATTTATTGCGCCGGAGGCCTATGCGCGGCTGCAGCAGACTGCTGAAGAACAAAAAGCACTGGCGGAAAAGGAACGCTCCGAATTGACGACCAACGCCACCGTGCAGGAAAATTTGCTCAAGGGTTACGCCGACCAGTTGAACCGCCGCAACATCGTCGCACCCTATGACGGCTTCATCACTTCCGTGAGCGCCCACCCCGGCGACTACGTGGCGCTGGGCGCGCCGATTGCCGGCATCATCAGCAGTAAACTTAAAATCGCCGCTGAGGTTAATCAGGACGATATTGCCGCGGTTGGGGAAAAGGAAAAAGCGACCGTTACGTTCTTCGCTTATCCGGGAAAAATCTTCCCCGCCACCGTCACGCGTGTCCTGCCGAGCAGTAACGCGGAAACGCAGCGATTCACCGTGCTCCTCGAGATTACCGACCCACCCGCGCCGCTCTTTGCCGGGCTCACTGGCGAAGTCAACTTCTCCGCGGGCGAGCATGATAACGCCCTGCTCATCCCGCGTCGCGCACTCGTCGGCAATAATGTGGCCGTCGTCAAAAGCGGCCGGGTTGAAATCCGCCAGGTGCAGGTGGGTTTCCTGACCCTCACGGAGGCGGAAATCACCCAGGGTGTCAGCGAAGGCGACGTGGTCCTGACCGAGAATCTCGAACAATTCCGCAATGGCGACCACGTGCGGCTCGCCAACAACCCGGCGGAAAAATAACTCCTGAACTCCTTTCGCGTGGAAACCACCTTTCATATCGCCGTGCGCTTTCTCTTTGCGAAGAAGCGCGCGATGCTGATGAGCCTGAGCGGCATTGTCTTCGGCGTCGGGTTTTTCATCATCACGCAGGCGCAAACGGCCGGCTTCGAACAATTCTTTACCCAGACCGCCCTCGCCACCGACGGTTCACTGCACGTCGAAGACCGCCTGCAGGACACCCAGGACAACCAGCGCAAATACATCCCTGGGGTGCAGTTTCCGGGGCAAATTACCGCCGCGCTGAAAGAATTTGAAAATGTCGCCGCCGTCTCGCCCGTGCTGCGCGGCAACGTCGACCTCGACAGCAATTCGCACATCCAGCCCGCGCAGATTTTCGGCATCAACCTCGAGGATTTCCTCGCCGTGTCCGACCTGGGCCACCAAATCATCTTTGGCAGCCTCGATCGTTTTCGTACCAACCCGAAGGGCGTCGTCATCGGCGCGATGCTCGCCGTCCATGCCAACCTCGTCGTCGGCGACCCTGTCGTGCTCAACCAGGCGGGCCGCAGCGCGCGCTACCGCGTCGAGGCGATATTTGAAAGCGGCGTCGAGCACGTGGACCGGGAGCGCGTCATCGTCCACCTGCCTGAGGCGCGCGCGATTCTGGCGCAGCCCTTCGGCGTCACCTACCTGCAAGCCAACCTGCGCGACAACACGCGCGCCGCCGCTGAAGCCCCGCACATGACGGAAGTGCTCAGCCACGGGGTCGTGCCCTGGCAGGAGCGTGAAAAAATCTGGCTCGACGTTTTCCGCGCGTTGCGCGCCTCGTCGGCGCTGACGGTCTCGACGATAATTTTAATTTCCGGCCTCGGTATGTTCAATACACTCGCGATGATCGTCCTGGAGAAAACGAAGGAAATCGCCATCTTGCGCTCGATGGGCTACACGCGGCAGGACATCGCGCGAATTTTCCTGCTGCAGGGCGCGCTCGTGCTCGGCGCGGGCTGCGCGCTGGGTTGCGCGCTCGGCGCCAGCGGCACCTGGCTGGTCGCCAACATCCCCCTGCGCATCCGCGGGATTTTCTCGACGGACCATTTTGTTGTCGCCTGGTCGCCGTGGCATTACGTCTGGGCCATAATCGCGGCGGCCATCGTGGTCTTTATCGCCAGCTGGATCCCCGCCCGGCGCGCCGCCCGGCTGGAACCGGGGGAAATCATCCGCGGCGCCGCCGCGTAAGGAATTGTCAAATGTCCGAAACCGCCCCCATTCTCCGCGCCGAAAACCTGCACCGCCATCTCGGGCAGGGCGAGACGCGCGTGCATGTGCTGCGCGGGCTTAATCTCGAATTGCAGTCCGGCCGGCTTTACGCAGTGGCCGGGCCGTCGGGCTGCGGCAAGAGCACGCTATTATATTTGCTCGGTTTGCTCGACCGGCAGGACGGAGGCGAAATTTGGATTGCCGGCGAGCGTATGTCCGCCGCTTCCGATGCCGAGCGCACCGCCGCGCGCAGCCGCCTGCTGGGCTTCATTTTTCAATTTCACTTTTTACTGCCGGAATTCAGCGCGCTGGAAAACGTGCTGCTGCCGATGCGCAAGCTTGGCCGCCTCGGCCCGACGCAAATGCAGGAACGCGCGCGCCAACTGCTCGACGACGTCGGCCTCGGCGGCAAAACGGATCGCCTCGCCACGCAGCTTTCGGGTGGTGAGCAACAGCGCGTCGCCATCGCCCGCGCCCTCGCCAATGAACCGGCGGTGCTGCTGGCTGACGAACCGACCGGCAACCTCGACCAGCAAAATTCCGACCACGTCTTCGACCTGCTCGCCAAACTTGCGCGTGAAAAGGGCCACACGGTGCTCCTCGTCACCCACAACCCCGACCTTGCCCGGCGCGCCGATTCAATTTTGCGGATGCGAGATGGACAGTTTGTGAATTAGGAATTTAATTTCTGAAATAATTCCACCCACCTCGCAGCATTGCGGTGGGCATCGAATAATTCTTTGGCGCGGGTCCGGGCGGGGGCTTTGGCCGCTTCGCGCCAATTTTCATCCTTAATTGCCCGCGTGAGCGCCGCGACCAGCGCTGCCAGGTCGCCGCTGGGAACCGCGAGACCGGTACGGCCGTCCTCAAAACATTCCGGCACGCCGCCCACCGCCGTCGCCACGACCGGCAGGCCTGCGGCCTGGGCCTCAATTAAAAAATTTGGCAGCGCCTCGGCCAGCGAAGCCATCACCGCCGCGTCGGCGGTCGCATAGAGCGGCGCGGGGTCGGCCACGGCGCCGGTGAAGCGCACGCGGTCTTTTAATTTCAATTCGAGTGCGATTTTTTTGCAGGGCTCAAGGAACGGCCCCGCCCCGGCAAACCACATCTGCCACGGCAGCTCCGCCGGCAATTGCGCCGCTGCGCGCAATAAAACATCCTGGCCTTTGCCGCGCCGGAAGCCGGCGACACACAAAAACACAACGGCGTTTTCCGCCGTGTGCGCCCGCTGGCGAAATTCCTTCCGCACCGCCGCCGGGTCGGCCACCCGCGGCTCGCGCGCCAGGCCGCTGTAAAGAGTATGCAGCCTTTCTTTCGCCACGCCCTGCGCCGCCGCCGCTTCCGTGGCCCAACGGGAGTTGGCAAAAACGGCATCGGCCGCACGCAGCGCGCGCCAAAAGCGCGGAGGTTGTTCGCGTCCACTGCGCAACGTGGCGACGAGTTGGGGGCGAGGTGACAGCCGTTGCAGCCGCCACAACTTCGCGTTCGCTTCGCGGCCAAAGGCCACCACCACGTCAGGTGCGAGGGAAGCTACGGTTTTATCCAACCCCGGGGCCCATCCGTCAATTTTGGTATCAACCGATTGCAAAATTTTGACCTGAAGTTTTTTGGCCGCAGGCGATTCGGCGAGTTCGCCGCCCGGGCGAAAAACCACCAGGCGCACATCGTGGCCCAGACCCAGCCACAGATTGCCGAGCGCCAGCGCTTGCGCTTCGGTGCCGCCGAGGCGGAGACGATCCTGCAAGAGAAGAATTTTCATTTCAGATGCGGTAATATTTTCCGATCAACTTCCGCATGAGCGCACGTCCGCCAAGCCATTGCGTGCAGGTGGCCAAACGCGTCTGGAACCAATCACCGCTCGTGACGGTGCCACTGCGCCCGGAAATCAGTGCACGGCGCAAATCCTCCGCAGCGCGGGCCGGCAAGGGGCCATTATCGAGCAGCTCCTCAAAACGCTCCCACGCCCGCATTTCCCACGGTTCGCCGCCCGCAGTGCGGACAACGGATTTATTGAAATTGGTTTTGTAATCTCCCGGCTGGAAGTCGAGTACCTGCACGCCACTCTTCGCCGATTCAATCATCAGAGTGCGCGAAAATCCCGACAACCCGGCCTTGGCGGCGGTGTACAAGCTCAAGCCCGGCAGGGGAAATTCCGCGGCGAGAGAGGCGACGTTGACGACCGCACCGCGGCGGCGCGCCAGCATTTCCGGCCAAAAGGCGCGGGTGAGCGCAATCGGCCCGGTGAGCATCAACTGCAATTGCCGCGAAATTTCATCCGGCGGAAAATGCGCAAAGCCGGCAAAGACGCCCGCCCCGGCGTTGTTCACTAATATATCCGGCACGCCGGCCTCGCGGCGCACTTGCGCGATGGCGGCATCAATCGAGCCAGGTACCAACAAGTCGAGCACCACGGGTTGCCAGCCCTCGGCTTTGGCGGCGACGGCGGGCTGGCGGCTCGCGCCCCAGACCTGCAGGCCCTCGTCGCGCAGCATCCGCGCAAACGCCAGGCCGAGGCCCGCGCTCGCGCCGGTGACCAGCGCCGTGCGGTATGACCGGGTAGTGGACAATTGACCCATGGCCGAGGAGATTGCCGTGGCTCTCCGCTCGCGCAATCCTTGTTTTCGCGCTATCGGGAACGCCAAAACTTCGCCCAGCGCCGACACGATGGCGTCCGGGGACAATTGGGCTACCGAGGCCGATGGATGAGCATAATCCTCGCGACGTTCATAGCCGTCCGCGCCGCGCGGGCCGGCATCGAGCGCGCGCCACGGGGCCCGATAATACGGCGGGGTGCGGAAGGATGAATGAATCGGCCCAAACAAACCCACCACCGGCTTGGCCAGGGCGATGGACAGATGCAAGGCTCCGCCATCCACCGCGACTACTGCCGCTGCACCGTCCATCACCGCGGCGAGTCCCTCCCAATCCGTGCGCCCGCGCAAATCGCAAACTCCGGACGGAAGTTTGACTGTCTCCGCTTGCACACCCGCGAGCACGACAGCGCGCCCGGTGGTTTTGGACACGGCGGCAGCGAGTCCGACGGCATCAGTATACCTGCGCGCGGGCGATTTGCCTTCGAGGCACAGCAATATATACCCCTCGGGCGGAGTGCCGAGTGTTTGCCGCTTTTGCGCGGCATTTGATAAACGGATGAGTTCGCCGTAGCCGCCGCCCAACGGCAGACCGGCAAAACGGTTTACAAGGTGCAAAGCGGCGGCGTATTCGTTTTTTTTGCGGTCGGGGTCGGCGAGTTGGCGTTCGAGCGGGAAAAAATTGAGGATGGTGCGGCGGAATAAATTGGGAATCAACGTGACCACGTAATCGTAGCGCTCACGGCCGAGCAACGCCGCGCAGCGGAAATATTCGGAAAGAAAGAACTGCGCGTAGCCCAGCGTGCCGTGGCCGGACAAAGAGTATTCATGAACAACGTCTATATTACTGGCCAGGCGTGCGGCGGCGGCCGCGCCGTTGGCGCGGTTGGCGAGCATCCCAATACGCACGCCCGGCGCGGCGCGCTTCAATTGCCAGGCCGCAGGCAAAAGCATCAGGTGGTCGCCAATGCCATTGACCGGGACAAAAAGAATTTTTTCGCGCCCGGACAGCGGAATGGGGGTTGGCGGCGGCGCGCTCATGGCGGTTCACCATCAAGCCGCGCCCGACGCCCCCGCGCAAGCGAACACTGTGATAACAATTAGAACCCGTTTGGCAAAAAACCCAGTGATATTCGCGAAACCCCCATCAGTTTTTTCTTAAATAAGAAGTAAACCCACTAATGGGTCTGAGCCAGAATTGTAAATTAAGTGTCACGACACAGACGTTTTTCGGATGAAACTGATAATGGGTGTAACTTTCCAGGCCGAATCCTGTTTGGAGGTTTAGCTTCCACTGCTGTTCCCATGATCAAAGCCAAAACCTATTCCCGTTCTGTCGCCGTCGCCGCCGCGGCGCCCGCCCGCTTTCGCTTCGAAGACCTGGTCATCGTCCTGGTCGTCGTAGCCATCGGCTTATTTGCGGTGAAGCACTTTATGTCGGCCGGCGGCGATGCCGCGCTTGAATCCCAGGCCAAAAGCTATCTGAAAACGGATTTGGCGGCGGCGTTGACGAGCTACAAGAACGACACGGGCAGCTACCCCAACTCGCGCCAGGGCCTGAAGGCCCTCGTCGAACAACCGGACAACGTGCCCAACTGGAAAGGCCCCTACGTGAGCGCCGAGGCGCTGAAGGATCCGTGGAACATGTCCTACCAATATTCTTTCCCCGGCCGCCACAGCGCCGTCGGCCAATACGACGCCTGGTCCATGGGGCCGGACAAAATGAGCGCCACGGCTGACGATGTGGGCAACTGGTAAAAACCACCCCGAACCCACGCCGATATTTTCGCCCGCAGCCTCACGCGCATGCTCCCTTGCGCAACGACCCGACCCAACCGCGCACTCCGCGGCGCCGCCCACCACGCCACCCTGGCTGTTTTCGCCCTGGTGGCGGTGGCCGCTTATTTGTTCCTTGAACGCCACCAAGCGCCGCCGCTGGACACACCCGAGCAGACACAGCAAAAAACCGCCGCGGCCAAATCCTTCGTCACCCAACAAGCCGATGCCATGCTGACCGCCTACAAACAGCACACCGGAAGTTATCCCGCGACCGCGGAAGGGCTGTGGGCGCTGGTGAAAGCGCCCCCGCGCGTCACCGGCTGGCAAGGCCCCTACCTCACCAGCCCGACGATGCCGATTGACCCCTGGGGCCAGCCGTATCAATATGCCCTACCCGGGCCACACAACGGCCCCGGCAAATATGATGTCTGGTCCTGCGGGCCCGACCAAAAAGACGGCACGGCGGATGATATTGGCAATTGGTAAATCCCTACGCATCACCCGCAACTTTCCCCGCTGTATTTTGTTTCCTATTGAAATCGAACGGATTTGCGCAAACAATGACGTTTGCCCAACCGAACTTTAACCACCATGACCATCCCCCTCACCCTCCGGCGCACGAGCGCCCACACCAACCGCCGTCCGCGCCCGGCCGCCGGTTTCACCCTCACAGAAATCCTGATCGCCATTGCGCTGATCGCCATCATCGTCGGCGTCGCGGTCGCCAACCTCAATAAGTTTCTGGACCAGGGCAAGACGACCGCCGCGCACATTTTCGTCACCGACGGCGTGAAGACCCCGTTGATGCAATACAAACTGAACACGGGCCACTACCCGACGACCGACCAGGGCCTGCAGGCGCTGATCACCCCGCCCGAAAATGAACCCGGCTGGCACGGGCCGTATTTTGACGACACGGTTAAAGCGGTGCCCAACGACCCCTGGGGCCACGAGTACCGTTACGTGTTTCCCGGAACGCATAACCCGAGCAGCTACGATTGCTGGTCGGCCGGAGAAAGCGGACAGGACGGGAACGAAGACAACATAGGCAATTGGTAACCTTCCAGTGAATTGCGCCAATCCCAGCCGGCCGGCTGGCGCCGGCCTCCGCCGCGATAGCTGGCGGCAAGCCGCCCGCGCCCAAGTGCGCGGGCGAGCGGTTTCTGCCGCCGGCGGATTCACCCTCACGGAAATCCTGATCGCCATCGCGCTGGTCGCCATCATCGGCGGCATCGCTGCCGCCAACTTCTTTGGCATAGTCGGCGGGGTTAACCACCAACCGCCGCCGAAAGTCCTGCAAAATGTAATCCGGGAAGCCCGCTTCATGGCCATGGAACGCCGCAGCTCCGTAATGCTCACCTATAATGGCGACGCCCACACCTTCGACCTCCTCGACAGCCAGGGAAATGTCCTCGAGCAGACATCGGACAACGTGCCCGACCCGCAATCAAAACTCACCCTGGAATTTACCGCCATCCTGCCCAACAAGGACATCACCTCGGACGCCAACCCGCAGGACGAAGACTCCATTGATTTATCAACCAAACCAGCCAAGCCCATCCTGACTTTCGATCCCAGCGGAACCACCATGCCGGTAAAAGTTGTCCTGACCCAGGATCAAGACCCGCCCACTGAATACCGGCTCGACCCGTTCTCCGAAGGCCCGCCGCCGAAAACACCCGATAACGTCCCGCCGATACCCAGCCAATGAAACCCTCGCGCCAACCTTCCGGCTTTTCGCTGGTGGAAACGCTCGTCGCCATGTTCATCTTCATGCTGGCGATTGGCGTGCTCGCCCAAGCCGCGAACAATGCCATCTGGGCCATCAGCCGGTCGGAAATCGCGGATGGCTCCGAAGGCAACTACCAGTTCATTCGCGACGTCGTGCTGACCATCTCGGATACGGATTCACTCGGCGTGGGCGGGGACGTCCCCACCCCGACCGGCGGCACGGGGCATTGGGATGCGGAAACTGAAACCACGGAAACGCCCGATTTTTTCAAAATTACCCTGACCATGAGCCTTTCCGGCGATGAGGAAGCCAATATAAAACCAGAGTCGGCCACGGAAGAAGTTTATGTACTGCGTCCACAATGGTCGCTGACGGAAGACCGCTCGGCCCTGTTAACCGCCATCCACGACGCCCTGCCGAATGTGCGCACCCAGCAAACCTGGCCATGAAAAGCACACCGCCATCGCCTGAGCCGGCCAACGCCGTGCGCCCGGTGACCGCCGGGCGGGGGCGCCGCCGGGCCGGTTTCACGCTGGTGGAAATCCTGATGGCCATAGCGATCTCCGTACTCGTCCTCGGCGCGGCCGCGATGTTCATGTATTCGGCGTTCATGCTGTTGGAAGGAGCCCAGAACGACCCCGGCCTCGAACACCACAAACTCGGCGTTACCGACTGGATTCGCGTGGCCTTCGAAACCGCGCTGCCGGACAGCGCCATCCCGCAAAACCCCAACCAACTCACCAACGGCACAGCCACCGCCGGCAATACCACGGGCAATACGACTGGCAACACTACCGGCAATACCACCAGCAACACGACTGGCAATGTCACGGGGAGCACCGGCACCCTTGGCTTGAGTACCAATACGCTCAGCCGGGCTGGCACCCAAATGGCCCCGACCACCAACTCGCTTTCTTCCACTCAAGGCAGCCTGACGGGCAATACCACTGGTAACACCAGTGGCAACACTTCGGGCAATACTTCAGGCAATACCTCGGGCAACACCTCCGCCAGCTCGTCCGGCTCGGGCGCGGATGATTCCGGCACGCCCAACGAACCCGCCCCGGTGAAGAAAACCGCGCAAGTTGCCTGGGGCTGGCCACCGGGCTTCAACACCGGAGACCCTCCTTACCTGACCTTCGTGCTGCCGAGCGATAATCCTCTCCTGGTTTGGGACAGCGGCCCGCGCCCGCCGGTGCGTTGCTTTCTCTATTTCAAGGATCGCGAGGGCCTCACGCTCTTGTGGGTTCCGCCCTACACCCCCAACGAAGTCGATACCGACGCTGTGCGGCGCACCTTGCTTTCGCCCCTGGTCGTGAAAATGTCCTACATGTATTATAATCAAACCACACAAAGCTGGGACACCCAGGACACCCCGGAGCAGGACCCCATGAACAACAGCTATGTGCTGCCCGACGACCTGCGCCTGACTTTTTACCTCAATGGCAAATTCAGCAACATGACGGTGACCATGCCCGCGGCCATCACCAATGGCTCGGTGCCCATTTATTGAGCCCCCCTCCTTTTTTCCGTGAACACCACCACCAGCAGCAATCCCGAGAACCCGCCGCGCGCCTCCCGCCGGCGCCGGAGTTCGCGCGGGACCATCCTGGTCATCGTGCTCGGCACCATTCTGGTGTTGAGCGCATTGATTACTGCGTTCCTGGAAATTGCCGGCAAGGAAATCGTCATGCGTGGCTCTTACTTCGGTCGCGACAATATGCGCCGCGCCGCCTGGCAGTCTTTTGAAGCCACCATCGCCGTCCTCAATACTTATCTCCAACTCGACAACGGCCTCTATGGCCCCGTCCAATGGGGTGGCAACAAGATCCTCACGCAACGCTACTGGAGCAATACCACCGGCGACACCGACACCGGCACCGTCATCTACAGCCCGCAAGGCGACATGACCATCAATGTCACCATCACGGACCTGACCGGCTATATGCCGCTCAGCAAACTCAGCGACACGGAATTGACCGCAGTGCTCGACACCATCGGCGTCACGGACCCCTCGCAGCAGCAAGTCGACATTGACACCTACCATGACTGGACCCAGCCGTACACCGGCAACTTCAGCACGGACGGCGCAGGGCCGGATTTTTATGAGCCCCAGGGTTACGATCCCACCTACACCAACATCACCAGCTTCGATGAATTTCGCTGGATCAAAAACTGGCAGAATCTCTTTTGGGATGAAAATGGGATGGAAACGCCCGCTTTCCAGCAATTCAAGCGGATTATCACCCTCCATGACATCGGCGGCGCGGTGAACGTGAACACGGCCACGCCGGACGTGATTCAGGTTCTCTCGGATCAATTCCTCAACGAAGTCGACCCGGTCGCCCTTCCGGCCTACCTCGCCGGAGTGGATCAAATCCAGGGGACCGCGGACGACTTGCTCATTCGCAACTCCGACGAAGAAACCAGCGGCGGCGTACTCTCAACCAATGGCACCAGCAGCAATACCACCGGCAATGTCACCGGCGCAACTTCCCCCAACAACACTACCAGCGGTCTCTTCGCCGCCATGGCCACCACTGGCGGCACCGGCGCACCCAAAGGCTCAGGAGGAACTGGCTTTGGTTCAGGCGGCACCGGAGCGCCAAAAGGCTCGGGCGCGGGCTCAGGCGGCACTGGCGCACCCAAAGGCGCGACCGGAGCCAGCACCGGAAGTGCCGCACCTGCGGCCGGAACCAGCGCCACACCTGGCGGCACTGGCGGGGCCGCCGGCAGTACTGGCAGCTCGAACACAACCAACGTCGGCGTCGGCTTCCTCTGCCGCCTGCTCAAAATCAATATTGAAGTCTCGCTGGGTGATTCCACCTTCCTTCTCTCGACCATCGTCAAACCCAACACCTTCGGCACGGGAGTTCCCACGGGAACGACCGGCGGCAGCAGCGCCGCGTCGTCTTCATCCTCATCTTCATCTTCGTCCAGTTCGGGAAGCGGCTCCGTTCCGGCCCTCACGAACACGTCGGGCAATTTTCCCTTCACCATCGTGTCCTGGGCCGAAAACTACGATTTGCCTTAATTC
>JABDGR010000026.1 GCA_013285985.1 Verrucomicrobiota bacterium
CGCGCAGTCGTGGATGAAAACGTTCTCCATTTCCGCCGGAGTATTTCGCAGGCCGTTCAGCACGGAGTCCTGCCGCTCCGCGCCGCCCTGGATGAACACGGTTTTATGGGCGGGCACGCCGATGCGCAACAACATGAAGGAGATTTTTTCGAATTGCTCCGAGTCGCGGACGACAAACACAAAATAGTCCACCACGCCGGAGTGGAGAAATGCCCGCACGGAATATTCCAGCACGGGGCGGCCCGCGAGGCGGGCGAGCACTTTGTCGTCGACGGCGCCGCGCATCCGTTTTGCCCGGCCCGCACAGAGCATAATCGCGGCGTTGGGCATAAAACTAGGCTCCGGCCATTTCTGCGCGGATGGCGGCGAGGGCGGCACGCGGGTCGGTGGCCTGCAACAAAGGCCGGCCAATGACGATGAGGTCGGCCCCGGCCGCGGCGGCTTCGCGCGGGGTCATCGTCCGTTTTTGGTCGCCGGCCGCAACACCGGATGGGCGCACGCCCGGGGTGACAAGCAAGGGCTTGCTCCCAAACTTCGCGCGCAAGGCGGGCAACTCCAGTGGCGAGCAGATGAGGCCCGGCACACCGGCGTCAAAGGCCAGCGCAGCCAGACGCTCAACTTGCGCTGCTGCGCCACCCGGCACGCCGGTTTGGGCCAGGCCGGCATCGTCCATCGAAGTGAGGACGGTGACGGCGAGGAGGCGCAGGTTGGGGTTGGCTTCGTGCGCGGCGGCGGCGGCCTGCTGCATCATTTCCTTGCCGCCGGTGGCGTGGATGGTCAGCAAGTCGCAAGGCCGCCTGCGCAGGCTGCGGATGGCGGAAGCCACGGTGTTCGGGATGTCGTGCAGTTTGAGGTCGAGGAAAATTTTGTGCCCGCGCCGGGCAAAGGCGTCCACAATCTCCGGCCCTTCGCGGAGAAACATTTGCAGGCCAATTTTGACCCAGCGCAAATCCGGCCCGATGCGGTCAAGAAAAGCGCCGGCCTCGGCGCGCGTGGACACGTCGAGCGCGAGAATGACGTCGCAAGTTTTGGATTTCGTGGCGGGCGCGGGACTGGACGGCAGGGCCATGATGGTTCGATTGTCGAGAAAACCCAGGGAGATTCAACAATTTAACCATTCGACCAGCGAATAATGCGGATACCCCCCCTGGGTTAATGGCTTGAATTGGCTTGAATCACTTTGAATCGGCTTGAATTGGTTTGAATGGTTAGGGGTGCGGAGGAGCCAACCTTTACCAAAGCGGCGCAGGAAGGAGCCTGACTGAGATTAATAATGCAGAGAGCAAGCATTTGGTGGCAAAGACTGGGATACTATCAAGAAAACGAAATAAGCGTGAACATTCGGTTGGCTGCGTTGGGTAGGTTGGCTGGGTTTGATGGGTTGGCAAAAACGGTTGACGAAGGCAGGCAAAAACGGTTCAATCGTCCTCTGGTTAGAAAACTGGGGTCGTAGCTCAATTGGAAGAGCGCCACAATGGCATTGTGGAGGTCGTGGGTTCGAGCCCCATCGGCTCCACCAGTTTTCGGAGTGAATCCTTAAAGAAATACGCGCTCAATCCTCCGGTTGGGGCGACTTGGTATCGCCTTTGGTCCAGGGTACGGAAGTCTTGGGGCCGCTGGGGAAAGGGCTTTGCGAGGAAGTCTTCCGCAGCGTGTCGGCCAGGCGCAGGCCGAGGATTTTGGCGAGGTTGAGGTTGAGCTTGGCCGCGAGGTAGGGGCTGAAGCGCTGCAACTCCACGAGGGATTTCCAGTTGAGTGTAAGCAATTTGACCGGGGTGAGGGCGGTGACATCGGCGGTGCGTTTGACTTTGGCCATGAGCGCGACTTCGCCGATGACCTGGCCCGGGCCCAGGCGGTTGATTTCGATCCGGTTCTGCCCTTCGCCCTTGCTCACTTCGAGTTCGCCCTCGAGCACGACATACATCGTGTCCCCGCTGTCGCCATCGTGGATGAGGGCGTGGCCCGCGGGATGCTCGACGATGTACGAAGCGGCGATGAGCTTGCGCGCCTGCCAGTTGGTGAAGCCCTCGAAGACCGGCGATTGTTTCACGATGGCGCGGCGCAGATGCACGTCGAGCACGCCCCAGACGGTGATGATGCGGCTGTTGCCCAGCATGGCGGCGGTGACGATGAGGTCGCCGAAACACGCGAGTATCATCACCAGCGAACTCAGCAGGCCGAATTCCTGCATCGGCACAAAGCTCGACACGCCGAGCGCGAGAAACCCTCCCGCCATGGAGAGGCCGGACAGCACGATGGGCTTGAACTCGGCGGCCATGGTGTCATGCAGCGCGAGGGCTTCCGTCTGGGTGCGGCGCAGGTCGTCGTGGTAGCGCACCATGAGGTTGATGGTGTTGTCCACCGCCAGGCCGATGCTGATGGCGGCAATCATGCACGTGCCGAGGTTGAGCGGCACATGGGTCAGGCCCATCACGGCAAAGACGACCGCAATGGGCGTCAGGTTGGCGGCGATGGCGGCGAGCGCCGCGCGCCAGGAGAGGAAGACGAGCGCGACCATCCCGCCCAGAATGGCGACCATTGAGCTGAGCGAGGCGACCTGGCCGCTGGCGATTTCATCCACCGACGCCGCGGCCAGCACGGCATGCCCGCTGACGGTGAAGAGCTGCGGGCCGAACTGGCCGCTTTTCAGCGTCGTGGAAATTTGGTCCACCAATTGGTTGAGCCGGGTCGTGTTGTGCAGGTTGCAGCGCAGGACGATGTTGACCTTGGCACCGTCGCGCGTGGCGTAGGGGGCGAGATCGGTTTGCTGGAACATGCCCAGGCATTGGCGCACGGCGAGCGGGCTTTCGGGAATGACATATTTCGCCGGGTCGCCGTCGTTGAACTCACGGTTGAACAACGCCAGAAAGTCCGGCAGGCCGGTGACGGAGTCCACATCGGGCAGTTTGCGCAGGTAATCCTCGAATTTGAGCAGCTGGCTGAGGCGGTCGGGGCGCTGGTATTCGCCGGGTTCGCCGCGGAAGGAGATATCCACGATATCGGTGCCCGAAAGACGCTGGGAGACGGTGTTGAGCTGCATCATTACCGGTGAGTCCGGGCGCAGGAACGCGGCGAAGTCATTGTCCAGCCGGATGCGCTTGGCGAAAATGAGCGACACGGCGGTGATGGCCAGGCAGGTGAACATCACCCAGCGCGGATGGTTGACCAGGTGTTTGGAAATCAGGCGGATATACGGGCGCGTCAGGCAGCGTTCCCAGAGGCCGTCGTGGTCGGCCGGGGTGCTGTGGGAGGCGGCGGCTTCGGGCTTGATCCATCGGTCAGCGAAGCGCAAGTAGGCCGGCACGACAAACATGGTGGTGACGAAACGCAGCGAAATCGCCAGCGCGGCGGAGGCGCCGAATTCGCGCAGCACGCCGATGTTCGTCAGCAACGTCGAGGCAAACCCGAGCACCGTGCTGCCGGTGTTGAGCAGCAGGCTCAGGCCGATGAGCCGGCCCGTTTCGGAAATGGCCTCCAACCCGCCCAAACCGCGCGCGCGCTGCTGGCTCGAGCCGATCATCAAATGCACGTCCGAGCCAGACCCAATCATCACCACCAGCGCCGGGACGACGTAGTTGAGCATGTTCAACGGGATGCCGAACAGCGCCATCAACCCGAGCGTCCAGCAATTCGCGAGCACGGCGTTGATCAGCAGGATGATGACCCCGTGCACGCTGCGCATCAGCAGCCCCAGGAGCGTCAGCAGGATGCCGCAGGCCAGGGGCAGCAGCAGCAATTGGTCGCGAAAAATATATTTCGAGACCGCCACGTGCATGATCGATGAACCGATGGGAAAGATTTTCGCGAACTGGCCCGCGGGATCCGGCCGGGGTTTCAGCACGGGTTTTTTGTCCGCGCCCAGCAAGGTTTTGCCCATGCTGTCCTTGACGGGGTCCAGCACGGGGTTGCCATCTTCATCTTTGGCCACGCCGTCCTGGTTGTCGTTCACGCATTTTTCCAGCTGGGCGACGAACCGGGTGTCGAAGTCCTCTTTTTGCGCCTCCTCGGGCTTGAGGTAGAGCGTCAGCAACGTGGCCTTCGCATCGGGGGAAATGAGCGTACGGACGATGAGCGGGTTGTGCAGCGCGCGGGTCTTGGCCTGGGCCAGTGCTTCGGGCGTTTCCGGCAATGGGTCGAGGATGGGGCCGGTGACCAGCGAGCCGCTCGAACCATCGATGTTATTGACTGTGAAAAGGCTTTCGGCGCGCTCCACGCCCGGCAGCTCGGCGAGCTGGTGCGCGAGGCCGGCGAGGCGCCGCAATTTTGGCAGGGTGAATAAATCCGGGTCTTCGACATAGACGCCGACAATGTAGTCGGAGCCAAAGGTCTTCTTCGTTTCCTCATAAGTCGCCCGCAACGGGCTGTCCACCGGCACCAGGCCTTCGGCGGACACATTCAGCTTGATGCTGCGCGCTTCCCATGCGCCCAGGCCGGCCAGCAGCACGGCCGCAATCCACACCAACCACGCCCAGCGATAGCAAAAACCGAGGAGCTTCCCGATGACGGGCGACACGGCGGTAGGAGAGTGGGGGTTGGGCCGGAGCGGTCGGGGAGGGAGATTTTAACAACAGCAACCGGCAGGCGCCGGCGCGGGAATCATGGCGTCTTCGGCGCCGCGGCTGGCGGCTGGAGGTCGGCGATGATTTTTTCCTGATCGGGACCCCAGTGCTGGAGGGTGTCGAGGCTGAAAAACTTTTCATCCAGCGGCTTGTTAATGCGGCTGTTGAGCAGCACCATCACCGTATCGGTTTTTTTGCCCGGGTTTTTCATTTCCCCGCGGTGCGGGCGCTGCGTCGCGTTGTTGGTCGCCTCGTAATCGTAGGCGTCGAATTGCTTGATGAGCTTGTGCTTGCTGTCGAGAAACTCGATGCGGCGCACGTCGAAGGTGGCCTTGTCCACATAGATGACCCGGTCCGTGTAGCCGGTGATTTTTTCGCGCTCTTTGTTGGCGGGGTCGGAGATGATGACGTAGCAGTCGGTGTTTTCAATTTGCTCATCCTCAAGGCGCGCATAGGTCCATTCGCCGGGCTTTTCCTTGCGCATGTCTTCATACGTGAAATCCGAACCCATGAAACTGCCGGAACGGCCTTCGGGGGTGATTTTCTTCGGCGGGCCGAGGGACGGGATGTAAAGGTATTGATCCACGTCGCCGCCGTCCTTTTCCAATACGAGCAGGGAAATGCCTTTTTGGTCATCCGGCGAAAGAAAGCGCAGCAAATACATGAAATTGCCCTTCGCGTCTTTTTGCGCGGCGGAAATCAGCGTGCGCGTCACCGGGTCATTGGTGCCCGCCACCGTGACCATCTTGATGATGTCTATTTCCGAATCCGCCCCATGGGTTTCCTTGACTTTGGCCATCACGGCGTCGCCATCCAGGTAGTTGACGGTTTTGAAGCCCATGGCCAGCAAACCGCCGGCGAGTACGAACAAAATCAAAAATGGACGAAAGCGCAGCATAAGTGGTCGGAAAAGGAATCGAAATGAAGCGGGGAAAGACCGGGCGGCAAATAGAGGCTTTACACTAATTTGCATGCTTGCTTCGCATTGCGCAAGGGTCAAATTTGGGGTACAATGAATTTCGTGAAATGGCCGAATTTTGATGATTGGCGAAGACCCATTCGGGTCGGCAAAGTTGTGCTAACGGCTCTTTGCCTAGGTGGTTGCTATCTGGTGCCCCAGGCGGAAAAGCAGTCGGCGGATGCACCGCTTTCGGAGAACCAGTTGCTGTCGACCGCGGCGCTCGGACAATCCGGCCAGCCGGGCAGCATTTTGGCCAAATCGATCGGGACTTCCATGGAGCCGGTGTATCGGGCGGGCACGCTTTTCCTCATCCAGCCGACCAAATGGGAGGATTTGAAGACGGGTGATGTCATCGCTTATCGAAATCCTTCGGGCCAGATTATCGTGCACCGCCTCATCCACTCCTACGGCAACCGCTGGCTGGCCCAAGGCGACAACAACCTTGCGCCCGACCAGGCGATGGTCACGCCGCAGAATCTGGTCGGGGTCGTGGAAACTTCCTTCCTGCCTCCGCACGAAGCGGATGACCCGTAAGGCTGGCGCGAATTTTACCGCACGAGCATGGCGTCGCCATAACTGTAAAAGCGGTAATTTTTCGCCACGGCCTCGGCGTAAATTTCCTTCAGCCATGTGATGCCGTCCGTTGCGCCGGGGGTGAGAAACGCGCCGACCAGGCACATCAGCGTCGAGCGGGGCAGGTGAAAATTTGTCAGCAGCATTTCCGCGCCGGCAAATTCCCGTGGCGGATAAATAAAAATATCCGCTTCCGCGAGCCACGGTTCGTGCAAGGCCTGGGCGGAGCCTTTCCGCCCGCTGGTTTTGGCCAGGTAATCTTCCATGGCCCGCAAGCTCGTGGTGCCCACCGCCAGCCGCGGGCCGCCAGGCGCGGCGAGGGCCACCCGGGTCGCGGGGGGGATTTCATACCATTCGCGGTGAATGGCGTGGTCCGCAATTTTCTCCGCCATAATCGGACGAAAGGTGTCGAGGCCCACGCGCAGCGCCAAATCGTGCGTTGTCACGCCGTGCGTCGCCAGTGCCGTGAGGACAGCAGGAGTGAAGTGCAGGCCGGCGGTTGGCGCGGCGGCGGCGATTTTTTTCGACGGGTCGGCATAAACGGTTTGGTAGTTTTCCAGGTCGCGCGCGCTTTGGTCGGCGTCCGGGCCTTGGCGTTGAATATAGGGGGGCAGGGGCATCACCCCAAAACGCTCCGCCAATGCCGGCACACCGCCATGGCCCGACACCTCAAAGCGCGCCAGCACGCGTCCATCGGGCGTTTTTTCCAAAATCATGGCGGTAAAAAATTTCTCCACTCCAAATGTCGCGCCTGGCGGATATTTTTTGCCAGGCTTGAGCAGGCACCACCAGGTGTTTCCGGCGGCGTCGTGTTCCAGTGCGGGATGGAGCAAGAGACATTCAAGGTTGCCGCCGGTGGGGCGCGTCAATTTCAGCCGGGCCTTGAACACCGCCGCATCGTTGCGGAACAGGCGCGCGCCCGCTGGCAGCAAACCGGGCAGTTCGCGGAAAATATGGTGGCTCACCTTCCGGCTCGCGCGTTCGATGACCAGCAGCCGCGATGAATCGCGCGGCGTCGCCGGCGTTTGCGCGATGCGCTCCGGCGGCAGCGGGTAATCAAACAAGGCGGTGTCCATCGCCCCAGTGTGGCGGGTGCCGGTGGGTTTGGAAATGCTCTTTCGCCGGCTGATCTCTGCCTTTTGGCTTGCCGCACGCCACGATTTTGAAAAGCCTGATCCCTTTCCCCATGACTGCCCCCGCCTCGCAATTCGAAACCGTTTCCCAGGAAAACCGCGTCTTTCCGCCGCCCGCTGCCTTTGCCCGCCAGGCGCATATCAAAAGCCTCGAGCAATACCGGGAAATGTATGCCCGCAGCATCGCCGACCCGGAAAAATTCTGGGCCGATGTCGCCGGCGAACTCCATTGGATCCAGAAGTGGCACACCGTGCTCAACTCCAAGAACGCGCCGTTTTACAAATGGTTTGAAGGCGGCGTCACCAACCTGTGCTACAATTGTTTGGATCGCCACCTCCACGGTGCCACGCGCAACAAGGCCGCCATTATCTTTGAGGGCGAGCAGGGCGACCAGCGCGTGCTCACTTACGCCGATTTGCACCGCGAAGTCTGCCTCTTTGCCAACGTGCTCAAAAGTCTCGGCGTCAAAAAGGGCGACATCGTCATGCTGTATATGGCCATGGTGCCGGAGTTGGCCATCGCGGTGCTCGCTTGCGCGCGCATCGGGGCGCCGCACTCGGTCATTTTTGGCGGCTTTTCTTCCGAGTCCATCAAGGACCGCGTGAATGACTGCCAGGCCAAATTCGTCATCACCAGCGACGCCGGCTACCGCCGTGGCAAAGTCCTGCCGCTTAAGCACACGGTGGACGAAGGCATCGCTGAATGTCCCAGCATCCAAAAGGTGCTCGTCGTCGCGCGCGAACCGCAGAAGCAGTTGCACCCGGTCACCATGAAAGAAGGCCGCGATGTGTGGTACCACGAGGCGGTCGTCGGCCAGTCGCGCCATTGCGAAGCCGCGCGCCAGGATGCCGAGGACCTGCTGTTCATCCTTTATACCAGTGGTTCGACCGGCAAGCCGAAGGGCATCATGCACACCACCGGCGGCTATATGACTTTTGCCTATCTCACCGCCAAATACATTTTTGATCTGAAGCCAGAGGACGTCTATTGGTGCACCGCCGATATCGGCTGGGTCACCGGCCACAGCTACATCCTTTACGGCCCGCTGCAAAATGCCGCCACCGTTGTGATGTTCGAAGGCGTGCCCAACTGGCCGGAGAACGACCGCTTCTGGCAGATTGTCGAAAAATATGGCGTCACCGTCTTTTACACCGCACCGACGGCCATTCGCGCCTGCATGAAGTGGGGCGACGTCTGGCCGCAAAAGCACGATTTGTCGTCCCTGCGCCTGCTCGGCTCCGTGGGCGAGCCCATCAACCCCGAGGCGTGGATGTGGTACCACAATGTCATCGGCGGAGGCCGCTGCCCGATTGTGGACACGTGGTGGCAGACGGAAACCGGCGGCATCATGATCACCCCGCTGCCCGGCGCCATCGCCACCAAGCCCGGCAGCGCCACGGTGCCGTTCTTTGGCATCGAGCCGGCCGTCCTCAGCGACGACGGCCAGGACGTGCGCGCGGGCATCCTCGCCATCAAAAAGCCCTGGCCGGGCATGATGCGCGGCATCTGGGGCGACCCCGGACGTTTCAAAACCACCTATTTCGCGAAATGGAGCGGCAAATATTATTTTCCCGGCGACGGCGCGCGCAAGGATGACGACGGCAATTACTGGATTCTCGGCCGCGTGGACGACGTGGTGAATGTTTCCGCCCACCGCATCGGCACCGCCGAGCTGGAGAGCGTCTATGTCGAGCACCCCTCCGTGGCTGAAAGCGCGGTCGTCGGCATCCCGCACGAACTGAAGGGCCAGGCGCTCATCTCCTTCGTCACCGTCAAACAAGGCAAGGAAGCTGGGCCGGACCTCATTCGCGAACTCAACGACCTCGTCGCGAAAAAAATCGGTAAATTCGCGCTCCCGGAAAAAATCATCTTCTCGGCCGACTTGCCCAAGACGCGCTCTGGCAAAATCATGCGCCGCCTCCTGCGCGACATCGCCGAAGGCCGCGCCCTCGGCAACGTCACCACGCTCGCCGACCCGTCCGTCATCGAGGCCCTCAAGGAGAAATATTCGACGACGGAGAGTTGAACCTGACAATACCCTTCTACCCCAGCGGCACTTCCAACTCCACTTCCGCATCGTAGTTGACGCCCGGCAGGCCGAAGCCGAAGAGTTTCAGGAACTCCGCCTGATAACGTGGGAAGGCGGTGAGTGTCTCCAAGTTCACCGTCGTTACTTGCGGCCAGATTTTTTTCACCGCTTCCTGCACATCGGCGCGCATTTCCCAATCGTCCACCCGCAGGCGGCCGGCAGTATCAGGAACTGCCGGCTTGCCGTCGGAGCGATAAAGCTGGGTCGCAAACAGGCGCTGGATTTGCTCGATGCAGCCTTCGTCCACTTTCTTTTCTGCCATGACTTTAAGCAGGATGCAAAGATAGAGCGGCACGACGGGAATTGCAGAACTCGCCTGCGTCACCACCGCCTTGTTGACGGACACCCAGGCCTTACCCTTGAGCTCGGCGAGGCGCGCGGTCAGTCGCGAAGCGGTTTTTTCCAAATCCTCCTTGGCGATGCCGATGGTGCCGTTGCGGTAAATGGGGTAAGTCGCCTCCGGGCCAATGTAGGAATACGCGACGGTCAGCGCGCCCGGCGCCAGCAGGTTGTGGTTGCGCAGGGCATCAATCCACATTTCCCAGTCTTCGCCGCCCATGGTTTTTGTGGTCTGGCGGATTTCCTCTGGCGTGGCCGGTTCGATGCTTATGTCAAAGACTTCTTTTTTATCGGTGTCCAGCGTTCGCCCGGTGAACGGCGCACCCGCGGGCTTGAGCACGGATTTATAGACCTCGCCGCTGCGCGGGTCGGTGCGCCGGGGCGAGGCCAGGCTGTAGATGACCAAATCCACCTGGCCGAGGTCTTCCTTCAGGCGCGCGATGGTCTGCAGTTTGATTTCCTCGGAAAAAGCGTCGCCGTTGATGCTCTTGGCGTAAATGCCCTCGGCCTTCGCCGCCTGCTCGACGGCCACGCTGTTATACCAGCCCGCGGAGGCCGGGCGGCCCTTGTCCGACGGGCGTTCAAAAAATACGCCGAGCGTCGCGGCCTTGGCACCGAAGGCCGCCACGATACGCGAGGACAGCCCGTAACCCGTCGAAGCGCCGATGATGAGCACCTTTTTCGGCCCGTTCGCCAGTGGCGGCTGTTTCTTGACGTAATTGATTTGCTCGCGCACGTGCGCGGTGCAGCCGGCGGGGTGGGACGTCACGCAGACGAATCCGCGCACCTTGGGTTTGACGACAGCGAGGGTGGACATGCGAAGAAGGGACTAAGGCACTGAGGCCCGGAGGTTTCAAACCCAAATTTCCTTTGCGCTCCCCGCGTCTTTGCGGTGAAGTCTTTGGTTTATTGCATGAATAACGCATCAGCCATCGGCGCCATTTTCGACTGGGATGGCGTCATCATCGACTCCTCCGCCGCGCATGAAGAAAGCTGGGAGTTGCTCGCGCGCGAGGAAAAGCGCGTCCTGCCGCCGGGGCATTTCAAGGCCGGGTTTGGCCGCAAGAATCAGGTCATCATCCCGAATATTCTGAAATGGGCCAGTGAGCCGGCGGAAATCGAACGTATCGGCCGGCGCAAGGAAGAGCTTTACCGCGAGAGATTGAAGACGACCGGCATATCAGCCCTGCCTGGTGTGCGCGAATTGCTGGAAGGTCTGCGCGCGGCGGGCGTGCCGTGCGTCGTCGGCTCTTCGACCCCGCGCCTCAACATCGAGCACGTGATGACTTTGGCGAAGCTGCACGGATTTTTCGCGGACATCGTCAGCGCCGAGGACGTGATGCACGGCAAGCCGCACCCGGAGGTCTTTTTAAAAGCCGCGGCGAAAATCAATCGTGCTCCGGCGAAGTGCGTGGTGTTCGAGGACGCCTTCGTCGGCCTCGAAGCCGCCCGCGCGGGAGGCTTTAAATGTATCGGCGTAGGCACGACCAACCCGGTGGAGAGCTTGCGGGGGACGTGCGATTTGGTGGTGGAGCGGCTGGATGAGTTAACGGCGAAGGATGTGGAAAGATTACTGGGTTGAAGTAACTGAATGGGATTTTACAATCTGCCCATTCGCCCATGAAGTATTTTCAAAAGTATTTTGGCTTATGGCTGCTCATGGGGCTGGTGCTTTTCTATTTTATTTGCGGAGCGATATCGGGCACTCTTGCCGTCCCCGCTGGTGGTGGTCGCTATAGTGGTACACCACTCCACTTGGGGTATTTGCATGGATCGGAAACCCGGCGTGCGCTGTTCCTCGTAATCTTTTTTGAGCTAGCAATTATTGCCATATTTTGCATTTTGCCATCGAATGACTCAGCTAATCATGTCCGAGCGAGAAAAATATGGGCGTATACTTTATTAACGATTGGTTTGATTTTGCTTACTGTTGCATTAGGTCGAGCATCCTAAGCTAAAATTGTTCGTTCACCCCAACCCCCTTCGCTCCAAATCGCCTTCATCGAGGCGCAGGTAGTGACCGAGTTCGTGGAGGTAGGTGAGGCGGACTTCGTCGTCGAAGCGCGCAACGTCGCCTTCGGCGTAGTCCCAGATATTTTCCAAATAGAGGATGATTTGCGAGGGCAGGGGATCGAGGCCGGGGTCTTCGCCGTGGGCGGGGCCGACGAAGAGGCCGAGCGTGTCATCGTCCACGCCTTCCGCGCGCAGTTCCGGATTGGGCGACGGATCGAAAATCACGGGCAATGCTTCCGCGATTTCCCGCACGTCTGACGGCAACGCCCGCTGCGTGCGATTCACAATGCGCTCAGCGTGCAGGAGAAGTTGTGGAAAGCGCATGGAGGAAATTTTTCTTCGTTTTGTGAATAAGCCAGATTGTGTGAATGTTGTGCAAAGAAAGAACAACATTCCGTTGCATGAACGGCGCAATTGAACGATTTTCCGATTTCTCGCCATCGCTGCGCTTCAATGGTGCGGAAATGGCCCAAAACCCGTCCTAATAACCACCTATTTTGCCCAAAAGTCATCAAAATCGCTAATACAGGCATCAAATATGCTTTATGCAAACCCCTACGGGTAGGGAAAATTGAAAAATGTAACACTAAATGTAGTGGAATCGCTTGACAACTTGTGAAATCTGGGCAACTAATCCCTTTCACGACGAGAATTGTAGATCTTGCGGCCGCTCCCGACCGAACCCCTTGCAATTTTTGTCGCTGTTTTTTCCGC
The DNA here is from genome assembly GCA_013285985.1 of Verrucomicrobiota bacterium. Lineage (GTDB taxonomy): Bacteria > Verrucomicrobiota > Verrucomicrobiia > Opitutales > JABDGR01 > JABDGR01. Next base: position 12,383 of record JABDGR010000026.1, read on the forward strand.
GCTTCCGGCGTACCGGGCCTTGCCTGCCCTCTGTGCCGGAGACGCGGTTGACCAACCCAAATCGAACTGAAAAATCCCAAACCGAACCGTACGCCCGTCCCATCCGGGCGGCGCATCTCCTTTTTCTGAAAGAAACTTCCTGTCATGACTGCTGAAACCGTCACTTACCAAATCGGCCCGAAATCTTTTGTCCTCGACCGCAAAAAAGCGGAAGAAGCCTACGCCGCCAAGCGCGTCATCAATGGCCGGCAGACGATGTTCTTCAACATCCTGCCGCTGAAATACAGCTGGGCCTACGAGCTGTACAAGACGATGAAGGCCAACCACTGGGAGCCCGAAGATGTGCCCATGCAGAAGGATTGCGAGCAGTGGCGCGACGCCACCAAGGCCATCACCGACGTGGACCGCTGGATCATCAAGATGGCGATCGGCTATTTCTCCGCCGCCGAGGGCATCGTCGGCGACAACATCATCCACGTCGTCCGCGAAGTCGTCACTGCGCCGGAGTTGAAGCTCGTCCTCGGCCGCCACGCGCATGAGGAAAACATCCACGCCGACTCGCTGGTTTACATGATCAGCTCGCTCGGCATCAACCCGCATGAGTGCGAGGCCATGTTCGAGGACATCCCGACCATCGCGCGCAAGACCCATTTCGTCACCAGCAACTCCAAGGCCCTGCGCCGCGACCTCGACCTCAAGGACCCGGCCGTCAAGCAGTCCCTGGCCAAGAACATCTTTCTCTTTGGGCAGGTCATGGAGGGCACGCAGTTCTACGGCCTCTTTGGCATGGTGCTGTCGCTCTACCGGCAGAACAAGTTTCCCGGCATCGGCTCGATGTTCCGCTACACCCTGCGCGACGAGAGCAACCACATCGAGCTGTTCCGCAACCTCCTCATGGACCTCGTCGAGGAAAACAAGGAAATCTGGACGCCGGCCTTCCGCCAGGAGTTGACCGACCTGATGGCCGAGGGCGTGGCCATCGAGAAGGAATTCATCCGCGATTGCCTGCCTGTGGGCGGCGTCGGCCTCACCGCCGCCGATTTCATGCAGTATATTGATTACATTGCCGACCGGCGTCTCGAAGGCGTGGGCCTCAAGGCCATCAACCCCGGCATCACCAACCCGCTGCCCTGGCTGGCGGAGATGATGGACATCAAGAAAGAGCAGAACTTCTTCGAGGGCCGCGTCACCGAATACCAAAAGTCCAGCGCGCTCGGCGACGTGCACAACGACGAGCTGTAAACGAAGCAATGCCCAACCCTTCTCCCGCTCGCAAAACCCGCATCCCGGGTCATGAGTCATGACGCCCGCCAATTTTCTCCCGCTCGCCCGCCCCGACAAGGTTGTCTGGGCTTCATTTTCACACCCGTGCGCTGGGTCGTCGAAAAAATCCTCGTTCTTTACTACGTCGGCACGGACCCCAAAGTCCCGCTCTGGGCCAAGCGGTGCCTGGCTGGGTCTTTGCTCTATGTTTTTTCACTCGGCATCGTGCTCGATTTTCTCCCGCCCTTTGGGGAAGTGGATGACTTTCTCGCCTTCCTGATTGCCGCCGGCGCGGTCGCGTTCTCCATCAAACCCCACCACACCTTCCAGGCCAAAACCAAAGCCCGGCAATGGTTCGGCGGTTCGCCGCCACCACCACCCGCGCCACCACCATCGCTTCCACCGCCCAAAATTCCGCCCGTCCTCCCGCCACCTTCTTTATAGTTCTTAAACCTTAATTCCTAACTCGCTCCTCCCATGATCCGCCATATTCCGCTCGATGAAGACAACGCGCTCAAACGCTTTGCGCAAACACCCGACGACCAAAAACCCCGCTTCAACTGGCGGGAGGTCATCGCCAACTCCACTGTGGTCCAGCCTGACGTGATGATCGTCGGCGAGGGCGTCGCCCGTCATTTTGACATGGCGGAAGTGGCCGACACCGTCGGCTCGGCCCTGACCGACCTGCTGCTGTCGCGCCAGGTGCAGGAAATATTTACCGATCAGAACCGCCAGCTCGTCGCCGAAATCGCCCGCGAAGTGGGCGAGGAGATTGTTGCGCGCTGGGCCGCGAACAAAGACCGCGTGCTGTCGGAGGACGAAATCAACCGCATCATCGAAAAGGCGCTCGTGCACCAGAACCAGCACGATGTTGCGATGAGCCTGGTCTTCAAGCGCGCGGGCATGGCCTCGCCGACGGCCACCAATGGCGATGGCACGGGTGTGACCGCGGGCGAATTGCTGCCGGTGCACGTGCGGCTCATCCGCCGCAACGGCCAGGTTGTGCCCTGGGATCAGAACAAGGTCGAAATCGCCGTGCGCAAGGCGTTCCTTTCCCTGCATTTGGACAGCGAGCCGGCGGTGCGCGTGGCCGAGTCCGTCAGCGGGCGGGTGCGCGACATGGGGCAGGCGTTTGTCTCCATCGAAGACGTGCAGGACCTCGTGCAAGAGGAACTGATGCGGCACGGGCACTTCAAGGTCGCCGAGTCTTACATACTCTATCGCGCCGAGCGTTCCCGCCGCCGCGACCAGACGGCCGCCACCGCCATGCCGGATGACGCTCGCCAGGAGCAGATCATCTTCATCAAACGCGACGGCGGCCAGACGGAGATGTGGGACGGCGCAGAACTGCGCGCCCGCATTGCTTTTGCCGCCATCGGCCTCGACCTGTGCTACACCCGCGAGGAAATCGAGGTCGAGCTGCGCCGCTCACTCTCCACCGAGATGACGCGCGAAGACCTGCAGCAGACGGTCATCCTCAACGCCAAGACTCTCATCGAGCGCGACGCCGACTTTGCGAAGTTCGCCGGCCGCATCCTGCTCTCTTATATATATGAAGAGGTGCTTGGCTGGGACATCCTGCGCGACGGCATTGGCGCCCTCAAGCAGTTTCACGCCCGCCAGTTCAAAAAGAACCTCGAGCACGCTGCGCGCATCGAGCGCATCAACCCGGCCCTGCTCAAATACGACCTCGGCAAGCTGGCCGAGGCGCTTGACCCGATGGCCGACCTCGAATTCGACTTCCTCGGCATCCAGACCCTCTACGATCGCTATCTCGTGGTGGACAAAACGCGCACACCCCAGCGCCGGCTCGAAACGCCGCAGTATTTCTGGATGCGCGTCTCAATGGGCCTCTTCCTCAACGAACCCCGCGAGCGCGAGGATTGGGTTGTCCGCCTCTATTCGCTCTATAAAAACCGCCGCTTCTGCTCTTCGACGCCGACGTTGTTCAACTCCGGCACGCTGCATTCGCAGCTTTCGTCCTGCTACCTTTATAAAGTGGACGACAATATCGAGAGCATCATGCTGCGCGGCATTGCGGAAAACGCCTTCCTCTCCAAATGGGCGGGCGGACTCGGCGGTTCGTGGACGGCGGTGCGCGGCACCGGCGGCTACATCAAGGGCACCAACGGCGACAGCCAGGGCGTCATCCCGTTCCTCAAGCTGCACAACGACCAGCTCGTGGCCGTCAACCAGGGCGGCAAGCGCCGCGGTTCCGGCTGCGCGTATCTCGAGACGTGGCACAACGACGTGCTCGACTTCATCGAATTGCGCAAAAACACCGGCGACGACCGCCGCCGCACGCACGACATGAACACGGCGAACTGGATTCCCGACCTGTTCATGAAGCGCATGGAGGCCCGCGAGGACTGGACGCTCTTCCGCGCCAACGAAGCCCCGGATTTGCACGAACTTTACGGCCGCCGCTTTGAGGAACGCTACTGCCACTACGAGCAACTCGCGCGTGACGGCAAAATCTACGGCAAGACCGTGCCGGCCATCGACCTCTGGCGCCAGATGCTCAAGATGCTCTTTGAGACCGGGCATCCCTGGATAACCTTCAAGGACCCCTGCAACATCCGCAGCCCGCAAGACCACGCCGGCGTCATCCACTCCTCAAACCTGTGCACGGAGATTACGCTCAACACCGGCGTTGAAGAGACGGCGGTGTGCAATCTCGGCTCGGTCATCCTCGACACGCACATCAAGCCCGATGGCTCACTCGACCACCACGCGCTGCGCGAGACCATCCGCGTCGCCGTGCGCGCGCTCGACAACGTCATCGACATTAATTTCTACCCGACGAAGCCGGCGGAGACCTCGAACCTGCGCCACCGGCCCATCGGCCTCGGCGTAATGGGCCTACACAACGCGCTCTACAAGCGCAACCACGCGTTCGCCTCGCCTGAAGCAGTCGAATTCAACGACGAATTCATGGAGGCTATCGCGTTTTACGCCTACGAGGCCTCCAGTGACCTCGCGGCTGAGCGCGGCACGTATTCCTCCTACCATGGCTCGAAATGGGACCGCGGCATCCTGCCGCAGGACACGATTGAGCTGCTGGAGCAGGAACGCGGCGTGGCCGTCGAAGTTTCGCGTGGCGGCCGGCTGGACTGGACGCCCCTGCGCCAGAAAATCCGCCGCCAGGGCATGCGCAACAGCAACGTCATCGCCATCGCGCCCGGCCACCATCTCGAACATCGTCGGCACCTCGCCGTGCATCGAGCCGTACTACAAGAACCTCTTTGTCAAAAGCAACCTCGGCGGCGAATACATCGTGCTCAACCAGGAACTGGTCAAGGACCTGAAGGTGCACGGCCTGTGGGATGCCGGCATGATTGACCAGCTCAAATACTTTGACGGTGAGCTGACGAACATCGAGCGCATCCCCGCGGAAATTAAGCAGAAGTTCGCCACGGCTTTCGACATTGATTACAACTTCGTCCTCGATGCCGCCGCCCGCCGGCAGAAGTGGATTGACCAGTCACAATCCGTCAACCTCTTCCTCGGCAAGCCCGACATCAAGACGCTCTCGCACATGTATCGCGCGGCCTGGCGCAAAGGCCTCAAGACAACGTATTACCTCCGCACGCTCGGCGCCTCGAACATCGAGAAGGCAACCGTCGCCGTGAAAAAGGAAACCCGCGGGCATATCGCCCTCGGTGGTGACGAGGTGGCCGCCGCCGGCCCGGATACCGACGGCACCAATCCTCCCATTCCGAAGCGCGTTTACAGCGAAGAGGAAAAGCAGGCCTGCAGCCTCGAAGCGCGCCTCCGCGGCGAAAGCTGCGAAGCGTGCCAGTAAGGATATTGGCGGTTTACGCCAAC
>JABDGR010000027.1 GCA_013285985.1 Verrucomicrobiota bacterium
TCGCAGAGCGCCAGTGGTCCACCGTGCGCGAGGATTACTCCGCCAACGGCACGTGTTGGGAATACTTCCCACACGACCACGCCCGCAGCCGCGCCTACCGCTGGGGCGAGGACGGCTTGCTGGGCTGGACGGACCGCGAGTGCCGCCTCTGCTTCTCGGTCGCACTGTGGAATGAAAAAGACCCCATCCTCAAGGAACGCCTCTTTGGCCTCACCAACACCGAGGGCAACCACGGCGAGGATGTGAAGGAGCTCTATTACTACCTCGATTCCACGCCAACCCACTCCTTCGCCCGCGCACTTTATAAATACCCACAGGCGGAATTCCCCTACGCGCGCCTCGTCGCCGAAAACCGCGCCCGCAGCGTCAACGACCGCGAATTTGAAATCACCGACACCGGCATTTTCGACGACAACCGCTATTTCGACGTATTCGCCACCTTCGCCAAGGAAGGCCCAAACGACACGCTTATCCGCCTGCGCATCGCCAACCGCGGACCGGACGCCGCCAAACTCCACGTACTGCCAACTATTTGGTTCCGCAACACCTGGGTATGGGGCTGCAACTTCGAAGGCTGCACGCTCAAGCCGCGTCTCTACGAAGCCGAAGACGGCATTATCCACGCCGAGCATCAGGACCTCGAGCCATTCCTCTTCGCCGCCGAGCCCGCACCGGGCCAGCCGATGCCCGAATGTCTCTTCACCGAAAACGAGACGAACTCCGAACGGCTTTTCGGCGTCAAGCAATACACGCCCTACGTCAAGGACGCCTTCCACGAGCACATCATCCATAAACGCGAAGGCGTCGTGAACCCCGCGAAGACCGGCACCAAGGCCGCGGCGTGGTATCAGCTCAACATTCCCGCCGGCAGCGAGGTGGTTCTGCGCCTCCGCCTCGCCAGCCAGCGCGAGGCCCCCGCGCAATTATTCGATTCCTCCTTTGACCAAATCATCGCCGACCGCGAATCGGAGATGAACGAGTATTACCATTTCCTGCGTCGTTCCGCTGGCGCGATGGACGATCAACACCATCAAATCATCCGCCAGGGCATCGCCGGGCTGCTCTGGAGCAAGCAATTCTACCACTACTCCGTGCGCGACTGGCTCGATGGCGACCCTGCCCAGCCCAAGCCGCCCGCCGAGCGCCTTGAAGGCCGCAATCACAACTGGAAACATTTTTTCAGCCGCGACGTGATTTCGATGCCCGACAAATGGGAATACCCCTGGTTCGCAGCGTGGGACCTGGGTTTCCACATGATTTCGTTTTCGCTCGCCGACCCGCTCTTCGCCAAGGAGCAACTGCTGCTCATGCTGCGCGAATGGTATATGCACCCCAGCGGTAAAATCCCGGCCTACGAATTTTCTTTCGACGACGCCAACCCGCCCGTCCACGCCTGGGCCTGCTGGCGCGTTTACAAGCTCACCGCCGCGCGCGGCCAGCGCGACCTCAACTTCCTCGCGCAAGCCTTCCACAAATTGCTCATCAACTTCACCTGGTGGGTCAACCGCCAGGACCTCGAAGGCCATAACATCTTCGGCGGCGGCTTTTTGGGCATGGACAATATTGGCGCGTTCGACCGCAACCAAATCCTGCCTGGCGGCAGCCACCTTGAACAAGCCGACGGCACCGCGTGGATGGCGTTTTATTGCGGCACCATGCTGTCCATGGCCCTGGAACTCGCGGGCAACGATGACGCCTATGAGGGCGTGGCCTCAAAATTCTTCGAGCATTATGTCACCATCGCCGACGCGATGAACACCCTCGGCGGCACCGGCCTCTGGGACCCTGCCACGGGCTTTTACCTTGATCAGATTTCCTTTCAGGGCGCAACCACCCGCCTGCCGATCCGCTCGATGGTCGGCCTTATTCCGCTGCTCGCGGTGGAAGTGCTGGACGAGGAAATTATCGCGCGGCTGCCGCAGTTCGAAAAACGCATGCGCTGGTTTCTCGACCACCGGCCCGATTTGCGTCAGCACATCGCCTGTATGGAAAAGGGCGGTGCGCGCTCGGGCAAGATGCTCCTGGCTATACCTTCGCGCGAACGCCTGGAGCGCGTGCTCAAATACGTCTTTGACGAAAATGAGTTTTTGTCACCGTATGGCGTGCGCAGTTTGTCCAAGGCGCACGAAGCCAACCCCGCCCGGATTAACTTCGACCACCAAAGCTACACCGTGGGCTACATTCCCGGCGAGAGCACGACCGGCCTCTTTGGCGGCAATTCCAACTGGCGTGGGCCGGTCTGGTTCCCGGTTAACTACCTGCTCCTCGAAGCGCTCCAGCGTTATGACTATTTTCATGGCGACGGTCTGCGCGTCGAGTGCCCCACCGGCTCGGGGAAATTCATCACCCTTGGCGAAGCTGCGGACGAAATTGGCCGACGCCTGATCAGCCTCTTCCTGCCTAATGCCCAAGGCCGTCGCCCTTGCAATGGCGATGAAACCCGCTACGCCACCGACCCGCATTTCAAGGATTTGATTTTATTCCATGAATATTTCCATGGCGACAACGGTCGCGGCTGCGGCGCGAGCCACCAAACCGGCTGGACCGGCCTCGCCGTAAAACTCATCCAGGATTTGGCTCACCGTGGCAAATTGTGACAAATAAAGATTTTGGTTAATATCTGTTGAACTGATTAGTCGGTTGAATTATTTGTTCCTCGTGGAACATGTTATTCACATATTCACATTTTAAACCGTTCTGCGAGCGCTTCGCCATCCAACTCGGCTTCGATACACCACTGCACGTAACGGCTGAACGACAGACCGACCTCGCGTGCCCGGCCTGCCGCCCGCTCGTGTAACTGTGGCGCCATGGAGACCCCAATGGTACGATGGCGCTCCTCTTCGGTGACGGCGTTCTTTCTCGCCAATTTTTCCTTCGATGCCCTCGCGGCAATCTTTTTTGCGGACTTCTCCACTGGCTTTTCAGCCGGGACCCCAATCACCTGCGAATGTAACGAGGTAAGAAAATCATGGGACATTCGATTAGAATACCCTTATCAAGCCGCGATTCAAGACAATTATCTTATTTTAATAATTTATTTATTATTTTTGTCTATATTTCGTAACCAACTAACCTTCAAAAACAAACGCGTTTGCCTAATCACTTCCCAACCGCAGCTTCTTTTTCAGTCTGGCTCTTGAGGAAGGCGAGGACATCCTCGAATTTACCGAGATTGGCGGAGTCAGCGGCGACGAGGTTCTGGTGGGCCTGCAAAATAAGACGCGCGTTGGCGAGCTCGGCTTCGTCGGGGGTGATGAGGGCGCGGGCCTGGTCGGGCGAGAAATTCATCGGGTAGTCGCCGCAGTCCACACACAGCAGACGGTGGAGGCCAAGGTTGCGTACCAGTTCCAGGTTGCGCGGGCTGAGGCCCATCAGGCTGAGAACACCTGGCGGATCCATTTTCTTCAGCTCCATGGCGGCGCCGGCGATGAGGCCGAGGAAGGTCGAGTCCATTCCCGTGCAGCGGGAGAAATCGAGGACGAAGCGCCGGCGGCCCTGCTTCGCGAGCTTGTCGAAGAACTGCGCCACGGGGGCGCAATTCAGGTAGCTGGCCCGGCCGACAATTGTCAGCACAACGGGATCGCCATTCGTGTGAACAAGAAAAACGGGTGTCGTGTCACTAGCCATGCAGGAAGCGGGAAAGGGTGATTATAGCGCAAGAAAGGGGAAATGCACAAAGAAAAAAAGCGGCTGAGACGAAGGAGGCGACTGAAGCGGCTATGAGGACAAAAGACGAGCGTGAAACAGGTTAAAATTGAGAAACATCGGATATGCGTTGATTGGTTCGTGCCCAGCCTGGTTGCCTTAAGTCGCCTCGGATTCCGCAGCCGCTTCCGTCGCCTTAGCCCTTCAGCAACTGCCGCAGCACATAGGGCAGGATGCCGCCGTGGCGATAGTATTCCACCTCGATGAGCGTATCAATGCGCGCGAGGAGCGGGGCGCGTTCTTCGCGGCCATCCGCACGGCGGATGACCAGCTCGAGCGCCTGCCGGGGCTTGAGCCCCTCGCCAAGGCCGGGCAGGGAAAAGACCTCCGTGCCGTCGAGACCGAGCGATTCGGCGCTCTGGCCGCCGGTGAATTCCAGCGGCAGCACGCCCATGCCGATGAGGTTGCTGCGATGAATGCGCTCAAAGGATTTGGCGACCACGGCCTTCACCCCGAGCAGCGCCGTGCCTTTGGCCGCCCAGTCGCGCGAGCTGCCCATGCCGTAATCCACACCCGCGAACACAATCAGGTTTGTGCCACGCTTCATGTAGGCCTGGCTGGCGTCGAAAATCGGCATGACCTGGCCCTCGGGCTGGAGCTTCGTGAAGCCGCCTTCCTTGCCTCCGGCCATGAGGTTCTTGATGCGCACGTTGGCGAAGGTGCCGCGCGTCATCACGCGGTCGTTGCCGCGGCGCGAGCCGTAGGAATTGAAGTCCGCCGGCAGCACGCCGTGCTCGATCAGGTATTTGCCGGCGGGCGTCTCAGCCTTGAAGGAGCCAGCGGGGGAAATGTGGTCGGTCGTCACCGAGTCGCCGACGATGGCGAGTGGGCGCAAATCCTTGAGCGCGCTGATTTTCCCGGGCGTGAGCGAAAATTTCTCGAAGAACGGCGGCTCCTGGATGTAGGTGGATTTCGGGTTCCACGCATAGCGCTCGCCGCCCGCGACCGCGATGGCGTTCCACTCGGGGTTGGCCTCCTTGAGGTCGCCGTATTTGCGCGCAAACATCTCCGGCTTCAGCCCGCGCATGACATTCAGTTGGATTTCCTCGAGCGAGGGCCACAGGTCGCGTAGGTAAACGGGCTTGCCGTCCTTGCCCGCGCCGAGCGGCTCATGCTCCAAGTTGATATCCACCCGCCCGGCGAGCGCGAAGGCGACGACCAGCGGCGGCGACATCAGAAAATTCGCCTTGATGGACGAATGCACCCGCGCCTCGAAATTGCGGTTGCCGGAAAGCACACTCGCCGCAACGAGGTCGCCTTCTTTGATGGCGGCCTCGATGTCGGCCCCCAGCGGGCCGCTGTTGCCGATGCACGTCGTGCAGCCGTAGCCCACGAGATTGAAGCCGAGTTGGTCCAAATATTTTTGCAGGCCGGTGGCGTTCAGGTATTCCGTGACGACGCGCGAGCCGGGCGCGAGGCTGCTCTTCACATAACCCGGCACGCGCAGGCCTTTTTCGACCGCTTTTTTTGCGACCAGCCCCGCAGCCACCATGACCGAGGGGTTCGACGTGTTTGTGCAGCTCGTTATCGCCGCGATGAGCACGGAACCGTGGGTAATGTCCGGCGCTTCCTCGGCCAGCGCGACTCCGCCGCCCTCGGCGCGTTCGGCCTCCACCGCCGGGCATTCCCGGGCCATGTGATGCTTGAGGTCGCTCAGCGGTTTGCCATAGCCGCCATCCTTGACGTCTTTTTGGAAAAGTTCGGTGAAGCGCTCTTTGAGCTTCGGTAAATCAATGCGGTCCTGCGGGCGCTTCGGGCCGGAGACGCACGGCACGATGCTGGCGAGGTCGAGTTCGAGCGATTTTGTGTAATCCACCTGCCCCTTGCGCGGAATGCCCCACAGGCCCTGCGCCTGGCAATAGGCTTTCACCAAGGCGATTTGCGATTCTGGCCGCCCGGTGGCGCGGAGGTATTCGAGCGTTTGGTCGTCGAGGCCGAAGTAGCCCATCGTCGCGCCGTATTCCGGCGCCATGTTCGCAATGGTCGCGCGGTCGGCGACGGTCAGCTTCACCGCGCCTTCGCCGTAAAATTCAACAAACTTGCCCACGACTTTTTCCTTCCGCAGCAGTTCTGTCACCCGCAGCGTCAAATCCGTCGCGGTGACGCCTTCGCGCAGCGCGCCGGAGAGATGGACGCCGATGACCTCGGGCGTCTGAAAATAAACCGGCTGGCCGAGCATCCCGGCTTCGGCCTCGATGCCGCCCACACCCCAGCCGACGACGCCCAGGCCGTTGATCATCGTCGTGTGCGAGTCCGTGCCCACGAGCGAATCCGGGAAAAACCACGTCGCCCCGGCGGTTTCCCGGGCGAAAATCACCTTGGCGAGGTATTCGAGGTTCACTTGGTGGACGATGCCGATGGCCGGCGGCACAACGCTGAACGTCTCGAACGCGCCCTGGCCCCATTTCAGAAATTCATAGCGCTCGCGGTTGCGCTCAAACTCGATTTGCAGATTTTGCAGGAAGGATTGCGGCGTGCCCGCGCGGTCCACCTGCACAGAATGGTCCACCACCAGGTCCACCGGCACCAGCGGTTCAATCAGCCCCGGCTTGCGCTTGAGGCGCGCCACGGCTTCGCGCATCGCGGCCAGGTCCACCAGCAGCGGCACGCCCGTAAAGTCCTGCAGCACGATGCGCGAGACGACGAAGGGAATCTCCGTGTCCACCGGCTTCGTGGCGTTCCACGCCGCCAGCGCGCGCACGTCGCTCTCGTTGATGCGCAGGCCGTCGCAGTTGCGCAGCACGGATTCCAGCACGATGCGGATGGACACCGGCAGGCGCGAAATTTTGCCGAGGCCGGCGGCTTCGAGCGCCGGCAGCGACGCGATGAACCCCTTCCGGCCATCCGGCGCAGTAAAGGGCTTTTGGGCGTTGAAGGGAATGGGCATAAAAACTTCGGTGCAGGGCCCTTATTTCTTCAGTGCGGCCTGGATGGCCTGGAAATCCGGCAGCACCTTGGGATCGTCGCTCGAGGAGGAGTATTTGATGACCCCGTCCTTGCCGATGACGAACGCCGAGCGCTTCGAGACTCCCTTGAAGCCCAGCAGGTCGGCATACAACACATCGTACGCCTTCGAGACTTCCTTGTTGAAGTCCGATAGCAGCGGGAAAGAGATTTTGTTCTCCTTGGCCCAGGCTTCCTGCGCGAACGGGCTGTCCACGCTGATGCCGTAGACGGCGGCGCCGAGGCCGTTGTAGGCCGCGAGGTCCTGGCTCACGCTGCACATCTCGTTCGTGCAGACGCTTGTGTACGCCAGCGGGAAAAACAGCAGCACGGTCTGTTTTTTGCCGAGGTTGTCGGCGAGGGCGACGTCCTTGAGGCCGTCGGCGGATTTGGACTTGAGGGAAAAGGCCGGAGCCTTGGTGCCGGTTGCGAGTGCCATGGGAGTTTTGGATTAGGAGTTAAAAGGTAGGGCGCGACGTCCCCGGCGCGCCTAGCCAGCATGAAATCAATGAAGCCCTTCAACATACTCCTCGCCCGCTCCTCCGCAAGGGGAAAGAAGCTGTTACAAACTGACCCGTTACATATTGTCGGCCGGCTAGTTCTCCTTTTAATATGCTAAAATGAAGTCAAAAAACTTCAAGGTGGCTGCGTTCATATTCTTTATCGCCGTCATCTGCCTAGGTGTTTTGTGGCTCACACATTCAACGGCGACTGCTCCGGGAAAAACCGCCCAAACACCAGCTCCGACCAGGGCCGATGCAAATAAACAAACCATCCTCATACACCAGCTTGCAAAACCTTTGAGCCCACCCGTCCGGTCCGAACCCGAAACAGCCGCACCGACTCAAGCCAAGAATACGCCACCGGATACCGACCCCCGCGCCGACCCGGACGCCGCCCTCGCTGAAGGCATCCGCTTGGTCGAAAGCAAAGATTATTTAACCTTTTTAAAAGATTATAGACCACCGGAACGCTTCAACCCTCCGGGCAGTCCAACTGTTGAAGAACAAGCCAAAGCGCTGCAGGACGATCCGAGTGAGCTCGCAGAAACACAAAAATCGCTGGCTAGAATGCTAGCCGTTCAGGGCACGATGCCAGTGATGAGCCACAATGGCGACACCGCTACTTATACGGCCCCCGATGGCCTGCAGATTGTCATGATGCGCATAGATGGCCACTGGATTTTTGCCCAATGGTGAAAATCGGCTGGGATACTCCTCGCCCGCCCCTCCGCAAGGGGAAAGATGGTTACGAACGTGCTCGAACCCAACGCATCAAACCCATCCAATCTACCCAACGCAGCCAACCCATCCCTGGCGCATTTTCCCCGCCTTCTCTAAAATGAGCGCATGAATTCACCTGCCCCGCATCCACTCCGAACGTCCATCTCGCAACCCTTCTTCAACCCCCGCGATTCAAGCCTATTCAAGGTGAATCAGGCTGAATCAAACCAAATCAAGCCTCTCCTGCCACCCGGGGTGGGCTTATTCCTCCTCTCTCTCCATCGGCCAAACCCGCGCGAGTTTGACACGCCCGCCGTGCCCGCCTAAAGGTTGGCGTCTCCCATGCCCGCCGTCGAAGCCCTGCAACGCCATACCGAGCACTTCATCAGCCCTGATGAATTGCGCGAGCGCCTGCGCGCCAAGAAGCCCCTGCGCGTGAAGCTGGGCGTGGACCCGACCCGGCCCGATCTGACTTTCGGGCACATGGTGGTCTTCAACAAACTGCGCCAGTTCCAGGACCTCGGCCACCAGGCCGTGCTCATCATCGGCGACTTTACCGCCATGATTGGCGACCCTTCCGGCCGCTCCTCCACCCGCCCGGTGTTGACGGAGGCGGAGGTCAAGGCCAACGCCAAGACCTACCTCGACCAGGCGTTCAAAATCCTCGATCGCGCGAAGACCGAGGTGCGCTACAACAGCGAGTGGTTCGCCAAAATGTCCCTGGCCGACACCCTCGCCCTCGCGCGCAAGATGACCGTCGCCCGGATGCTTGAGCGCGATGATTTCTCCAAGCGCTACGCCGCGAACTCGCCCATTTCCATCGTCGAATTTCTCTATCCTCTCATCCAGGGCCACGACTCGGTGATGATAAAATCGGACGTCGAACTCGGCGGCAGCGACCAGCTCTTTAACAACCTCGTCGGGCGCGTGCTGCAAAAAGAAGCCGGTCAGCCGGAACAAATCGTCATCTGCACGCCCTTGCTCGTCGGCCTCGACGGCGTGAAAAAAATGTCCAAAAGCTCGGACAACTACATCGCCTTCAACGATACGCCGAAACAGATGTTCGGCAAAATCATGTCCGTCTCCGACGAGGTGATGTGGGACTATTACCGCCTGCTTCTCGAGGAAAGCGACACCGCGATTGCCGAGCGCAAAGCCGGCCACCCGATGGCCGCGAAAAAAGCCCTCGCCGTCGCCCTCGTCTCGAAATTCCACGGCGCGGACTCGGGTAAACACGAACTAGAACAGTTTGAAAAGGTTTTTTCGCGTAACGAGATTCGTGACGATATTTTCATCATCAGTGTAATGCCAACTGGGTTTGATCGCAGCCAATATAAGACGGCGCACTTATTTATCGAAGTCGAAAATCCTCAAAGCGTCTCTATTGTCGATTTGCTGCTTAAAACAGACATTTGCTCAAGCCGCAATGAGGCCAGTCGCCTAATCCAACAAAACGCTGTAGAAATGGATGGCAAGAAAATCACTGATAAGTTTTTTCGCGTGGACACAACAGCCGAAGCGCATGTCTTCAAGGCTGGCAAAAGGAGCCAATTTAAAACGCAGCCGTTCCGCAAAGCCGATCCAGACAAAAAGGGCGCTAAGTGATCGAGGGAATTTATGCCCCCATTCCCCGACATTTTGGACGCGGCGCTGCGGCAGCGGTTGTTCTCGCTGGGCGTAAGGCCGGAGGACGTCGAGGAAAAGTTCGTGCGCGGGACGGGACCGGGCGGGCAGAAAATCAACAAGACCTCCTCCACCGTCTGGCTGCGGCATCACCCGACGGGCATTGAAGTGCGCTGCCAGGACGGGCGCTCGCAAGTGTGGAACCGCGTGCAGGCCTGGTCCGACCTCGGCGCGAAACTTTCGCAGCGGCGTTCCGCCGCGGCCGCGCAGAAGCAGGCCGCCCGGGAAGCGCAACGCCGACGCACCCGCCAAAAATCTTATGGCCAAAAAGTCCGCATGATTGAGGGCAAAAAGCACCGCGCGAAAATCAAGCAGACGCGCCAGCAGCCCAACGATTGGTAGCCTTGCAGTACGGCTTGCCGCGCCGAACCACACTCCCTATACTTGCATCCAACCTATGTTTGAGCACCACACCGATCAAATCCTGCCGCGCCGGATTTTTTACCGGCGCGTCGGGCGGCACGCCGTCATTGCCGTGGCCATTCTGGTCGCGGCGTTGGGCGTCGGGATGGTCGGCTACCATCACTTTGAAGGCGCGAAGTGGATTGATGCCTACGTGGACGCCGCGATGATTCTCTCCGGCATGGGGCCATTGGGCGACCTCCATACCGATGGCGGCAAAATCTTCGCCGGTTGCTACGCGCTCTTTAGCGGCGTCGTTTTCCTCTCCACCGTCGGGGTCTTCCTCGCGCCGATTGTCCACCGCCTGTTCCATAAATTTCACCTGGCCGAGGAAACGGCCAAGAAAAACCCCAAGAGCTAATGGCCGCGCGTGGCCGCTTATTTCCCGGATTAGCCTCCCGCATTTGCGCTTCCGAAGCTTGACCTCGCGGCCCTTCTCGGCGATGCTTTCCCTTTTAAATCCATCATGGCAGACAAAAAGGACAAATGGGCCGACAACATTGCCGGCAAATTCTACGTGGACCAGCAGTGCATTGACTGCGACCTCTGCCGCGAGACGGCGCCGGACTTCTTCAAGCGCAGCGACGACGGCGGCTACTCCTACGTCTACAAGCAGCCCGAAAACCAGGCGGACGTTGACAAGTGCATGGAAGCCCTCGAAGGCTGCCCGGTCGAGGCCATCGGCCACGACGGCGACGAGGCGTAAATTGTCGGAACCGGCGACAATTTTTGCGAGGAAATGGCCCGTGATACTCGGTTGACAGCCCGGGTAATTGCTCTCACGCTTCGCCCCCCATGCACCCCTTCCTCCGCTGCACTGCCCTCGCCACCACGTTCGCGGCGCTTTTGCTCGCCGCCAATTCGCCCGCGCGCGCCCAGACCGCGCCCGCGGCCTCCACCGCCGCCGCGGCGAAAACCTACCATCTCAATTTGAGCCCGACGCTTAAAGTTGGCCAGAAGCTGGGCCTGGTTTCGAGCAGCACGATGAACATGGACATGAACATAACCGTCAGCGCCCCGGCCCTGCCGGCCCCGCAAACCCAACAGCAAAAACAAGCCGGCGTCATCCACCTCGAAGCCGATTGCGAAGTCCTCGCCGTGACCACGGAAGGCCAGGCGAAAAAGCTGGCCGTTACAATAAAGTCCCTTACCGCAACGCAGGACGGCAAGGCCGTTCCCGGCCTGCCCAAAGCCGGAGATAAAATCATCGCCGAAAAAGCCGGCAAAAATGACGTGACCTTGACCCAGGACGACAAACCGCTCAGCGCCGAACTCACCCAATTGATCGGCGACTCGCTTCCCCTTGAGATAGACGGCCGCAACGACCAGGCCCGGCTTGGACCCAAGACGCCGGTGGCCGTGGGCGCAACCTGGGATACCGGCCCCGCCCTGCTCGCGGAATTGCAGGAGTCGATGCCCAGTGCCACGGGCATCCAAGGCCAGATGAAGCTCGACAGCATGCAAGGCAGCGGCGACAGCCAGGTGGCAAAGATTTCCGGCAAACTGACCGTGGTTGGGGTGACGGCGCCGTTGCCGCCCCCGCTGAGCGCCATCCCGGCCCAGTGCTCGGTGCAAATAAGTGGAAGCTACCCCATCGGCGCCAAAGGTGTGTTCGATGAGACCTTCAGTGTGGACACAAAATTCTCCGGCGAAACCGACGCCAATGGCGCGCATGTGAAAATGGACGCCACGACCACGCAAAACGTCGCGCAGACCATCACGCTTCCCTAAGCGACCATTTGCCGCCATGGCAAACCCGCCGGCCATCCCACAGACCCTTCCGGGCAACATCGTGGATGTTGTCGCGGGCAAAATGTTTGCCGGGACCGTTGAACTCGCCAACGGCCGCATCGCGCGCGTGACGGAACAAGGGCCGCCCAGGCCGGGTGCACCGTGGTTTGCGCCAGGTTTCGTGGACGCGCACGTGCACGTCGAAAGCTCGATGCTGCCGCCGAGCGAGTTCGCGCGCGTGGCCGTCACCCACGGCACCGTTGCCACCGTCAGCGACCCGCACGAAATCGCCAACGTGCTCGGCCTGCCCGGCGTGCATTGGATGATTGCGGAGTCGAAGCGGGCGGCGTGCAAAATCTTTTTTGGCGCGCCCTCCTGCGTGCCGGCGACGAGTTTTGAGACGGCCGGGGCGCGGTTCGGCCCGCGCGAGGTCGGCGAGTTGCTCGAACTGCCGGAAGTCCTTTACCTCGCGGAGGTGATGAACTTCCCCGCCGTCATCCACGGCGACCCGGTGATGCACGCCATCATCGCCGAGGCCAAAAAACGCCACAAGCGGGTTGACGGCCATTCGCCGGGTGTGCTCGGCGAGGATTTGAAAAAATACGCCGCGGCCGGCATCCAGACCGACCATGAATGCACCACGCTGGAAGAAGCCCGCCAGCGCGCCGCGCTGGGCATGATGGTCTGGATTCGCGAAGGCTCCGCTGCGCGCAATTTCGAAACACTGTGGCCGCTGCTGCTGGAAAAACCGGATCGCTGCGGCCTGTGCAGTGACGACAAACATCCCGATGAATTGCTCGTTTCGCAAATTGACGCCCTCGTGCGCCGCGCCGTGGCCCACGGCGTGCCGGTGATGGACGCGATGCGCGCGGCGACGCTCAACCCTGTGCGCCACTACGGCCTGCCCGTCGGCCTGCTGCAACCCGGCGACCCCGGGGATTTGGTGGAACTGAACGATTTGACGGAATTCAAGGTGCAGCGCACCTGGGTGGATGGCAAAGTCGTCGCCCAAAACGGGAAGTCCCTGGTGGCGCGCGTGCCGGTCAAGCCACTGAATGTTTTTAATGCCCACCAAAAAAAACCTGAAGATTTTGCTTTAATCGCCGTGTCCGGAAAGCGCCTGCAGGTCATCGAGGCCATCGACGGGCAAATTGTCACTGGCGCGGGTGTGGAAAAACCAAAAGTCTCCGCGAAGGGCCTGGTGGAATGCGACCCCGCGCGCGATTTACTCAAACTCACGGTCGTCAACCGCTACAGTGATGCCCCACCGGCCGTCGCACTGGTGCGCAATTTCGGGTTGAAAAGCGGCGCGCTGGCCTCGAGCGTCGCGCATGACTCGCACAACATTGTCGCCGTCGGCGCGAACGACGCGGACCTGGCCCGCGCGGTCAACGCCGTCATCAAATACGGTGGCGGCTTGAGTTTTGCCGCGGGCGACCTGGAGAAAGTCCTGCCGTTGCCCATTGCGGGGCTGATGACCACCGTGGACGCGCAAACCGCCGGTGCAGCCTATCAGGAATTGTCGACCCTCGCGCGCCAGCACGGCTGCGGGCTCAAAGCGCCTTATATGTGCCTGTCCTTCCTCGCGCTGCTCGTCATCCCGCAACTCAAGCTCAGCGACCTCGGCCTATTTGACGTGGGAAAATTTTCCCTGGTTGAGCCGTGGGTGGATTGAAAAAAGAGGTTTGCGTCCGGGGCGGATGCCCGTTAAATGACTCTGGGAAACGCATTTCTCGTGCGCCAAACACCATGAGCGCCTCTCCCAAAAAATCCCGCGACGCCGCCTCGGATGACGCCCGGTTTTACCTGCCGTCCGCCGAATTCTTCCCCGGCCAGGCGCCGACGGCGCTGACCTACGACGACGTCACCCTGGCCACGCAATTCTCCGAGGTCCTTCCGCGCGAAACGCGCCTCGATACTTCGCTCAGTGAATCGCTCCACCTGCCCATGCCGATTATCTCGGCGGACATGGACACCGTCACCGAGTCGGCCATGGCCATCGGCATGGCGCTCAACGGCGGCCTCGGCCTCATCCATTACAACCTGGGCGAGGCCGAACAGGTGCGCGAAGTCGAACGCGTGAAATTCCACGTCCACGGCCTCATTCAGGATCCCATCCGCGTTTCGCCCCAACAAACGATTGAAGACGTGCTGCGGCGCGTCGCGGCCAAGCAGTTTTCGTTCCGCACGTTCCCGGTGGTGGATGAAGAAGGCGTGCTGGTTGGCCTGCTGTCGGGCCGCGTTGTCAAAGACCGCTACCGCGCGAAAAAAGTTTCCGAGGCCATGACGCCGCGGGCGGAGGTTTACACGCTCACCGAAAAACAACTGGGCAAAAACCCCATCGCCGCCGCCGATAAATTTTTCACCGAACATCTCGGCATCCATAAACTCCTGGTCGTGGATGACAAGGACCGCCTGCGCGGCCTGTTCACGCTGAGCGATATTGAGCGCATCACCGAGGAAGCCCGCGCCAACGTGAAGCCTGCGCGCGACACGAATTTCCACCTGGTCTGCGGCGCGGCCATCTCCGCCCCGCGCACCTCCGCGGGCGAACTCGACCGCGACCGGATGCTCAATCACGCCGGCCTGCTCGTGCAAGCCGGGGTGGATGCCCTGGCCATTTCCACGGCGCATGGGCACACCGCGGGAGTCGGCCAGTGCGTCAAATTGCTGCGCAAGGAATTTCCCGGCCTCACGCTCATCGCCGGCAACGTCACCAGTTCCGAGGGCGTGGAGTTCCTCGCCGAGGCCGGCGCCGACGCCATCAAAATCGGCCAGGGGCCCGGCTCGATTTGCACGACGCGCATTGTCGCCGGCGTGGGCATCCCGCAACTCACCGCCCTTTATGTCAGCTCGCAGGAAGCACGGCGGCGTGGCGTGCGGATTATCGCCGACGGCGGCATCACCAAGAGCGGTGACATTGTGAAGGCCCTCACCCAGGCCGATGCGGTGATTTTGGGCGGCCTGCTCGCGGGCTGCCGTGAAGCGCCGGGCGAAATCATTGAGATCGACGGCAAATTCTACAAACAATACCGCGGCATGGGCAGCCTCAGCGCGATGAAGTCCGGCTCCGCCGCGCGTTACGGGCACGACAAATCCGCGCCGGCCGGCGTGCAACAGAAAGTCGCGGCGGAAGGCATCGAAGCCCTTAAGGAAATCGCCGGAACGCTCGACGCCGTGCTCGCGCCGCTGCTCGGCGGCCTGCAAAGCGGCCTCGGCTACCTTGGCGCGCGCAACCTCACCGAACTGCGCGACAAGGCCCGCTTCGCGCGCGTCACCGCCGCCGGCATGAAGGAAGCCTCGCCGCATGACGTGATTGAAGTGAAGACGTCGAAAGCCTAAAACATTTCATGCATCACCGCCTCGCCACGCTCATCCAGCGCTATCCTCCGCTTTCAGTCTGCGCGGAGGACATTGCTGCGGTGGCGAAAATTCTTGAGGCTGCCTTTCGCGCGGACGGCAAACTCCTCCTCTGCGGCAATGGCGGCAGCGCGGCGGATTCGGACCATATCGCGGGCGAGTTGCTCAAGGGCTTCGGCCATGCGCGGACTTTGCCAGCGGCAGACGCGAAAAAGCTCGGCGGCGATTTGGCGAAAAACCTGCAGGGCGCGCTGCCCGCGATTCCCCTGCCCCAGCTCACCGCGCTCGTCAGCGCCTTTGGCAACGATTGCGACCCGAAATACGTTTACGCGCAACTAACCTGGGGCCTGGGCCGTACGGGCGACGTGCTGCTCGCCATCACCACCTCCGGCAATTCGCAAAACGTCCTGCACGCGGCGGACGCAGCCAAAGCGCGCAGGATGAAAGTCATCGGCCTCACCGGCGCGACCGGCGGCAAACTTTTGGCCAAATGCGACATTTGCATCCGCGTCCCCGAAAAGGAAACTTTTAAAATCCAGGAATTCCACCTGCCGGTTTACCATTGCCTGTGCTTGATGCTGGAAGAGACGTTTTTTGGGGAGATTCCAGAATAAATGCCCGGCGGAGCAACTTGTTATGACAAAAATCAAAAAGCATTATGCCGTTACTTCCGAAGGAGGCATTGCCCAGCTTCACCCGCTTAAAGAATGGTTCCGTGCAACCCAGAATGAGCCTAACGCCTCACAAATGACGAGCCACGATATGCGACGTCAGCTAAAGCGCAACGGCTGGACAATAAAAGAAACTCATGATCAGGTTCTCGTAATAAAGCCGGGGGCAGAAGCGGTTTCCGACCTTTCAAGCGACGAAGACGAGCTATCAGTATCAGAGGAACAATCCTCTGCATCCGCTGAAAGCTCATTGTTCGCATTAGAAAGCCATCTGAGAGACTATTTATCAAAGAATTTGAATTCGGCCCTTAAACTTAATCAACATCTTTCTGTTGTCGGAGTAGAATATTCGACAGCAGTCGGCCCAATTGATTTATTGGCAAAAGACGGTGCAGGTGATTATTATGTTTTTGAATTGAAATTGGAGCGCGGCGCGGACGCGGCGCTTGGCCAATTGCTTCGTTATATGGGTTGGTGCACAAAACATTTAAGTCAGGGGCGAAAAGTTTATGGCGTTGTTCTTGCTGCCGAGATTTCGGACAAACTGCGCTATGCTGCTAGTCTTGTTCCTGATGTCACCCTGCTTGAATATGAACTGCAAATTCAAGTTCGTTCAGTTCAAAAAATTTAAATACCTGCTACTCAAGGTTAAAAGATCATAGCAGGCCAATCAGATTTAGCTTGGCTGTTTTTCGCCCCAATGGGGCGAAGGAAGCCAGCCCAGGGTTGAACGCCGTTAAACCCTGGGATCCAAGATACAGAGATTGTGCGCCCTGTAGGGGCGCAGGAGGTTAGTTTCTCCTCCGCCCTTACAGGGCGGGATTTATTCATGGATACCCAACCCAGGGTTTCGCCGTGCTCAACCCTGGGCTAAGCTCCTGCAGCCCTTCAGGCTGCGGGCAAAATTTGCCGTGCGTCGTTAATCATTGAAGCCTGCGCAAACTTCGGCCTTGGTTGAGGCGTACTCATGCTGGCCGAGGCCACTCAAATCCCGGCGTTGACTTCCGTGTTTTTGGCAGACGCGGCGGACTTTCGCCCGTTTACGGCGCTGCACCTCTGGATGGTGCTCGGGAGCGTCGCCTTCATGGCGCTCACCACCGCGATGGGCCGACAATTGCAAAAAAGACGCGGCGAGCCAGGCCTGCGCCGCGGGCTGGGAGGGCTATGCCTCATTATTTACGCGACCTACCAGGCGTGGCTGTGGCTGCCCAAAAACTTCAGCTGGCCCGTCAGCCTGCCGCTGGAATTTTGCGATATGAGCCTGCTCGTCGCCGCAGGCGCGATGATTCTGCATGCGCGCTGGGTGCGCAGCCTGCTTTACTTTTGGGCGTGTGTGTTCACCATCCAGGCCTTCATCACCCCGGTGCTGCAAAAAGGGCCGGACACGCCGGACTTCTGGCTCTTCTGGTCGGCGCACATAGCGATCATGACGGCGGCGGTTTACGATGTGGTGGTCGGAAAATTCCGGCCCGAGTTCGCCGACGGCACGCGCAGCTACGTCATTTCCTTCTTCTACGGCGCTGCGCTGCTCATACTCGACAACCTCACCGGCTGGAACTACGGCTACGTCGGCCCGTCCAAGCCCGGCACGCCGACCTTGCTCGACAAACTGGGCGAGTATCCTCTGCGCGTGGTGTGGATGGTTCTCATCGCGGCCCTGGGATTTTTCCTCGCGTGGCTGCCCTGGGCACTGGCGAGGCGCAAGCGCTGAGGCATCACGCCGGCGCGGAAGCCGCGGGTG
>JABDGR010000028.1 GCA_013285985.1 Verrucomicrobiota bacterium
TGCACGAGTTCGGCCATGCGACGGCGGCGTGGATGACGGGCCGCAAGGCCACGCCGCTGCCGTTTGGGTGGACGCCCGTCGAGCCGGATTATTCACCGTTTGTTTATTTTGGCCTGCTGCTGCTGTTTGGGATTCTGTTCTGGACCGGGTGGAAGGAACGCAAACCCTGGGTGATGATTGTGGCGGTGGCGCTGGCGGGCTTGCAGTATTACATGACCTGGCGCATGGCGGAGCAGGACCAGGAATTCTGGTGGAGTGCGTTTGGCGGCGTGGGCGGTGAATTCTACCTCAGCGCGCTGTGCATGGCGTTTTTCTATGTGCAGATGCCGGAAGGTTTTCGCTGGGGGATGTGCCGCTACGTTTTCTTTATCATCGGGGCGAGCGCGTTTCTGCACATCGTGGTTTATTGGAACGACGTTTACCACGGCGTGGAAGACCTTCCGATGGGCTCGATGATCAACGGCGAGGACGACAGCAACGGCGACATGAACAAATTGATCGACCAATTCGGCTGGACCGAGACGCAGATCAGGCACAACTACCAATTCCTCGGCTACTGGTGCTGGACGGGCCTCGCCGTGGTCTATGCCGTGTTTGCCCTGCGGCTGAACGCCATCGCCGACTGGGTTTCGATGAAATTTGGCCCGAGCGAGGAAACCGACGC
The DNA here is from genome assembly GCA_013285985.1 of Verrucomicrobiota bacterium. GTDB lineage: Bacteria > Verrucomicrobiota > Verrucomicrobiia > Opitutales > JABDGR01 > JABDGR01. The sequence continues at coordinate 665 of JABDGR010000028.1, forward strand.
GAGCTAGGGCTGGGATTTTTTTCGGCGAGCGATGAGCGCTAGTTTTTTCGCGCGCGGCCAGGTTTTGATTTCGTATTCGCGCTTCAACGCCCTGCCGCGTGTTCGTCGGCGCTCGAAATATTTCAACACAACGGGCCGGCGGGTTTTCGTATAGCGCGCGCCCTGCTTCGCGTGGTTGTGTTCGTGCAGGCGTTTTTCCAGGTCGTTCGTGATGCCAACGTAGAGCGTGCCGTCGGCGCATTCCAAAATATAGACGAAATACATGCGGGGCGCCTTAGTGCGTCATGAAGTAATAAATGATGTCGATGGTAAGCGGGTAGGCGCGACGCTCGGAAAAGATATGAAAGTAATCCTCGTCCTCGCCTTCGCGCTCCATGCCGTCGCCGGTGTCAGAATTGTGAATGGCGACGACCATGACGCGGTTTTTGTCGTCGAGCCACGCGCGCACATGCATGGTCTCGCCCCGGTAGCCATTGACGGGGTCGGCCGGCCCGCTGTCAGTCTGTGCGCTGTTTTGCTCGCTGTTCACGTTGTAATAGCTGGTGGTGCGCTCCCAAAGATGGATCGTGGGCACTTGCAGGCGGCTCATGGGACCTTTGAGGTCAAAGACACCGTGGAAAATGGGGTGGTCGATTGTCAGCTCGACCCATTTGCGTCCGGGCAGCACCTTGTTCATCTCGCCTTCAAAGTGATCCCAGGCGTAATCGCCCCAAAAATCGTCCACCATCAGCGAACCGCCGTTCATCAGGTATTGGCGCAGGTTGCGGACTTCGCCGGCGCCAAGATTCATCGCCTGGGGGTGCGACATCCAGATGAACGGGTAGTCGTAGAGGTCGGGGTCGGTGAGTTTCAACACGCGGCCGTCCGGATCCACTTTCATCGAAGTGAACTGCTTGAGGCGGTAGGAGAGGTTCAGGTCGGCGTCGGGGTAATCGTTGGCCCAGCCGAGCCAGCCTTGCGCGGGGATGGAGTTGAAGATGATGCGGGCAAAGGTAAAGGTGTCGTATTTGAAGCCGGGCGGGTTCGTCCATGCCGGCAGGTCCACACTATGGCCGGCGGTTTCACGCGCGGTTTTCACCGTATCCTGGTTCACATAGCCGCCGCCTTCGAGGGGAACCATCGGCCCATAAGTCGGTCCGCCCGGACCGCCAAAGCCGCCTCTACCGAAACCTCCGCCACCAAAACCGCCGCGCCGGCGTCCGCCACCACCGAACCCACCGCCTCCGCCGTAGCCGCCGCCATATTGGTTTTGGGCGAAAACCCAACCCCCCGCGAGCAGGCAAAGCAGCGTCGCGAGCAAAACGATTTTCCGGGTTCGGGGCATGGGTGAAACGGCGCCTGCGCGTCAAAATTGAATAAATCCCAACAGTAAACACCAGGCAAGTGCGAAGGGTTTCCCTTGACGGATGGGCCGGGAATTTTTTAGAGTAAACGTTCCCTTGTAACTGCCTGGTGGTGTAATGGTAGCACAATTGACTCTGACTCAATTTGTCTAGGTTCGAATCCTAGCCGGGCAACCATTCGACTGCGCGTCTTGCTGCGCTCATGTCTGGTACTTCGACTCGACAAAAAGCACGGCTATTTTACCGCCGCCGGTAATCCCCGCGGCTGAAATATTTCTCCAGCCAGACATACGCGCAGATGAAGAAATACCGGCTGCCCATTTCCTTGATTTTCAATTTTGCGACGCCGGTGCGGCGGTTGCGCCAGGTGATGGGGATGACCGTCCAGCTGTAACCGCGCACAATGGCCTTAAGGGGGATTTCCACGGTGAGGTTAAAATGCGGCGAGAGAAAGGGCCGGCAACCGTCAATGACTGTGCGGCGATAGGCCTTGAAGGCGTTGGTGGTATCGTTCAGGCGGATGTTGAACAGGACGCGAATGAAGAAGTTGGCCAGGCGATTCACGCGAAGTTTGACCCAGGGATAATCCGTGACGCTGCCTTTTTTGAGAAAGCGGCTGCCGAATACACAGTCCCAGCCTTCGTTGAGGATTTTCCAGTAGCGTACGACATCCTGCGGTGAATCGGATTCGTCGGCCATCATGATCACCGTGGCGTCGCCGCGCATCTGGCCAAGCCCGTGGATGATGGCGCAGCCGAAGCCGTGCGGCCCCAAATTTTGCACGGGGGCAAGGGCGGGAATTTTTTCCCGCAATTTTTGCAAAATCGGCCAGGTTTGGTCTTTGCTGCCGTCATCCACCACGATGATTTCGTGCGGAATGCCGTTTTGTTTCAACTCCTGATGCACATTTTCGACCGTGGTGGCGACGCAACCTTCTTCATCCCGCGCGGGAATGACCACGGAGAGCAATTGCAGCGGTGGTGTGGCTGGGTTGGGTGGCGGGGAATTCATCAGGGGGCGGAAAGGTCAAGCCACTGCGGGTTGGCTTCAGCATGGCGGGCAATTTCCTCGAGAATGGCCTCGGCGGACGTTGCAGGCTTCCACTGCCACACGGATTGGGCCAAGGCGGAATCGAGCACCAGCCAGGGCAGGTCGTAAGGTCGTGGCTTTTTGTCTGCCGTGATGGGATGCGGGGTAAAGCGCCGGTCGCACCATTGGGTTAGTTGACGGAGGGAAAGCGCCGAGCGTGCACCGCCGGACGCATGGACAATCCGCGGCTGGGTTTTTCCGCGGCCGGCGCGGATTTGAGCCCGCAACAACGGGACGAGGTCGCGCGGGTGGAGGCAATCGCGCACTTGGTGGCCGCGGCCGGAAAAGCCGATGTATTTCAAAGGTCGGCGCGCACGGTGGGAGTGAATCCAGTAGGAGAAGATGCCCTGGTCGGGGCGTCCAAACTGGCCAGCGCCGGCGAGCACGCCGCAGCGGTTGATCCAGACTGGCAGCGTGTAGGCTTCACCAAATTCCAGACACATGGTTTCGGCGGCAAGCTTGGTTGCTCCGTAAAGTGAGACTGGCGGCGTGACGCTAAAATTTTCCGCCACTCCCGCAGCGGACACCCCCGGGGGCAGGCGTTTGCCTTTGTTCAGGACGAAGGCGTCGCCACCGACTTTCATCGGCAGGGCGGCGAGGGCAGGAATCGAATAAACCCGGCTGGTGCTGAGTAAAATTATTCCCGCCTGATGCCGACGGCAGTATTCGAGGAGGTTGATGGTGCCGAGTAAATTGTGTTCGACGAGTTGTCGGGCGCTCATCTGCCCGTCCACGCCGGCGAGAACGCTGGGGTTGGCGGCGGCATCAAGTACCCAATCAGCCGCCGGCAAGGCATCCACGTCCGAGGCGTTGCGGATATCGGCATGAAGCAACCGGACGCCGAGGTGCTTGAGGCGCAGGCGGTTGATTTCGCTGCCCGGCCGGCTGAAATTGTCGACGCCAACCAAAGTGAGGCCTTCGAATGAGGCGAGGAGAGTTTCGGCCAGAACGCTGCCGGCAAATCCGCAGGCTCCTGTGATCAATACGCGCATGGCTGATGGGGAAGGCGATAGTCAATCCACCGGGGCGGGAACGTGCAAGGCGGAAGAAAGCGCGGCCTGCTGCCTTAAGAAGCAGCCTCGCGTTGCCGCCAGGCGGCCACGATTTCTTGAATCGTTTGGCGCAGCGATTTGGTGATGGACCATTTGGGGTAGTGGGTCTTCATCTTGCGCAAGTCGCTATAGTAACAGATATGGTCTCCGACTCGGGGTTGTTCAAGGTAAGTGTATTTTTGCGGCCGACCGGTGATTTCCTGGGTGAGGGTGAAGGCTTCCAGAAGGGAGCAGGAATTGTCCCGACCGCCACCGAGATTATAAACTTCGCCGGCCCGGGGTGAGGAAATAAAGGCGTGAATAAACCGCGCCACGTCCTCGGCGTGGATGTTGTCCCGCACTTGTTTGCCCTTGTAGCCGAAAATGCGGTATTCTTTGTCTTCGATGTTGCATTTGACGAGGTAGCTGAGAAATCCATGCAGTTCCACGCCGCTGTGATTGGGCCCAGTCAGGCAGCCGCCGCGCAGGCAGCAGGTGGGCAGGTTGAAATAGCGGCCGTATTCCTGGGTCAGGATGTCCGCCGCGGCTTTGGACGCACCGAAGAGCGAGTGCTTCGATTGGTCAATGGAGAAACTTTCGGGGATGCCGTTGGCGTAAGCCGGGTCATCGTAATCCCAGCGCGTGGCCAGTTCCTTCAATGGAATGGTGTTGGGCCGATCGCCATAGACTTTGTTGGTCGACAGGTAAACGAAAGGCGATTCCGGGCAATGCCGGCGCGCCGCGACCAGCAGATTTAAAGTTCCCACGGCGTTGACGTCGAAGTCATCGTAAGGGATGTCGGCGGCGCGGTCATGGGAAGGCTGGGCGGCGGCGTGGACGATGGCGGCGGGCCGCAAGTCGGACAACAACTTGTCCAGCCCCGCGCGGTCACGGATATCCATCTCGTGGTGGCGGAAATTTGCGAGGGTTTGCTCGAGTCGGCGCTGGTTCCAGCGTGTGTCGCCGGCCGGCCCAAAAAATACCGCCCGCTGGTTGTTGTCCACCCCGTGGACCGTATAATCGAGCTGGGTGAAATACGCGCAGACTTCAGAGCCAATCAAGCCGGAGGAGCCGGTGACGAGCAAAACCTTCGAGGCCTTCATGGTTAAGGTATTATAGCCGGCGGAACCAGGGTGTGAGCTGAAAAAGCCTGGAGAACTGACTGGCACCAATAGCAACTTGGCCTGTTTTAGCAAGCGAAAGCGAAAAACACCCGGAAGTGTGTCAGTGGTGCAAGGCCAAGTTTGCACTTGTTAGGCCAGGGCCAATCTGATGGTTTTTAATTGAAGGTTTTGCTCCGGCCATGAATTTTCTTCTCAAAGCGGTCGCCTATGTCTTGCGGCATGAGGCGTATCTTTTTTTTGCCCTGCTGGCGTTTTTCCTCCCTCTGGCCTGGGTCTTTTCCAATACGTCGCGCTGGGCCAGGGGCCCGGGTATCCTTGGCGCGTGGGCGCGTGCGCTGGCGGTGGTGTTGCTGGCCGGTTTTTGCTGGATGACGTTCCAATATCTCGTCACCCCGGTGTTTTTTGAGCATGTCGAACCGCAGGTTCCCGAAGTTTCCTGGTACTATCTTCAAGGGCATCCGCTTTATTCCAGCCTGGACTCCGCGCAGGTTTACAATCTGCCTTATGGGCCCGCGCTTTACCTGCTGGTGGGCTGGAGCAATGAACTCTTTGGGCCTGCGCTGCTGGCGGGCAAGCTGCCGGGCGTGCTGGCTAATGTGGCCACGCTGGTCGTTTTGTATTTCGTGTTCAAAAAACAATCATCTGTCCGCACCGCCTTGTTGGCTGTCGGCTTGAGCGCGGCGTTTTTTTTGCGGGCCGATGCGAATCCCATCACCGGGCGTTCGGATTCGCTATTGTGCCTGCTGGCGGCCCTCGGCCTCTGGCTGGCTTCCGGCCGACGGTGGTATGCGCCTTTTATCGTCGGCGCCCTGATCGGGGTGGCGGTGAATTTCAAAATCCACGCGGCGCTCTATTTTATTCCCGTGGCGGCGGTCGCCTGGCAGAGTGGTTACACCATCAAGCAGGGCTTGGCGGCCGTGGGTTGTGCCCTCGCGGTTTTTTTCGCCCCTTTTGTTTTGCTGCCGAATATTTCGCTCACGAACTACCTCGGATTTATCCGTGCCATCGTGCACCACGGATTCAGCCCGATAAAGTTTCAGCAACTGATGTGGTGTTTGGCGGTGGTATCGATGCCGCTGGTGGCGGGGTGGCTGGTCCAATACCGTGAGACTCGCGCCATGGCGGTGTTGCGGGCGAACGCCGTCTTGATTGCCGGTTTCCTGGGCGCATTTGTTTTGCTGTTGGTCCCGGCATCCAAATACGGGGCTGGTCCGCATCATTTGATGCCTTGGTTGGTGGCGGTGCCCTATTTGGGCATTCAACTTTACAATAGCGGGTTAGGCCAGGTCTGGAACCCGTCCGGTGGAACGCGTTGGGCGCGGGCTTTTCTGATCGCCTGGACGTTCGCCTGTTTAACCTCGTCGTCGCTGGCCTTGATTAAAACGCATTCCTTGCTGAAGGAGCATTCGGCGGACGGGGCCAGGGTGGTTGCCGATGTGCAGCAGGTCCTGAAGGAGCAGGGCAAGGAATGCATCGTCCTGATGGGTGTCGGCGGACCGGATGATTATTGGCTGACTTCGTATCGCTGCCTGTTGGCGTTCGACGGCCAGCCCGTGGGCATTGATTGGACTGCCCTTATGGACCACAAGCGGGCGGATTTGCCCGAGCCGGAAATTGCCCAACTGCTCCAGCAGTTCAAAACGGGGTCGACCGCGCCGAAGGGTGTGCTCTGGCTGATTCCGAAAAACTCCGCTCCCTTTTCAATCAAAACTTTTTATCCACCCTATGACGCCTTGTTTTCCCCGCGGTTTCTCGATGACTTCAACCGGTTGTTCAAACACACCGGCTCCTCGGAATTTTTTGATTTGTACAGTAGCGCCGACGGCTTGCCATTGTCAGCGGCGGTCAAGTGATTCTCCTTCCGATGCAGGTTACCTCCAGCCAGATTATAAAGCGGGGTTTGCAGCGGCAGTGCCCGAATTGCGGAAAACCACTGATGTTTGCGCCGCGGATGCGGCTGCTGGCGCGGTGTCCGGAATGTTCTTTGCGCTGGGATCGCGGGAACGGCTTTTTCCTGGGTGCGATGGTCTGTAATTACACGGTGACGGTGTTCGGGCTGATGCTGCCATTGGCGCTGCTGGCGCTGTGCGGGTGGATTACGCCGAGGGTGGCCATTGGGCTGGGTGCGGGAATCGGGCTGGTCTTCCCGGTGATTTTTTATAAATGGTCGTGGAGCTTGTGGCTGGCGGCGTATTATGCTGTCTTGCCCAACGAGCTGCCGGCCAATGCCGGTCAGGACCACCCATTACTCCATCGTGAAATCCAGAAAAACCAAGGCGAGCCGCCAAAGCGCGGGCGTGATTGACGCGCATACCCACGCGTATCCGCCGGAGATTTTCTCGGACCCGGCGGGCTGGGCGCGGGCGCGGGGTGAGCATCATTGGGCGGAACTCGCCGGGCCGCGGGCGGATGGGAAGCGTTCGTTACAAGGTTTTGCCGACCGGGGAGCGATGTTACGCGCGATGGACGCGGCGGAGGTCGAGCGCTGTGTATTGCTCGGCTGGTATTGGGAACGGCACGAGACGTGCGTATGGCACAACGCAGTGATGGCAGAATGGCTGCGGGCGAGCCCGGACCGTTTTTCCGCGTTTGCCAGTGTGCAGCCTTTGAGCGGGGCCGAGGCATTGGAGGACTTACGTCGCACGCGCGACGCGGGTTTTTGCGGGGTGGGTGAAGTGTTTCCCGCGGCGCAGGGTTTTGCGATGGATGAACCGGGTTGGGAAAAAGTGTTAGCGTGGGCGGAGAAGGAAAAGATTCCCGTCAATCTGCACGTGCCGGAGCCGGCCGGGCGGGATTATCCGGGCTATGTGGCGTCGTCGTTGCGGGATTACCAAAAGCTGGCGCGGACGCATCCGCGGGTGAATTTTATTTTTGCCCATTGGGCCGGGTTGCTGCCACTGCTAGCGTTGAACCCGTCCGTCCGAACGGATTTGCGGAATGTTTATTATGACACCGCGGCCAGCCCGTTGCTCTATGACCCGGAGGTTTACCGGCGCGTGGCGGATGCCGTGGGTGCGGAGCGGATTTTGTTTGGCAGTGATTATCCGCTGCGGGTGTTTCCCCGCGAGCAGCGGGAACCGGATTTCGCCCGGCCGCTGGCGGAGGTGCAAAAGTCGGGCCTGACGAGGAAAGAACTGGCACTGGTGTTGGGCGGAAACGCACGGAAGTTGCTGGGGTTGTGAAGGTTGGGGCGGGGTTATGGGCCAATTAGCGCGGAGAAAAACTGGGAGTCGGCCTCTTGCATATCCTGAACTTTCAGTATATACTGAAAGTATAATCTCAATCCACTCCTGTCATGATCACCGTGCTCATTATCGGAACTGTTGGCCTCGGCATCGGCCTGATGGTGGTGGCCATGTATTTTTAACCGCTAACTCGTTTTACCATGACCACCACCGAACAGACAGCCGCCGAGCTGCGCGCCGCGCGCGAGCGCTTTATTTCCCAGTGGGGTGTGATTAGCGCCGCCTGGGGCATCAACCGCACAATGGCGCAAATCCACGCGCTCCTGCTGGTCAGCGCCGAGCCGTTGGCCACGGACGAAATCATGGCGGCCCTGCAAATCAGCCGCGGGAACGTGAACACGAACCTGCGCGAGCTGGTGGGGTGGGGCTTGTTGCGCGTCGTGCTGCGCAAGGGCGAGCGCCGGGAGTATTTCGAGGCCGAGAAAGAGGTGTGGAAAATTTTCTGCACCATCGTGCGCGAGCGGCAGCGGCGCGAGATTGACCCGGCGCTGGCGGTTTTACGCGAATGCGCCGAGCGCACGGCCAAACTCAAAGGCGCAGAAGCCGAGGAATTCCACGGCACGATGCGCGACCTCGGCCAGTTCGTTGCCCAGGCGGCGGGGGCGATGGACAAGGTGGCGCGCAGCGAGCGCAGCAAGATCATGCCGCTGATTTTCAAGATGATTAAATAAAGAACTTTTTATGTCCGCCCAATTTTTCATTCCCAACCCAATCTATGCTATGCGCCCGTCACTTCCAGCCGGCTTCGCCGCCCGCGCCTCGCGCAAACGCCGCCTCACCGGCGCGCTGGCGGGGTTTGGCGTCGGCGGCGGGTTGCGGTGGAAGCTGTTTTTCCTGGTGCGACGGCTGGCGGAAATTCCCGAAATCTTGAAAACCCGTCTTCATCCACCCAAAACGACGGCCCCGCGACCGACCCTTCCCCGCCATGAACACACGTGAAATCACATCACATGAGTTAGTTAAGGCTTAAGCCCAAACGCCGCCGCTCCCAATTCCTGCAGATTATCAAATACGCCCTCCGGCGGGGGTTGATGGGCGAGGAGTTGGTCGCGGGTATGACTGCCGGTGGCGACGGCGAGGCCGCGCAGGCCGGCGTTGGTCGCGGCATCGAGATCGAAAGGCGAATCGCCAATCATGATGGTTTCCGCCGGGTTGACGCCGAGTTTCTTGACCGCGTGCAGGCCGAATTCACGCTGGGGTTTGCGCCAAGGGGTGTCACTCGCGCCGAGGACGAGTTCGAGCCGTTTGTCCCAGCCGAGGTGGGCGATGATGGCGCGGGCCGATTCGCCGTGCTTATTGGTCAACAAGGCCTGGCGTAGGCCGCGGATGTGAAGATTTTCGAGAATCCAGGCAGCGCCGGGCAGGGGGTGTAGTTCTTCCAGCATTACCGTGGGGAAAAATTCCTGGAAATGAGGCAAGGCCTTGGGGGCCATTTCCGCGCCGACGAGGCGGGTCAGCGTCAACTCGATACCCCCGCCGACGGCCGTGCGGACTTTTTCGTAAGTGGACGGCGGGAGGCCGAGGGCCTGCTGGGCGTGGACGATGGAGCGGTGGATGGCGCCAAAATTGTCCACCAAAGTACCGTCGAGGTCGTAGAGAATGGCCTTGATTGGAGCACCGGCGGTTCGCATCGTCTCCACTAGGCGCGAAAGGCGCGGTATTTTCAAGACCGAACGCAAATGAGCATGGATACTCCAACTCCCAGTCACGATGGCGACGCGCTGACCATCACGCGCGAAGGCGATGCGCTGTGGGTGCGGTTGCGCGGGCCGTGGACGCTGATGACGGGCAATCGGCCGCTCCCGACGGCGGTGCGGACGGAAGTGGCGCAGGGTGGGGCGCTGCCGCGCATCATGCGGTTCGACCTCACCGGCGTGACGGAGTACGACTCGGCGCTCGTCAGTTTTTTGCTCAATTGCCACGACATTTGCGTGGCCACGAAGACACAATTTGATTTTGAGAGCCTGCCGGTGGGGCCGCGGCAATTACTGCGGTTGGCCACGGCTGTCCCTCAGGTGGAAGACGTGCGGCCGCGGCTGGCGCGGCAAAATTTTCTGGCGCAAATTGGCATCTGGGCCCAGAAGGAGTGGGCGGAGGCTTTGGAGGTGCTGCAGTTCCTTGGCGATTGCACGCTGGCGCTCCGGCGTTTTTTTGTGGGTCGCGCACGGTTCCGCTGGTCCGATGTGTGGCTGGAAATGCAACATTGCGGGGTGGACGCGCTGCCGATTGTGACGCTGATTGCTTTTCTGATGGGACTGATTCTCGCTTATGTCGGCGCGGTGACGCTGCGCCCCTACGGCGGTTTGATTTTCATTGCGAACCTGGTCGGGCTGGCGATGGTGCGCGAGATGGCGTCCATGATGACCGGCGTGCTGATGAGCGGGCGCACCGGGGCCTCGTTCGCGGCGCAACTGGGCACGATGAAAGTGTCGGAGGAAATCGCGGCGCTGCGCACGATGGGGCTGTCGCCCATCGAATACCTGGTGCTGCCGCGCATGATTGCGCTGTTTTTGATGTTTCCGCTCCTGACGCTCTACGCCAACTTCGTCGGCATGTTTGGCGGCCTGGTGGTGGCATTGACCATGGGGCTGAGCTATTCGCAATACACCCTCCAGATTACTAATGCGGTGGACTTGACGAACTTTTCCGTCGGCCTCATCAAGAGTTTTTTCTTCGGCATCATTGTCGCGGTGACGGGCTGCCTGCGCGGGATGCAGTGTGGCAACAGCTCGGCGGCAGTCGGCGAGGCCACAACGCGCGCGGTGGTCTCCGGTATTACCTGGCTGGTGGTGGCCGACGCAATTTTCGCGGTGATTTTCAACACCCTCAAGATGTGACCGGCTCTCGCCATGACTAAAAGCGAACTGTCCGCCCATATTTCCGTGCGCGATTTGACGATGGCGTACGGCGACTTTGTCGTGATGCGCGACCTGACGTTCGAAGTCGGGCGGGGGGAAGTGTTTGCCATCATGGGGGGGTCAGGCAGCGGCAAAAGCACGCTGCTGCGGCACATGATTGGCCTGCTCAAACCGGAGTCGGGCAGGGTTTACTATGACGGGGTCGATTTTACGGATGCGGACGACGAGCAGCGCACCCAAATGCTGCGCAAATTCGGTGTAATGTTTCAGGGGGGGGCGCTGTGGAGTTCGCAGACTTTGGCGGAAAACGTGGCTTTCCCGCTGGAGGAATTCACCGATTTGGGCGAGGAGGACATCCGTGAGACAGTGGCGCTGAAGCTGGCTTTGGTCGGGCTGCGCGGTTTTGAGGATTTTTACCCGGCGGAGATTTCCGGCGGCATGTGCAAGCGCGCGAGTCTGGCGCGGGCGATGGCCCTCGACCCGGAAATTTTGTTTTTTGACGAGCCTTCCGCGGGCCTGGACCCGGTGAGCGCACGGCGGCTGGACGAGTTGATCCTCGAACTGCGCGATTCACTGGGCACGACCGTCGTGGTCGTCACCCATGAACTGGCGAGCATTTTCGCCATCGCGGATCGGGCGATTTTCCTCGATGCGTCTACCCGCCGCATGGGTGGTCTCGGCGATCCCAAGACCCTCCGTGGGCAGACGGATAACGAAAATCTGCGTTTGTTCCTCAATCGCGGCATGGTGGGGCTCCAACTGTCACATGATCCGGCGACCGGGGCGCCCTTTGTCGTGGCGCCGGGTCGGCGCAAGTCATAATTGCGGCTTGGCCTTTTGCCTCCAACCCCCATCATCGTCTATTCCCATGAGCGTCCGCGCCAAGCCCACTCTGATTGGCCTGTTTGTCAGCGGGGCCATTATTTTGGCCATTGCGGGCGTACTGCTGTTCGGCGGCGGAAAATTTTTCAACCACAAGGAAAAGTTTATCATTTATTTTTCCGATTCGGTCAATGGGTTGAACATCGGCTCGGCGGTCAAATTCAAGGGCGTGCAAATCGGCGAAGTCACGAATATTTTCATCCATTACGACCAGGATCCGAACAGCGACGCCATCCCGGTGCTGATCGAAATTGACACCACCCGCCTGCACCGGGAGCTTGGCGAAACCAACGATTTGGGCGACCCGCAGGTTTTTGAGTCACAAATCAACGGCGGCCTGCGTGCGCGGTTGCAGATGCAGACTTTTGTCACCGGCCAGCTTTTCATTGAACTGGACTATTTTGAGAGCCCGGGTGCCAAGGTGAAAGATGTCAGCCTTTCGCATGATTATAAGGAAATCCCCTCCATTCCCTCGGGCCTGAGCGAGGTCATCCAGTCCGTCACGACGGCCTTGAGCAACCTGGGCAAGGTGGACTTTGCGGAGATGGCGGGAAAAATCAATCACTTGACCGATGAACTGACCAAAGGCGTGGAGCAGCTGAACCTCAAGGAATTGAATGATTCCCTCATTTCCGCGGCGAACAATCTGAACACCATCCTCGCCGACCCGAAAATCAAGGAAGCGTTGGACAAGCTTGGCGCGACCCTCGACGACCTCGATCACCTCACGGTGAGCCTGAACGCCCAAGTCCAGCCGTTGAGCGACGAAATCCAGACGACGACGAAGAGCATGCGAGCCACCCTCGACGAACTTGACCGCACGCTGGGGGCGGTACGCGACGTGATTGCGCCGGATTCGCCACTGCGCACAGAACTGGACAAGGCGCTCAACGAAATCAGCAATGCGGCGCGGGCGGTGCGCGTGCTGTCGGAATTTTTGGAGGCAAACCCCACTTCGCTGATTACGGGCAAGGCGCCGCCAGGAGGGCCGTTGTTTTCTCCGGATGCTTCCGTTCTGCCCAGCCTACCGACCACCCCGGCGCCCAAGGCCGTGGTCACGCCGGCCGCTCCCGCCCGCGGCGGCCTAAGCAAGTAATTCATCCATCTTGCATCTCATGAAATCTTTCCATCACCACGTGCGCGGTTTTGCCATGGTGGCCCTCACCGGGTTGGTCGGGGGGTGTTCTGTCCTTTCGCCCAAGCCGGACCTTTCGCACGGCTACGTGCTCAATCCCCTGACGGAAAAAATTTCTCCCGCGCCGGCGCCTGACCCCACGCTTTCTTTGGGAGTGTATTACACCGAGGTGCCGGTGTATCTCGACCGCCCACAGATGGTTGCCCGTCTGGCGGACAACCAGCCGTATTTGGATGAATACCACCGGTGGCTGGAACCGTTGAGGGAGGGGTTTTCGCGGGTGCTCGCGCAGGACATCGCGCAGCTGGCCGATTCGTCGCGCATCGCGGCGTATCCCTTGCCGCCGGCCTTTGACCAGGAATTTGAGGTCGATGTCAACATCACGCAGTTTGACGGTGTGCCCAGTGGCGACGTGACTTTGCGTGTGCAGTGGCGCATTTCCGGCCCGGGCGGCCGGCCCAATTACTACACGCATGAATCGGTCTTCACGCGCCGGGTTGCGACCGGACGGGAAATTGCCCCGGCTTATGTGGGTGCCTTGAGCGCGCTCGTCGGAGATCTGGCGCGGGAGATTGTCAAGGCGATGCCGGAGGTGCATGCGGCGAAGTCAACGTCGAAGCCCTGAATTTTCGACGATTTCCCCATGCGCTTCATCAAGGTCATGCCCTGGGTTGCCGGGGCGTTGGGGTTGGCGGCTTGTGCGACTGAGCCGGGAACTGCCACAAATAGGCCCATCCAAGTGCCACAGGTGAACGCCTATCCCCTAGGCCCCGCCTACGCCGCGACCGAAATCAACGCGACGATTTTTCGAATCGAAGCATTGGCCAGCGACGATAAATACCAATACGCCACCTATTACAATCCGACGGGGCAGGTAGTGGTGGCACGGCGGTTGTGGACCGGAAGAGATTGGGATGTTCAAACCCTGAATATTAGCGGCAACGTGCGCGATGCGCACAACGATGTTGTGCTCGGCTTGTCTGGGGACGGCGTGCGGCACCTTTCGTATGACCACCATAACCAGCCGTTGCGCTATCGCAGTTCGAACGGTTCGAGCGACTGGGCTGATTTTGGAGCACCCGGGCCCATGACGGGTGTTCTTGAAAACAGAGTGACTTATCCCACGTTCATCCCGGGGCCGAAGGGCGAATTGTATTTCTTCTATCGCGATGGGCAGAGCGGCAACGGGCGGCTGTGCCTGAATGGCTATGACCCGGTGACGCACGCGTGGAGTGCCCTGCAAAGCCCACTACTGGAAGGGGCGGGGCAGAGCAGCCCCTATTGGTGGCGGCCGGAAGTCAGCTCCGATGGAGTGCTGCACCTGGCGTGGTGCTGGCGTGATTCGCCGGATGCTTCGACCAACCACGACATTTATTATGCCCGCTCGCACGATGGGGGCAGGACTTGGGAAAACAGCAATGGCGAAAAACTAGCCCGTCCGATCACGGTGCAAAGCGACGCGAAGGTGTTGACCATCGCCAAGGGTCAAAATTTGATCAACTCGTGTTCACTGGCGACCGACGCCCAGGGCCATCCACACATTGCCTATTATTGCAATGGGCCGGACGGCGTGCCGCAGTATTTCCACCTCTGGTTCGATGGCTCAAAATGGAGCGCGCACCAGGTGAGCAAGCGAAAGCAGAAATTCAGCCTGGCGGGTGGCGGCACGCTCCAGATTCCCCTCTCGCGGCCGGAAATCGCCGTCAGCCGTGCCGGCACGGCGTACCTGATAACCCGTGACCGGGAATTCGGCGGCGGCCTCCGGCTTTATGCAGCGCGGCCACCGTACGCCCAATGGCAGGCGCTCGACGTTCTCTACGAACAACTCGGCGACTGGGAGCCGAGTTATGACCTGGCGCGCTGGCAGCGCTTCGGCGTGCTCTCACTGTTCGTGCTGTCCGTGCGCCAGGGCAATAACGAACAGGTGACGGACTTTCCGCCACAGACGGCCAAGGTGGTGGAGTTAAGCGGGTTGGAATAAGCCTCTCAAAAAGCCGCTTGCGTTCCGGTACTTGAACCTATACCCTAGGTTATAGGTTAAAACCATGAACAAGCACCTTCCCTCCCAAAAGGCCAAATCCCTCAAGCTGGCCAAACAGGCCCGCGGCACGCTCGACACCGTCATCGCGATGATCGAGGACAATGCCTATTGCCCGGAAATCATCCAGCAGGCCGACAGCGTCATCGGTTTGCTCCGCTCAGTGGAAAACGAGTTGCTCGCCGGGCACTTGGATACCTGCGTGATGAAGCGGATGCGCGAAGACAAGCAGGAGGGCATCCGCGAATTGATGAAAATCTACCGGTTGACTCATTAAGATGGAGACTCTGCACAGTTTTCAAGTGCGCGGGATGCACTGCGCCTCGTGCGCCAGCATCATCGAAAAAACCTTGCGCAAACGGGCCGGCGTAAGTTCCGCCGAGGTTAGTTATAGCGCGGGTACCGCGAAGATCGGCTATGACGATGGGCAGTTGCAGCTGAAAGACTTGGAGCGTCTCATTGAGCCTTTGGGCTATTCGCTGATAGTGGCCGGCGCGACCGTTACATCGCACGCGGTAAACGCGGACTCGATGGAAAAAATGCACGAGATCATGGTTCTACGCGGGAAAATTCAATCGTCATTGCCTCTCGCGCTGGTAGCGATCCTGATTATGGGGTGGAATTTGGCGGGTGACCTCAACTGGGCGCCGAAAATGTCCGATAGCCTTCATCAATTGATACAATGGCTGTTGGCCTGCATGGCGGCCTATACTTTATTTTATACCGGTGCCACGTATTTGCACGCGTTAGTGAGGTTCTTTCGCCACGGGGCGGCGAACATGGATACTCTCATCGGCTTGGGCACGGGCGCGGCGTTTCTTTACAGTCTCGTGCTTCTGCTCTTCGGCGCTCAGTTGAAGGCGTATCTTGAAGTCAACGACGGCTATTTCGACGTCGCCATCGTGGTGATTGCCTTCGTAACTTTGGGTAAATATCTGGAGGCGCGGGCGCGGCTTAAGACTGGGGCCGCGCTGGAAAGTTTGCTGGAGCTCCAGGCCAAAAGTGCTCGGGTGTTGCGGGATGGAATGGAAGTGGAGATTCCGGTTGAGCATGTGGTTATCGGCGATTGCGTAATCGTGAAACCGGGCGTGAAAATTCCCGTGGATGGTCTGGTTATCGAAGGCGAATCGCACCTGGATGAATCGCTGGTGACGGGTGAAGCTGTCCCGGTGAAGAAAGGCCCTGGCGCAATGGTCGTTGCCGGGACTTTGAACACCACGGGGTCATTTACTTTTCGCGCCACTAAAGTCGGCACAGACACTTTGTTGGCCCACATCATCCACCTGGTAGGCGAGGCCCAAGCGAGCCGGGCGCCGGTGCAATCGCTGGCGGACAAAATCGCAGCGGTCTTTGTGCCGGCGGTGCTGGTGGTGGCGGCGCTGACGTTGGTTCTTTGGCTGGTGTTTGGTACCGGGCCGTTGGGTTTCGCCCATGCGCTCACCCTCGGGCTTTCTTCATTCGTGTGCGTGCTGGTCATCGCGTGCCCCTGCGCGCTGGGCCTGGCGACCCCCGCGGCGGTCACGGTCGGTGTGGGCAAGGGCGCGGGAGCGGGCATTTTGATTAAGGATGCCGCGACGCTGCAAAAACTGCGCGAGGTCAATGTCGTGGTGGTGGACAAAACCGGCACCCTCACCCGCGGGCGGCCGGAACTGGTTGAATGGCGAACAGTCTCCGGCGAGGATGAAGCCCGGTCATTCGCCA
>JABDGR010000029.1:0-16278 GCA_013285985.1 Verrucomicrobiota bacterium
CCGGCTTTCCATGTGCGCTTCATTTCCGCATACGTTCCCGTCTTGGGCAAATCCTTCACCGGCTCGCCGTTGACCTTGAGCGCGAAGCCGTCATCCGCCCAGAACGGGCGGCGCAGCGCGAGAGTGAATTCCTTGGGTGCGCCGGAAGTAAATTTAATCGTGGCAATATCAGCGTCGCCCGTGGCAACCTTCGTTTCGATGCCGATGCCCGGCTCTTTCCACTGCGCCGTCGAGGGGGTATAGAGATTCACCCAGAATTTATCGGCGCTGGTGTAATAAAGGCCGTGGCCGTGAAGGCCGTGGTTTTCCATCCCCGTGCCGACGCAGCAGGTCATCCCATTGCCCTGATATTCATGGGTCACGCCTGGGCTGACGGGCACCATGTAACAGACCTGGCCGTCTTCAAAATTAATCGACGCCAGCACATGGTTCAGCAGCGCGCGCTCGTGGAATTCGGCAAACTTGTTGTCGGGCTGGAGCGCGAAGAGCAGGCGCGTGAGCTTGACCATGTTGTAGACGTTGCATGATTCGCAAGTGCGCAAGTCGGGGCTGCGCTGGCCGGTGCCGTCCACCTGGCCGTTAAGTTTGTCGGGCTGGCCAAAGAACTCGTCGTAGCCGTGGCCGCCGGTGGCGAAACTGTGGTGATACACGACCGCTTCCCAGAAATACTTCGCCGCATCGCCATCGGGTTGGCTCCCGGCGCAAATATAACGTGCGAGTTCGCCGAGGAGCTTGGGTACGTTGGTGTTGCCGTGCTTGCCGCCCAGAATGTCGCGCCCTTCAGCCAGGGGATTGACAATGGCGTCGTGGTGGAAGCGTTGCGAGAGTTTGAGCCAGCGGGCGTCCCCCGTGTCCACGTAGAGGTCGGCGAAGGATTCGTTGATGCCGCCGAATTCGGTGCCGAGCATGCGCTGGAGCTGGGCGGGCTCGAGTCCGCCGACGACACCTTCGACCCAGCCGGCGAATTTGACGGCGATGTCGAGCGCGGCGTGGTTGCCGGTCTGCCGGTAGGCATCGCGCAGGCCCGCGAATAATTTGTGCTGCACATACCACGGCGACCACATGCCGTTGAGGTCAAAGGCACTGGAACGAATGACTCCTTGTGCTATTTCTTCAAATAGCGGCTTGCCATCCACCGCGGGTCGCTCGTTTCTGGCCGTGGGGTAATAAACATCGTAGCTCTGGCCGTTAATATCGATTTTGCCGTCCACGGGATTGGCGCCGGGAGGCAAATTGCCCATGAGCGCGCCGATGTAGCCGTCGCCGTGTTTGTCCTGCACTTCCTTGTATTCATTAACCATGTAGCTGGTGCGATCCTTGAACTGCGCATCGCCCGTCGCCGCGTACATGTAGCTGAGTGCCGAAAGATAATGGCCGGCGATGGCGCCGGTGAGTTGGCGCCCCGGGCCCTCCCAACTGCCGTAGCCATCGGACGCTTTGGGCGTCAGGCCCGCACGCTCGCGGAAGCGGCACATGACGCGGTCCATGTCGAGCTTGAGCAGGTTCTGCGCGCCGAGTTCCTGCGCCCGCTTGAGCGGCCCACCGATGAGGCGCACGGCCGAAAGTGGCAATGGCGTGGCGGCAAAGGGAATCGGACTGATATTGGGGCTGGAGATGGCACCTGCGACTGCGGGCAGTGCATCGGCGGCACGGCCAAAAGTGCGCGTGAGCATCAGCGCGGCCATCGCGGAAAAACTGGTGGCCAAAAAATCGCGCCGGCCGCAGCAAGGGCAAGTGGCGAGGGACGTGGCAGAGGTTGCTTTTTTCATGGGGTTAGGCTCCGAGGGTATGGTAAAAGCGTGCACAAAACCCCCATCCTCGTCAAACCACCTGAATGTTCAAATCAACCCCAACTGCATCTTGCCTTCCTCAGAAATCCGCTCCTGCGACCACGGCGGATCCCAGACGATGTCCACCTTCGCCTCGGCTACGCCGGGCACTGCGGCCAGCCGCCCGCGGGCATCTTCGGCAATCGCCGGGCCCATCCCGCAGCCAGGCGCAGTCAGTGTCATCTGCATTTCCACGCCAAAGCGGTTTTCACCAAGTTCTTTAATTTTCAAATCATAAACCAGGCCGAGATCCACGATATTGACGGGGATTTCCGGATCAAAAACAGTTTTCAGCGCCTCCCACAAGAGGGGCTCGGCGGGCGGGCCGCCGGCGTTTTGCTGCAGCGAGGCTTCGGAGGCTGGGGCCGCACCGGGTTTTTCCTCGCCGATGGCGTCCGCGTCCGCTCCGTTGATGCGAAACATGCCATAGTCACACACCACGGTGAAGTTGCCACCGAGCCGGTGTGTGATGGTCACGTGCGTGCCCGCGGGCAGGTTCACGGAATCGCCCGCCGGCACCAGCGTCGCGGTGACGTCGCGGCTCAGGCTGCGTTCGCTCGGGGACATGGGTTTGCGATAATTAAACATGGAAGGGATTTACTTCCCAAACTTTTCCCGCGCCAGCTTGCGCAGCAATTCCGCCAGCGCCTCGTTTTCAACCCGCTGGATGACTTCCTCGAAGAAGCCAAAGACGAGCAACTGATAGGCGGTATTTTTCGGCAAACCGCGCGAACGGAGATAAAACAATTCCTCGGGGTCGAGGCGGCTGGTGGTCGCCCCGTGTGTGCAACGGACGTTTTGATTCTGGATTTCGAGACCCGGGAGCGAGTCGGCCTCCGCCGCCGGGTTGAGCAGCAGGTTGCGGTTCTGCTGGTAGGCGTCCGTTTCCTCCGCGCCCGGCTCGACGCGGATCATGCCGGCGAAAATCGTGCGGGACTCGTCGAGCAGCGCATTCTTGTAAAGGAGGTTTGATTTTGCGCGCGGAGCAGCGTGGTCCTGGAACGTGCGCTGGTCAAATTCCTGGCGGCCACTGGCGATGGTCAGCGCGCAAAGTTCGAGGTTTGACCCCGGACCATTGAGCTTCGAGTAGCTCTCGTAACGGGCGCGCTGCGCGCCAAGGTGCACCGCAATGTTCCGCACGTCGGAGTCGCGCCCGCAGATCACCGTATCGTCCTGGTAGGAAAGCGTGTGACCGTTCAGATTCTGCACACTCTTACGGAAGACCCGCGCCCCTGAACCGGCAATGATCGTCGCCGCACCCGCCACCCAGGCCTCGCTGGTGGTGTTGACCGAGCCGAAGTAGTCGAGAAAATTCACGGTGGCGTTCGCCCCCGCAATGATCAGCGTGTGCGGGAACAACGCCGCGCCAGGCGTCGCCGCCCAGTGAGTGACGAAGAACGTTGCCGGCACCTCCACGTTGTCCGGCACATACAAAAAGGTCCCGGCGCGTGCATACGCCTGATGCAGTGCAAGGAACTTCCCGCCGCCAAGCGCATGGTCGTGTTTGAACAAATGCTCGCGCACCAGTTCCGGGTGTTTCGCGATGGCTTCGGCGAGTGGCAGGAAAATCACGCCCTGGCGCGCCAATTCCGCGGACACCGGTGTTTGCGCCGCCAGAATATCATCCGCATAAGTCAACTTTCCGGCACAGTCCAGTGGGTGGCCACCCGCAAAAATGTCCGGCAGTTTTCCCGCATATTTGTTTTTTGCGCGAAGTGCGCCTTCCAGGCTCCAGCCCTTGTGGCCGGAAAAACGCCAGCGCTCGTCGCTCTTGCCGACCACGATGCCGCTTTCGGAAATTTTACCGTCGAGATTCGCGCGCGTCCAAGCTTCGCGACGAGAATCGGCCAGCCACTTCGGCTCGCGCGCCTGCGCCAGCTCGGCCTGAAAGACGGCTTCGAGCGCGGGTGAAGTGGCGGCCACGGGAGCGGGAGTTTCTGCGAGGGTGACGCTCATCCGACCGACCCTTCCATTTCGAGTTCGATCAGGCGCTTCAACTCGACGCTGTATTCCATCGGGAATTCGCGCACGAGGTCGTTGATGAAACCGTTGACGGAAAGGCTCATCGCCGCAGCCTCGCTCAGCCCGCGGCTGCGCATGTAGAAAATCTGTTCGGCACTGACCTTGGACACGCTGGCTTCGTGCTGCACCGAATTGCCCTCTCCGCGCACGGTGATGGCGGGATAGGTGTCCGTGCGCGAATTCGCGTTGATGAGCAACGCATCGCATTCGGTGTTGTTCTTGCAGTTCTTCAAATGCTTCGGGATTTGCACAAGGCCGCGATACGTCGAACGGCCCTGGCCGACGGAAATGGACTTGGCGATGATGTTCGACGTTGTCTCGTCGGCGGCATGGATCATCTTTGCCCCGGTGTCCTGGTGCTGGCCGTCGTTCGCAAGCGCAATGGAGAGAACCTCGCCGCGCGCGCGCCGGCCCTTGAGGATGACGCCGGGGTATTTCATCGTCAGACGCGAGCCGATGTTGCAGTCGATCCACCGGATTTCCGACTCCTCGTGCGCGAGGCCTCGCTTGGTCACCAGGTTGAAGACGTTGTTCGACCAGTTTTGCACGGTGATATACTGGATTTTCGCGCCTTTGAGCGCGACCAGCTCGACCACCGCCGAGTGCAGCGTCGCCGTCTCAAACTTTGGCGCGGTGCAGCCTTCCATGTAGGTGACTTCCGCGCCCTCGTCCGCAATGATGAGCGTGCGCTCGAACTGGCCGAAGTTCTCCGCGTTGATGCGGAAATAGGCCTGCAACGGCTGCTTCACCTTCACGCCCTTGGGCACGTAGATGAACGAGCCGCCGGAAAATACCGCGCTGTTGAGCGCGGAAAATTTGTTGTCGCTGGTCGGGATGACTTTGCCAAACCACGGACGGAAAATCTCCTCGTGCTCCTTGAGGCCCTCCGTCGGGCCGACAAAAATCACGCCAAGCTTGCTCAGGCCCTCTTTCATGCGCGAATAGGCCGCTTCACTGTCGAACTGCGCTTCGACGCCCGCGAGGAACTTGCGCTCCTGCTCGGGAATGCCCAGGCGCTCGAAGGTCTTTTTAATATCCGCCGGAACCTCGTCCCACGTGCGGCTGGGCTTTTGACCCTGCGAGAGGTAGTAGCGAATCTTGCTGAAATCAATCGCTTCCAAATCTTTCGTGGCCCAATGCGTGGGCATGGGCTTTGATTCAAATATCTTGAGCGCCTTGTGGCGGAATTCGCGCACCCACGGTGCTTCGCCTTTTACTTCAGCAATGTAGTCAACCGTCGCGGGCCTCAGGCCCACGCCGGCGTCAAAGGCGTAGTCGGTCTCATAGCGGAAATTGCCTTTCTCGCGGTCGATTTCCAGTTGGGTGGCTTGGTCCATAAAAAAGTTGTTTTGGATTTTAGTTTTTCGCGGAAGGCGCCAGCTCTTTGCTGACCCAGTCGTAGCCCTTGGCTTCGAGCTCGAACGCCAGTTCCTTGCCGCCGGACTTCACAATGCGCCCGTCCCACATCACGTGCACCTTGTCCGGCACAATGTAATCGAGCAGGCGCTGGTAGTGGGTGATGACCAGCACACCGAGTTCTGGCCCGCGCATCAGGTTGACGCCTTGCGCGACGATTTTCAACGCGTCGATATCGAGGCCGGAGTCGGTCTCATCCATGATGGCGTATTTGGGCTCGAGCATCATCATCTGCAAAATTTCGCAGCGCTTGCGCTCACCCCCCGAAAAACCCTCGTTGAGCGACCGCGCGGTGAACTTGCGGTCCATCTTTAGCGCATCCATTTTTCCGTGGAGCTTTTTGTAGAATTCAACGGCAGCGACTTCCTGCCCCTCGGGCAGGCGCGCCTGGGAGGCCGCCCGCAAAAAGTTGGCGATGGAAACACCGGGAATCTCGCACGGGTATTGGAAGGCGAGAAACAGGCCCAGCTTCGCGCGGGCTTCGGGCTCGAGGCCCAACAGCAGCTCGCCGTCGAGGAAAACCTCGCCGCCGGTGATGGTATAGTCCTCGTGCCCGGCCAGCGCCTTGGCCAGGGTGCTCTTGCCGGTGCCGTTAGGCCCCATGATGGCGTGGACTTCGCCCTTGGGCAGGGAGAGGGAAAAATCTTTCAGAATCGGTTTTTCACCGATGCTGACACAGAGGTTGCGGATATCGAGGGAGGGCATGGAAGTGTCGAGGTTCGAAGGAATGGAAAGTTCAGGCTTTGCTCGTGGGTGCTTTGCCGCGAAAGGAAAGCTCAATGTGCTCGGCTTCATAGCCCGCGGGCAGAAGGCGCTTCAGGCCGGTGATCAAGTCGGTCGGCACGTCAATATCCAGCACCCGGCCACTGCGAAGATCGTGGAAATGCGCGTGCTCGCGGAGATTCGGGCAGTAGCGCGAGGGCTCGCGCTCGATGTTGACCTGCCGGACCAATCCGCAGCTCACCAAAGTTTCCAGGCAGTTATAGACTGTGGCCAGAGAGATGGTCGGCATCGTGGTGCGGGCGCGGGCATAGACTTCGTCCGCGGTCGGATGGTCGCGCTTGTCGAGGAGCACGGCAAACACATGCTCTCGCTGGCGCGTGGAGCGTTGCTTCGCCTGGCCCAGGGCTTCGCCGAGGGCGCGTTTGGCAGTGGTGGCGAGTTTCATGGCAAAGAGTGTCCAGCAGGAGGCAATTCCAGCCTGGACCAAACAACTTAATTGGAATGATTCCAAAAATCAATAGCGATCTGGAAAATCTGTTGGGCGATTCCGATGCCCCCAACCAGCCATTTCCGCGTTTAGGGAGACGCAAAACCATCAGTCACCAAGAGCACACTTGGCTCCGTTGCCTTAAAGCACGGAGAACTTGCATAGGGGACAAATATATTTGTCCCATGCTCAAGCTTGGAATGAGAAGGGTCGTCGGTGGTAAGGCACCCTTTGGCGACAGATATGATTCTTGGCTGTTCATTAGCCGCAAATTTCAGTTCCGCCCCTTTGGCGAGCGGAACGCGGCGGATTATAAACTGCGGACACTGCGCGAGGGTCGTTTCCTTTTTTCCTGCTGGAAGCACCGCCGGCTCGACATCGGAAAAGTCTATGCACTGAAGCGACTCGGCCACATGCAGCTTGCGCGGCTGGCCATCGAGCCCCACCCGGCCCCAATCGTAAACGCGGTACGTGGTGTCGGAATTCTGTTGGATTTCCAAAATCAGCAGCCCGGCGTCAATGGCATGCAGGCGCCCGCTCGGTACAAACAAGCTCTCGCCCGGATGCACGGGGAAGCGATGAACCAGCGGTTCAAGCTTCTGCTCCCGCAGGGCAGTTTCGAACTTCTCTCGCGTAACGCCGCGCTTCAGGCCCGCGATGAGCGCCCCGCCCGGTGCGGCTTCGGCAATGTACCAATTTTCCGTCTTCGGCTCGCCACCTAATTTTTTCGCCGCGGCCACCGGCGGATGCACCTGCAGCGACAGCCGTTCACGAGCATCGAGCCATTTAACCAAAATTGGGAATGGCTTTCGCGCTTTCCAACGCGGGCCCATCATTGCTTCCGCTTCGTGCTCAAGCAATTCCCGCAGTGTGCGCCCATGCCAGGGCCCGCCCGTCACGCACGACTGCGCCTCGGGCCGGTCCACAATTTCCCAGCTCTCGCCAATCGGGTGGCCCGCGGGCAGTTTGCGCCCCAGCGCATCCGCCAAGGCACGCCCACCCCAGACACGCTCCTGGTAAATCGGCGCAAAACGCAGCAGCTTCGGCAGCATTCTTTTAAAATGCCTTCACTGCGCCGCTTGGCAAACGGATAACGCGGTTCGACACTTCAAGTTGAGCGCCCCCCTGGCTGCCTCACTTCACCCGCTCGGTGATAATTTCCATCGCAGACTTGCCTTGGGGGATGAAGGGGAGCACGTGTTCGGTGTACGGCACGATGACATCGAGCACATACGGACCGTCGTGAGCGAGCATTTCGCGGATGCCGTCGCGCAGGTCGGCGCGCTTAAGGATGCGCCGGGCCTTGACGCCGAAACCTGCCGCGATTTTCACAAAGTCGGGATAGATGCCGCCGGGATTATCGGGACCGCCGATGTTGGCGGGGTCGCACAGAATGGTGTGGCCGCGCGTGCCAGCGTAGAAGTTGTCCTCCCACTGCACCACCATGCCGAGGTGCTGGTTATTCAGCAAAAGGCACTTGGCGTTGATTTTTTCAATCTTGGCCGTAGCCAATTCCTGGATGTTCATCAGGAATGAGCCGTCGCCGTCCACGTCCACCACCTGCTTGTCGGGCCGGGCCACTTTCGCGCCGAGGGCGGCGGGATAACCGAAGCCCATCGTGCCCAGGCCAAGCGAGCTGATAAAGGTGCGCGGCTCTTTGAACAAATAATACTGCGGCGTCCACATCTGGTGCTGGCCCACACCGGTCGTGACGATCGCCTCGCCCTTGGTCTCCTGATAGAGCACTTCGATGGCTTCCTGCGGCAGAATATACTCCGAATTCTTCGCGTAGTTAAAGGGGAAGGGATGCTGTTTCTTCCAGCCGGTGATTTCCTTCATCCACGTGGCAATGTCGGGCTTCTTCCATTTCGTCTCCTTAATCAACTCATTGAGGCGCGTGAGCGCATACTTGATATCGGAGGCGATAGGATGGTGCGCGAATTTGTTCTTGTTGTGCTCAGCGCTATCAATGTCGAAGTGGACGATGGTCGCCTTGGGCGCGAACTTGGATACCACGCCGGTGATGCGGTCGTCAAAACGTGCGCCGGCGGTGATGAGCAGGTCGCTTTCACACACCGCCCAGTTGCCGGCCACGGTGCCGTGCATGCCGAACCAGTAAAGGCTCTGCGGATGTTCTGCCGGAAATGCGCCGAGGCCCATGAGGGTCGAAGCCACGGGAATGCCCGTCAGTTCCGCAAATTTGCGCAGTTCCGTGCTGGCGTTGGCGCTGAGGATGCCGCCGCCGATGTAGAGGACCGGCTTTTTCGCCTTCGCAATCAAGCCGAGCACCATCGTCAGCTCGTCGTCGGTCGCCTGGGGCGCATCCGGATAGCCGGGAATGTTCACCGCGGCGGGAAAGACGGGCTTGAAAATTTTCTGCTGCACGTCCTTCGGAATGTCAATCACCACCGGGCCGGGGCGGCCGGTCGAGGCAATGTGGAAGGCCTCCTTGATGATGCGGGGGAGTTCCTCGGCTTTGAGCACGAGGAAGCTGTGCTTCGTTATCGGCAGGGTCATGCCGAAGAAGTCGGTTTCCTGAAAGGCGCTTTTCCCGATGAATTGTTGGAACACCTGGCCGGTAATGGCGACCAAGGGGATCGAATCCATGTAGGCATCAGCAATGCAAGTGACGAGGTTGGTGGCGCCGGGGCCGCTGGTGGCCATGCACACGCCAACTTTGCCGGTCGCGCGGGCATAGCCGTGGGCCATAAAACCGCCCCCCTGCTCAAAACGCGGCAGAATGGTGCGGATTTTCGTGGGACGCGTGAGTGCCTGATGCAATTCCATCGAAGCGCCGCCGGGATAAGCGAATACGACCTCCACCCCCTCCCGCTCAAGACACCGCACGACGACATCAGCCCCGCGCATTTCGGTCCCCACCTCATCTTGAGGCGGGAAGGTCACGATAGGCTTGGCCTTGGCGGCAGTTTTCATGGCTAGGATGTTGGTTTTTTTCTTTAATGCTTGATATTGAGACGTTTACATAAAATCGCTTGTGCGACCCATGGCATGCGCAACCAAGCACGGAACGACGAATCAATCACATTTATCCCCGAAAAGCAAGTCCGCCGTCTAGGGTAAACACTGTATTGCCATCAGCACTCGAAAGAGTGATAATAGAGAAGATGACTTATACCGCATTCTCACGTTGGACGTGCCTTAACACGTCCGGGGTGAGGGTGTTTGTAATTCATTGAGTACTGAACGCATTTGAAATTTCTTACCCCAATGAGTGCCGATACTTTTGCTGCTGCAAGCCGCAAGCTGGCCAGGGGTATTATGTTTGTGGGTGTGTTGGTTGGGCTGGCTTCGTCCGTTTTAGCCGCCGAAACCGCACCGAAATCCGACTTGCATACGTTCACGGACGACCAGGGCCACACGGTGCAGGCCTCCATCACAGAGGTCGCAGAGCCCAATGTTTATTTGCAACGCGGCGCAGGCGAACCATTCAAGGTCAAAATCGATGCGTTCAGCGTGGCGGATCAAACTTTTATCCGTAAATGGGGGCGCGCGCATCCCACTCAGAAATTGCCGGAAGTTTTCCAAATTTCCGCCGTTCCGAGTTCGCCCAGCGATCCGGAGGATTCGCCGGTTCAAGGCTTCAAGGTGCTGCTCAAAAATTTGTCGGGCAAAAACCTTGGTGCGCTCCGAATGGAATATGTTCTGTTTCGTTTTTCCACGATAGACGCATCCGTGCGCACTCCGCCCACGCGGCAAACCGGCGAGATTCTCGTTAAAGAATTGCGCGCAGCCAATGATGTGGTGGTAGAAACTGACCGCATGAACAGTGAGGGCGCGCGCCTGGCCCTTTGGGTGCGCATATACGACCACTCGAACAATCTCCTCCAGGAGTGGACCTCGTCCCCCGTTATCGCGAATGAAAAATGGCCCCTGGTTTCTGCGGGTGGAAATTTTGCCGCATCCTCGCCCGACCCGGCTGGGCGTTGACCAGGTAAGTTTATTTGATTCCCGGGCAAGCACTGATGACGGGAGGCGGGGCCAGATTAGGGGGAACAAGCCGTTAGGAACGGGGTTTCATCTTTACTACGGCCCCTCACACGGCCAGCATGAACATCATGCGCCAGGCAGCTTACCCCAGCTTGGGCGCCTTCCGCCAGCACCCCGGGCGAACGGCGGGCTTGGGGATTGGCTTGTTGCTGGGCTTGGCCCTGCCGGCCATGGCTGGCGCGATCGAGACGGCGACGACCGCCAAAGATATCTCCTCCAAGCCCGAGCTGCGCGCATTCACCGATCTCCAGGGCCACAGCTTCCAAGCTCAAGTGCTCAGCCTTGCCGGATCCACGGTTCGTTTCCGACGCCACGATGGCAGCAACTATGAAGCGCCACTGACCAGCTTCAACAAGGCCGACCAGATTTACATCACTGAAACCACCCTCCAGCAGCATGTCGCGCACGGCGATGTTATTTTTACGTTTTCCGCACAGCCCCAGACAACGTCCACCTATTCCGCCCCAATTGCGGGCGGGACACAGTTGAAGTGGCGCGAATCCTACAAGGTGATCTTGAAAAATCAAACCCTGCAGACTTTGCTCGGTCTGGAAATGCGCACCATCGTGTTCGAGGTGCTGCTGGTGCCGGATACGTCGGGAAACGTCGAAAGCCCCATTCTGCTGTTTGGCCAAACCCATGACCTCGACCCCATCCTCGTCGGAGATGAAACAACCTTTCAAACTGACGCCCTCGACATGCAACAGATTCTGGCCAATGCCGGCGGTTACTTTCCCACGGCGCCAGCCGCCCATGCGAAAACCGACAAACTCCTGGCGCTCTGGGCTCGAGTTTATGACAACAGCAACCACCTGGTGGCAGAATGGTGCTCAGACCCGGCTTTAATGAAGCAACAAAGCTGGGACGGGGCCTGGGCCATGGCCACCGGCCAGGCCCGTGACGCCGGCCCCGCCCGCGGAACACCGAGCGCTCGCAGCGGAACAGCTCCAAGCCGGCCCGCCCCTTCTGCGCCTTCCCGTGGGCCACGCGGCAGCTAATGGGCGACTTCTTTCGTTTTTCTTATGAAAACGCGCCTACATCACACAAAGGAAACCGGTTTGCAGGAGTTGCCTATATGTCGCCGATGGCCAATTGGAAAATCCGTCTTGAGCGGGGCATTCCTTTTATTAGTCCTCGGCATTCATTCGCCGGCAACTGCGGCGACCACCACGGCGGACTTTCACACGTTCACCAACAGCGACGGCAACTCCTTCAAGGCGCAAGTCACCGCCCTCACGAATGACGACGTGACCCTGAAGCGGGAGGACGGGCAGGTCTTTCATCCCAAAATTTCCATTTTCAATAAAGCAGACCAAATTTACATCCGGCTGTGGGCGGCCAAAAATGCCCCCACGCATGACAAGGGAATTTTTGAATTCCAGGCCGTGTCCGTCGAGGGGATCATCACCAAATCGCTGCCCGACTCGGCGAGCCTCGCCCTGGCCGCCAAAATGCAATACGGGGCCGGGAACCTCACCCTTTCCACCTGGGATGAAAATTACCAGGTGAAGGCGAAAAACCTGACGCTGGTAAATTGGGGCAGCCTGCATTTTCGCTACTCCGTCTTCAAACTCAGCGTCAACCCCGGGAAATTGCCGCCAAACGATTTCACCCCCATGCGCGTCCTGGGCACTTTTGACATGGATAAATGCTCCAACGACGAGGAAAAAAGTTTCCTCACCGACAAAATCCCCATGCGGGGATATCATTTCGTTTTTTATGACCAGGCTTTCGATAACAACAACCAAACCATCTACAATAATTACCGGACCGTGGACATCGCCGACAAATTCCAGGCCATCTGGATTCGCGTGTATGACGATGATGAAAATTTGCTCCAGGAATGGGCTTCAGATCCGGACATCATCAAGACCCAGCCCTGGATTTTTCCGCAGCCCGGCGCCCAAGGTGGGGCGAACCCCAACGCGGCTCCCGGCCCGCGCCTGCCCACCCCTCCGCGACCATGATGGACAAATCCTGCTTTACCAACGAACCATCAGGTCTCATATAAAACGACATGAGCGGAAGCCTGCCCCGCAGATATCGTCGCCGTGCTAGCGGAATCCCGATGGCGGCCGCCATACTGCTTGCGACCACCCTTGGTTTCATCCCGCCCGCCGCGGTCAGCGCCGCTCAAGCCGCGCCGGAGTTACACCTCTTCACCAACAACAGCGGCACGCCGTTCAAAGCTGAAATCACCGCCGTCGCGGCGGATGAGGTAACCTTGAAACGTGAGGACGGGCAGGTCTTCCATCCGAAAATTTCCCTTTTCAACGGGAAAGACCAAATTTACATCCGGTTGTGGGCGGCCAAAAATGCCGCGGCCCATGGCAAGGGAATCTTCGAATTTCGCACTCTGTCCGTGCAAGACGTCATCTCCAAATCATTCGACGAAGCCGGGCACAGCACCATTTCCAAATGGGATGAAACCTACAAAGTGGAGAGCAAGAACCTGACCTTCGTGAATTGGGCCGGTCTCCACTTCCGTTACATCATCTTCAAACTGAGCGCCCATTTGGGCGAATTACCTCCGAACGATTTTACCTTGCAGCGCAGCACCGGCACTTTTGACCTGGATAAATATCCCGGCAATGGAGAAATAAATTTTGCGACCGACAAAGTGCCCATGCAGGGAGCCACCTTGGACGGGAACGCCTATTATACAAATGGCGCACCCAACACCGCCTTCGACAAATTCAAGGGCATTTGGATCCGCGTGTATGACGACGATGAGAACCTGCTCCAGGAATGGGTTTCGGATCCGGACATCAGCAAGAGCGAGCGTTGGACGTTCCCCAAGGCCGCGGGGGCGCGCAGCACTGCGGCACGGAGACCGCCCAACCCCGACTCCGCGGCGGCCAGAGGACGTTCCACCGCGCCTTGACTGACCGTCGACGGGCAACTTTTCCCCTTTCCGGGCGGAACACATGTGCTACGATGGGACATGGCGCACGCCCATCCCCATGCCGAGGCCAGCTGCAAAATCTGCGCGGAGGAACCACCCGCCGCGCTGCTGGCCGCGTGCCGCGCGGCCGGCCTGCGCCGCACCCACCTCTTGCGCCGTGTGCTGGAAATATTGCAACGACAGTCCGCGCCGGTGAGCATCCGCGAGTTGTCCGCCGCGCGCGGTGTCCGCGACGATTGCGACCCAGCGACACTCTATCGCCTGCTCCAACGGCTAGAAGCCAAAGGCTTGGTGCGCCGCATCGGCCTGCACGAGCGCGCGGCTCATTATACGCTGCGCCGCGGCCACCACCACGACTATGTCGTCTGCCGTGAGTGCGGCGATGTCGCGCTGCTGGACATGGCCTGCCCGGCACAAAAGCTCGAACGCGAGGTCGGCCGGCGCACGGGCTTCAAAGACGTGGACCACGAGCTGCAGTTTTACGGGGTGTGCCCGAAATGCAAGTAGGCTGCGCGAGGTTTGGAACACGGAGCCGGGGGCCAAATTACGCCCGCCAAGTGGGGCATCTTATTTGCGGCTGATTTCATACAGCGCATAACCGGCGAGGAGCTTCGGCCAGAAATGGCGCGGCGTGCGCCAGTCGCCGGCCAGAAATGCCTGCCGGGTCACGCGGGCGTGCGCGGCGGCGCAGAATTCCTCGAAGTCGCCCACGGCCACCGGATTGCTCGGAGAACTTTTATACCAAGGCTCCGGATAAACCTCGTTGCGCACGCGATGGCCGCGCCAGAACATATTCCAGCGATTAAGCCAGAAGCCATGATTGACAAATCCAACCGCGACATGGCGGCCCACTGCCAGCGCACGTTCCAGCACCTGCCAGGGCTGGGCCAGCTCCTGCACCGTGCGCGAGCACACCACCCAGTCGAACGAACCTTCAGGATAAAAATTCAGCACCTCCAGGATGTCGCCCTGATAGGCCGGCACACCGCGCTCGACACAGCCGATGACGGAGTGCAAATCGCTGTCCACCCCGACAACACTGGCCTGCTTGGCGTGAAGCAGGTGCTCGAGCAGCAGCCCGCGCCCGCAGCCTAAATCGAGCACACGGCTGCCCGGCCCAATCCAATCGCTCAGAATGTGCAAGTCGGTGTCCTGCCTGACCTGTTCGCGGGCTGTGCCGTTGGCGGGCGAGGACGAAATGTTGGCGGCAACTTCCATAAGTAATATTACACCAGCATGGC
The DNA here is from genome assembly GCA_013285985.1 of Verrucomicrobiota bacterium. Classification (GTDB taxonomy): domain Bacteria; phylum Verrucomicrobiota; class Verrucomicrobiia; order Opitutales; family JABDGR01; genus JABDGR01. The sequence continues at coordinate 14,632 of JABDGR010000029.1, forward strand.
CCGGCGGTTGGTCGCGGTCAAGCCGGGGCAGGGTGCCGGCCTCACTAGCGCTGGCACTCTTTGCCATTGTCTTGCGGCCATGAGATATCATACTTTCAACTATGCGCCGGGTTTTTAGTTTAGTCGCGGTGTTGCTAGCCACCCCACTTTATGCGTTGGCAGCAGACGCGCAATTTCCACCGGACTGGCCCAAGCTGACCAACGCGCCCACCGCGGCAGACACCACTGCCATCACGAACAACGGCTGGGTCGCCTCACGCGATGCTTTGGCCGCGGCGCTCGCGAAAAACTACCGGCCCGCTTCCGGCTCCACCCCTGGCTCGACCGGCAATGCCACCTACCAAGCCTGGCTGACGCTTTGGAAATGGTGTGATTTACTGTCGCGCAACGAAAAAACGGAGGCCAAACGGTTTTTGGCCCAACACCTCGGCGTCAATTCGCGCAACAAATATGGCGTTGCGGTGCCTCCGGCGGGAAACACGCCCGGCGTGCACGCTTCCGCTGATTTGGCGGAGCAAGCGATGAACAGCCCGGGATTTCCCTCCATGCTGCATGTGCTTATTCCCACGACTGCTCCCGACCCAACCGACCAGCCGCTAGGCGATTTGCTGCCGGATGAGGTCAAACGCGAATGGACGGGCGATCAGGAATTTCTCGGGTCGTTCTTCGCCGCGCTTACGACAGAGGATTACACGCCCCTGGTACTGCGCAACCTCTTAGACATGCACAAGACCGCCCCAGAAAAATTTCATAATTATCGGGAACTGGCCATCGCCCTGGCCGTGGTCTATGACCAGAAATTCCCGGCCTCCTGGCCCCACAACCAGGTCACCCCCAGTCTCGTGCCGAAGAAGGACGAGCCCGTGGCCGACCGCTTTACCTTCTGGGTTAAAAGCAATGAAAAGGGCGTGCTGGAAGCGGATTTGCGCCAGCTTTCGGCGGAAGAACTCAAATTTGTCGTGGATGCCCCCATTGACGAATCGGAATTCGTTTGGGCGCAAACCAACATCCATCACAACCGGGCCGAATTTGGCCACGCCTTTGGCGATACCATTTACAACCTCTCCCGCCTGCAAAACCTTGAGCTGAAATGGGACAGTGAACCCTACACCCTGGCAAACATCAAGCGCGACACTGGCATCTGTGTGGACCAGGCGTACTTTGCGTCGGTGGCCGGCAAAGCCCTCGGCCTGCCGACGCTCTTTTTCAGCGGCCAGACGGTGAATGGCGGTGGCCATGCCTGGTTCGGCTATCTCAAAGGCTCCGACCAATGGGACATGAATTGCGGTCGCTTCGCAAAAATGGGCATTCTCACCGGCAAGACCTACGACCCGCAGAATTGGAAAGAAGTCAGCGACCATGACATGGCCTACCTCTCGGACTCCTTTCATAAAACGAAGGCGTATATCGCCTCCCGCGATGACTTGCTGATGAAAACCGTTTTTGTGGCCCTCGGAGACGACGCCCATGCCGCTAAAGCACTGGACAGCGCCATTGCCGTATGCCCGCGCAATGCCGATGCCTGGCACGCGAAAACGGATTTTCTCAAGCACACCGACGCCAAACCCGCTGCTTTGCGTGAACATTACCAGGCGGCCATTCACCAGTTCACTGACGACGACGACCTGAGGGTGACCTACCAAACTG
>JABDGR010000029.1:16288-16951 GCA_013285985.1 Verrucomicrobiota bacterium
AGGGCGATCAGGACGCGGCGAAAAAACTTCAGGGTCAAATCGTCGGCCAAAACGAGGACGCGCGCACGGACTTGGCCCTGAACCTGGAAGCGGATAAAATCGCCGGCTTGATCCACGCGCACAAACTGGCTGACGCCACGCGCGAATTTGACAACCAGGCCCCCATGCTGGGCAGCAAGGCCGGCGGCAATTTGTTTTATAAAATTGCCGGCCCGCTGGCGAACGCACTCTATGCTTCCGGCGATCAGGCCGGCGCCCGCCGAATACTCGACAACACCCGCCATATCCTCAAACCCAAGACCATTCTCGATGCGGACATGAAAAAGCTGGAAGATAAAATCGACACCCCTCCGCCGAAAAACACCGCGGCTTCGAAAAATTAATCGGCCACAACCCGCGCGGTGCCGACGCCGGTTTTTCATTGTTTCGCCGACATAGGACAGCATACTTGCGTTTATGCGCCGGATTTTTGGCCTGTTCGTGATATTGCTGGCCGCCCCATTCTGCCCGCTGGCCGGGAACACGGCCTTCCCCGCGGGCTGGCCCAACCTGGCCAAAGCGCCCACGGCCGCAGACAGCGCAGCCATCGTGGAAAACGGCTGGGTCAACTCACGCAACACCCTGGCGGCGGCCCTGGCGAAAAATTATCGCCCCAGTTTTGAC